>JAHDBA010000017.1:37756-61657 GCA_020630615.1 Myxococcota bacterium | reverse complement strand
ACGAGTTTATTCGGGGGACAGCGCGTACTCAAATCAGCTGAACGAGTATGCGCCTACGGACAAATCGATGAAGCCAACGCATCCATTGGTGTAATTGACGCGTGGCTTTTCGAGCAACTTCAGAGCGACGAGGGGCTCACATCATGGACCTCAAGCATTGCGAGCAGGATAGTTCTCGATCGCATGCGAGTTGAGTTGCGTGAAATCATGTCTCGCCTTTTCGATATCGGTGCTTTTGTAGCAACACCGGGTAGTGCACGTGACAACCATAAATCGAAAGTTCGCCTGGTGGATTTCGAAGGCTCCTGTACGACGCTTGAAACCTGGATCGATGCCAAAGAAGAAGCCTTACCCGCACTTAAGAATTTCATATTGCCGAGTGGGTGTATTGCTTCAAGCCATGCCCATGTTGCACGGACTCGCGTTCGCTCAGCGGAAAGACTTGTCGTTGCGCTCTATGCTGACGAGGTGGGTGTTACTACAGACAGTGCCAATGCTTTGCGTTATTTGAACCGCCTGAGTGACTACCTTTTTGTTCTCGCGAGGGCTCTGAATCAGCTCGTAGGTGTTGAAGACGTCTTGTGGGCATCGAGGAATTCCTGACAGAGATGTTGCCAAAAGACTCTCGCGTTCTCGGGTTTTTCGAAGGCCTGTTTTTGGATTTGTCGTTGAAGGCTGGCCAGACTGTATCGTTGAACGATCCACTCCACAATCTGGTGTCCAACGCTGTAGTCGATCGTGCGGGCACGTTTCCAGGGGGTGGCTTCCTGGCAGAATGTTTTTCGAATTGGACTTAAGGGGACGATTGGCTGCTTGGCCATCGTGCGGGCAAGGCCTTCATGAAGCCATGCAGGAAACCCTACAAAACCTGGCTCTTCGCGTTTCTCCATCATGTACAGATGAACCATTTCGTGCGTTAGCGTCGCGAGAATTTCTCGGCTACGCTCTCTTGATTCTAAACCCATAAAATATGTCGAGAGGATGTCGATTCGACCGGGTCGAGCATAGGAGCGGATATTCAGGGTTTGGGTGTTCGTGCTCTGCATAAAGCTGCGTGCATCGCCATGAAGAACAACGAGGGTTTTGCCTCGAGGTGCAAAAGAGTCTTTATTTAAAGAGTCAAGCGATTGCTGAAAAGATACGAGCACAATCGGCACGAACAATAACGATTCAGAATCCGAAACACTCTGAAGTTGAAGAGTGACCCCGGGACCTGAATGCGAAAAAGACCGCGTCCTTTGTTTATGGCAAGCACTATTCGCGAAAAGAGCCCATGAAAGTACGATGAAGAGTGCGACTGTACTTCGGGGGCGACACCCAAAGCGAGCTTGGTAAGATCGATAGGGATCCATAATCGTTCCATTCTAATCTTTGCTATCCCTTGAATGCCCGAATGCGCCCCAAGATATTGTTGATCTCAATCAAAGGTTCACGCGTTTCACACAGCTTTAGACGACGCCCAGACTCACCGTCTTCATATGTGATCACACCAAGGCTCACAAAGGTCTTAAGCGCATTCTTAATGTTCGCAGCATGGGCAGACTCGCGAGTCGATATTTTGTTGGCTAAAAAGTCCGCTCTTGCATGTTCGATTAAGTCTTTGATAACGAGCTTCTCTGTTTTTGGACTTCCCAAAACATTGATAAGATGTCTGGAGCATACATCGTAGCTGTCGACGAAGTTTAAGAGCAAATTGGATGCAAAAACACCGAGACGACGTGAGGGTTTGCTGTCGGACCATGCGACCATGCCATCCTCCACCCATTCGAGGATCCCGTAATCAACAATTCGTGCAATTGTGGACTCAAAGAGACTGTCAAAGTTTTCTCTCGGGTCAAAAATAAACTCGTGCTTAAAAAGTCGAGATAAGAACTTTGTTTCGCGTTTGATATTACGAATCGAAATGGCTTGGCCCGGTCGCGCAGCAAGCGCGCGTAACGCCAATGCAACGATTGCTTCGGGTACAAGAAAGTGGAGTATTGAGTTTTTATAGAAGTCCAAATCGAGGTACTTGTCGTCGGCGATTCGATAGAAATTAGAATCGGCTGCGGACTCGCGAACAATGTGTCCCGATTCCACCAAAGACTCGAGTGCACGGTCAATTAATGGCCCTGGGGATTCGGCAAGGCCCTCGCTAATCCGTGGGGGTTCAATGGCAACACCTTTGATATGTGCGACAATCAACGCGACGGTATCATGAAGAGTATGCTCGTGCAGACCGCGCCTTCGAAAGCCAAAAAGGGTTAAGATCGCTATGGCCGGTGCCGTTACGGTTGCTGCTTGGTTGATCCCAAAGGTTATTCGATAGGCGAGCTCCTGAACAACGTGCCGCCGTGCCTCGATTGAATCTTGCCCTCGCAGTTCATCAATCGAGATACCTTGTTCTTGGATGAACTCTCGGATTGAAATGGGTTTATGGTATGTGATGAAAACTTGGCCAAAGCGTGAGCGCAAAGTATTAAGAGCCTTAAAGAGTCCTTTTGCGGATTCTTTTTCCTTGCTCGCTCCTTCCAGCTCTCGACGATACGCACTGTTTTCGATTAAGTTTTCGTACGCAACATGCGCAGGGCAAAAAACTGCGTCTTCTTGGTTCCCATCAAAAAATGCGTCGACGAGAATCTTCAGAATTCCAAATTTCGGTGGCAAGGTTTTTCCGGAGCGGCTTCGTCCGCCTTCGATAAAAAATTCTTGGGTGTGTCCTTCTTTGAAGAGCTTCCGAACGTAGGCTTTTAATATTGATCCGTAGAGACGGTCGTCTTTAAAAGAGCGTCGAATGAAGTATGCACCACCTCGACGAAACAGAGACCCAATCGGAAAAAAGTTGAGATTGTCTCCAGCCGCAATCATCGGCGCAGAAATGTCGTTTTTAAAGAGCGACTGGCTAATCACCAAGTAATCCATGTGTGAGCGGTGCGAAGGGACAACAATGATCGGACCTTTTTTCCCAGCTTCTCGTACGCGCGTGACATCATCAATATTGCAGTGGACACCATCATAGATTGTCCTGAGAATTGCTCCGAGTATTTTGTCTAAAAAGGGAAAGAGCGCAATATTCTGCTTTGCTGCAATCGTATCGTAGATGCGTTTCCCTTCCCGTACGAGCACACCGGGGTGTCTGCCTTCTGTTCGCGAAATCTCCTCGAGTTGTCTTTTGAGCACTGCATCTTCAAACACTTCTTCGCGCATTGTACGCTGGGTCTTTTTCGGTGGCCCAAGTGTAAGTTGTTCCGCTCGGGTGAGTCGTTGAACCAATTCGTTACGAATCGATAGCGCTTGTTGGCTTCGTGAACTGTTTGCGCCCTCATGCTGATGAAGCGCAACAGGGTCGCAAGCATCAATGCGCGCAGCAGAGGGCCACCGAGGCCACAAGGAGCCCAACCAAGAACCCGAGGTCCTTTCTGGCGTCGGAATTCGAATCTTGGTTCGATCGCCGTCGACTCGAAGATGTGGAACAAGGTAAACCTGTCTGTCCTTAGGACCTTTTGCGAAACCTTGAAGTAAGGATTCAATTGTCCTTGGCTTTTCACCACCAAATCCCCAAGCTTTATCGAGGACGACGATGCCATGGTCACCGCTCTCAAGCCGCTCTTGTGTCCATCGTTCATGTTCTTCAAGGGGGTGACGTGAATTTCCACGGCGCATGAGCCTCGTCAAAAGCCCTGCACGAACACCGGCAACCCATGAAGCAGGCGGTAGGACTCCATGAAGAAATAACCTGTCCAACTGTGCGAGGAGACCAGGGGAGTAACCCTTGAGGACGTAAACAATGGTACCTTTTGTTGCAAGGTCATTGATGCTCTTTGCCCAATCCTCTGGGTACTTTGCCAGCTCTTTGTTGCGCCAGGAAAGCGCCAAGCGATGCCACCAGGGCGTCAATGCCTTTTTTCGCAACGCGCGATGAGGTGCCATCGCTTTTTGTCCTAGCGGGTTGGCTTGGACGACTTGTTGACCCTCCTGAAGCGAGGTGTTGCTTGCTTTCTTCTCCGCAAGTTCGTTGTGCTTTTGAGTTTGGGACTTTTCCGAGACAGGAGTTGGAGTTGGTGACATGTCGCGAGTATGGTGAAATTTAACCGCGAAAACAACAATTTAGTGCTGCCTTTTGTTTCCGTCAGCGTAAGGGGATGCCCGCTGGTAGGACCGATTGAATATGCTAATCTTGAACGCGATGTGTTCCATCTTGCATTGAAGAGGTTTGCTCTGTGAAGAATCACTTTCGACTCCTGTGTGTCCGCTTGCAAAGCCCTCTCACAAAAGTGAACGCTTTGGCCTTCATAGTTATTTCTGTGTTGGTTTGTCAAAACCTTATGGCAAAGGAGCGAGCCTTTGTATGCCCTGGTGATTCGCCGGGTTTTTTTAACGAGGTATCCAATGCCCCCGGTTTTGGTGACGCTTGGGATTACTCTCAATGCTATGGAGCCTCTTCTGTCGGCCTGCATCCGAATGCTGCGCCTAAAACAATGCATGGGTCGGAGAGCCCATCGAGAAAGGCAGGGGGCTCAAGTCAAATTTCGACACAAACTCTCGGCCCCAACGTCTCAGCCGAAAGGGCTGAGACTCAAAAACATTTTGGGCCCGATCCTCACTTCTATGCGACGGTTCTCCCAAGTGTACTTTTGGGAGTCTTTATTTTCGTTGGGTTTGCGGTGCTAGTTCTTTATATTTTGAACCGATTGCGGCCCAATCGGGTTTGGGAAGGCGCATGCCGCGGCTGCAATGAAGAGATACACATTAACCTTGAAAACATCTCAGAGGGTTTTTTCTGCCCGGCGTGTGGAGAAGTGGGATTTCGCCTGCAGCGCTCGAAAGGCAAACCCATTGTGGAAATGTTTGATACCAAAGGCCTTGTCTCGTAACTTGCGTCTAAACTGGCTCTCATGGAGGACCTTGCTTTGTCTTTTGAAGAAAAATACCATGTTAAGTTTAAGTTTATTCGACAACGACAAGCGCATCACCAAGCGCCAGCACAGGGAACAAATGCTGCGGCTGGTTTTGATTTGAGGGCGGATGCAGAATGCGAAATTCCTTCGGGGGAGCGACTGCTTGTTCCGACCAATCTGGCGATCGAAATGCCTGCAGCACTCGAGGCTCAAGTTCGGCCGAGATCCGGTCTTGCATTGAAACATGGGGTGACGGTCCTCAACTCTCCCGGTACGATCGACGCAGATTACAGAGGTGAAATCCAGGTGCTACTGGTAAATCATGGGCGAGAGACATTTCAGATTGCGCCAGGCGATCGTATTGCTCAGCTCGTCTTTGCGAAGGTCGCTCAATGTCAATTGGAAGTCACGAGTGAACTTTCATCAAGTGAACGCGGGGCAGGAGGATTCGGGTCAACGGGTGTATCTTGAAGCCAATGCGCAGAAAACGGTGGCTGCCGCTCGTTACAAAAAGACAAAATCTCTGGCCATTCGGGGTGTTAGGGGCTAATCGTTAACATGCGGCCTTTCGACTGGAGATTGCAGAATGCTTTGTTTTCGTTGTGGTTCATACAATGCGCAAGATGCGAAAGAATGTCTCGTTTGTGGGCAGTCGTTTCTGGAAGATGGACAAGGTGATGAAGGTCCGTCGAATCAAGGTGTTGCCGCATCCAAGTTAAAAGATGGGGAAGCAATTGGGGGGAAATATATAATCTCTCGCCCCTTGGGGACCCATGCGATCGGTTCGAAATATCTGGTGCGGAGAAAATCGGACGACAAGATATTCCAGCTGAACGCAGTTTCACCACATTTGTTGCAAACCGCAAAAGATCGAACGAATTTTGAAAGCGCGTTGAAAAAATGGCGTAAAGTGAAACACCCAAATTTTGAGAGCATTGTTGATCATGCTGTTGATGAAAGTGGTCTTCCGTACACGGTCACTGAACGTATTGATGGTCTGACTTTAGCGAAGATCATCGCGATGAAACAAGAGAGTGGCGAAGCGTTTAAGCCAGGTGAAGTTGTCCCCATCATTGGGGGGCTCTGTGATGCTCTTGCTTCTCTCAAGAGCTCTACGTATCACGGTGACATTCGTCCAACCAATATCGTTGTGTTGTCCGATGGGCTTAAGGTTGTTGGGGGTGGTCTCTTAAATGCGATTCCGTTGAAGCCATTTTTAGGGGCGCAGCGCAATGTTGCCAGAACGCTTGCGTACAACGCACCAGAAATCAAAGTCGATGGCGCAAAGGTTGATCGGCGTGCGGATATGTTTTCGATCGCGGTAATCTTATGTGAAATGTGCACAGGTATTCGCTATGAGGGCGGTGTTAGTACGTATTTGAATGAACAGCTTGCACGTTTGCCGCAAGGCCTTGAGTCGCTCATTCGCAAAGGGCTGAATGAATCACCAGACAATCGCGAGGCAAACCCGGGTCAATTTTTTAAGGCTTTAGATGCAGCAGTTGCCGGTGCAAACGATACGGCTTTCCCACAGCCTATAAACCAAAAAACCATGGTGTTGACACCCGGTTCAGATTTGGGTGGTCGCGGTCCGATTGGTGACGGTGCAGCGCCACCACCACCACCGGAGTCAACCAATGCGATTATGCTTCCTGACGACTTGGAGACGGAGGCACTCTTTCCGCCGGCATTGCCGAAGGATTTCATCAACGATGGTCATCCAGGTCACAGTTTTCCACCGGGTGAAGTGAGCTATGAGGGGGAAACGGTAGCAGGGCCAATACCCGGCCCAATGCCTGGTCGAATGCCCGAGTCGATTCCTTCAGATACTATGGTTCTCGACGAGTTGCCATCAAGAGCAATGCCACGCCAGGGGCCAACCGGTGCAAAAAGCGGTGGCAAATCTAGCGGGCAGCGTCGAGAGAACGCATCAAACTTTACGATTAATCTTGCGCTGACGGCAGTCTTAGGACTTCTTGCGGGTGGTGCTCTATGGGGGGTGTGGCAAATCGCGAAGGGGGAATCCACTGGGGGCTCGGGTAACGCAGTTGCACTTCAAGGATCCCCTGACGATAGTCCCTACGTGTTGGGGCCGGATGGAAAGGTCGTAAATCTACAAGGCCTTTCGTTAACCGTGCCACCAAGAGCGCTCAATTACGAACAAAGCGTTAATCTCACGCGCGAGAAAATTCCGGCGACAGCAACAATGCAACCTTTTGGGAGTGCGCTTCGCGTAGAAGGTCCTTTAACCTTAAGTCGCGATGCTGTGGTTGAGTTTCCTCTTAGCAAAGATGCCGAGAGTTCCAGGCATCTCATCTGGGCTTCGGACGAAAATGATGTTTTTAAGCCTCTCAAGACAAGCGTTGCGGACGGGTTTGCAACGGCACGAACGCGCTACCTAAGTCGCATTGTTTTGGGCCAAGCACTGAACGAGAATGCGGAGGCTGCTGTCGATACTGAAGTCAAGCCGGCAAAAGTTGCTCAGGTGGAGAATGCAGACCTCGAAAAAGGGGAAGCCGCGCGTGCTACATTTGAGAATACTGGCAACACTAACCAAGAGGTGACAGAAACAAAGGCTCTTACACCAGCAACTGTGTCAAACTCGGATGCTAAAGCGCCAAGTGCACCTGTTGTCGCAGCAACGAATACCGTTCGAACCAAGACAGGAGCTTCTGAAGAGCCCCAAACCCCCACCTCAGAGTCCAATACGGAAAAAAGAGTTGGGACAGAAAGAGACTCAACCTCTGGGAGTGCTAGTGCCGGTTCATCTACTGCTGACGGGCAGCGTGCGATTGTAGCCTTGAAAGGCGAAACGGCAGGTGCCGAGGAGAAAGAACTTAAATGTCCTCGAGGGATGCGTGCGATTAAGGCTGGTCGATTCGCATTCGGAACTCGAAGCGGCGATTCGATGCGTGCCTTTGATGAGCTCAATGCGCGGAAGGCGCGAACAGACTTTTACTGCATCGATTATTACGAATTTCCCAACTCGAAAAAAAGAGCACCAAGTGCTGGTTTCTCGTGGTCCCGCGCACGCGACTTATGTGAGTCAAAAGGAAAGCGCCTGTGTACCGAAGAAGAATGGGAGCGAGCCTGCAAGGGGCCTTATCAAACTCGTTTTCCTTATGGTGAAAGCTACGACGATGAAATCTGCAATGTGGATCAAGGCTCCGATGCCCAACCTTTGGGTGCTGACCAACGAAAGCGGTGCCGTTCGGGCTACACTATTTTCGCAATGAGTGGGAATGTGGAGGAGTGGACTTCTTCTTCCAGCGGAAATCGCTATGTATTGAAAGGGGGGAGCGCTTCACGGCCAAAGTATGCTTCACGTTGTTCAGCTCGGCGCTTGGTCAGTAAAGGTACTCGGTCGAAGACTATTGGTGCACGTTGCTGTGCGAATCCTCAATAGTGGCTGGCTCGTAGGGTTGCGCTATGACGAATAACAGTCTTCAGATGCCTCAACAATCTCGACACTTGAATATGACATGCGTGTACGCGCTCCTTGCGACATCTTCGGTTGTGGGTGCCCCATTGGGCCTCATACTTGCGGTTTTTGGCATCATTCAAGCCCGAAAGCAGGGGCACCGGGGTCAAGGTTTTGCCTTTGCTGCACTCTTTTTGGTTGTGGTACTCATGCCGGTAGCTGTGTACATGCTCTTGAGCGGACAAGGCCCAATGTTTAATGCTTGCCATGCCTTACAAGACCAAGGGCGCGGTTCGCTACGAACGGTTCATATTCTGCAAGAGTCCTACAAGAGTCGCTCGCAACGCTTTGGGACGTTGGAAGAAATTGGTTTTCGATCGGCCTTTGGTGACAACCCGTACACAATTGTTCTTAAGCATGCGGATGCAAACCAATACGAAGCACAAGCTGTTGGAAATCATCAGATGGAGGGCGATTTGATGATTCTTCGTGAAGATGGCCATATTCAAATCGATAAAGAGCATTGCTTTCAATAGCTTTGATCCTATTCCTATCCTAAAAGGATAGGTATGTTACGAGTGATGTTTATGGGGTAGTGTGATGCGCACGAAAACAATAGTGAGTTGGAATGTTAATGGCATTCGTGCGGCATGCCGTAAAGGCTTTGTCGACCGTGTTCGTGAGATGAACCCCGATGTACTCTTTCTTCAAGAAGTGCGTGCTTTTGAAGACCAAATCCCAGAAGAAGCTAGAGAGTTAAAGGGGTATTACTCGTATTTCTTTCCTGCGCAAAGGCCTGGCTACAGTGGTGTTGCTGCATATTTCAAAGAGCCGCCAAGCTCAGTGCAATCCGGTCTTGGCATTGAGAAGTTTGATGTTGAAGGACGCTTTCACGCCTTTGAATGGAATGGATTGGTGTTGATGAACGGGTATTTTCCAAACGGGAGCGGGAAGAATCGTGATCACAGCCGGGTACCCTACAAGCTCGACTTCTATCGCGCAGTACAAGAGCTGGCAGAAAATGCTCGCGAGACCAAACCCGTCGCCGTATTTGGCGATTGGAATACCGCTTTTGCCGAGATTGACCTGGCCCGGCCGAAAACAAACCACAAAACGAGTGGCTTTTTGCCGATCGAACGAGAAGAAATGTCTCGTTGGTTTGACGCTGGATGGCGAGACCCTTTTCGAGAACGCCACGTGGGTGAGGAAGGCCATTACACATGGTGGAGCCAGCGAGCAGGGGCTCGACAACGCAATGTGGGTTGGAGGATTGATTATTCCCTTGTTTCTGAATCGCTTTGTGACCACACCGTTGATGCTGACATCCTGCCTGATGTGACAGGGTCCGATCATTGTCCGATTCGATTGGCTCTGGATATAGAATGAAAGCGAGGTCATAGTATCAATCCTCGAAGAGTCCAGCATTGGGATTTTCAAAGATATGGTTTTACGATGTTGCCCTAATTTGATTCCTTTGATGTGAGCTCTTTACCGCAAGCGGCATTTCACGCTACTATCACATCAAGTTAAGAACACTTGGCGAGGATGGCACATTGCGCATTGAAGACTTCTCTGTTGTCGACCATTATGCCGAAGGCGGAATCGCTCAGGTGTATCGGGCTATCCATAAACCGACAGGGCGGATTGCGGTTATCAAACGGCTAAAGTCGTCGATGCTTTTTGATGAGGTTGCACGCGGTGGTTTTGAACGGGAGATTTTAATTGCTCCGGCTTTATCACATCCCAACCTTAACAAAGGCCTCTTTGCAGGCGAACATTCCTCCGTGCCCTTTTTAGTTCTTGAATATATCGACGGTGTCGATCTTGGACGCCTGGCAAAACGAAGTCGAAGCGCTGCCGTGAATATACCCAAAGCGGCTTGGCTCTATACCATTGCCGGGATCCTCAGAGGAATGGCCTTTGCCCATCAGCTAGGAGAAAGAGATGCCCGACTCGGGGGCCTTGTACACCGTGATCTCAGCCCAAAGAATATATTCCTTGATGTGAAAGGTGAGGTTCGGGTTGGGGATTTTGGTGCCGCTTATCTGAAAGATATTGATGGGCCTGTGGATTACATTATTGGCTCGCCAGGTTATATGTCGCCAGAGCAGGCAACAATGGGATTGATGGACGGACGCTCGGATGTGTATGCAGTCGGTTGTATCGCCTATGAGTTGCTGGTTGGAACAAGGGCCTTCGATACTGCCGGTATGGGGGAGACGCAAGTGTTGGATTTGCATGCGGCTGGCAATCGTAATGCAATCCCTCAAGGATTTCCGAAAGACTTGAGCGGCATGCTTGAGAGAAGCACAGCAACGGACCCCAGGGATCGTTATCAAAGTGCGCAAGAGATGCTTGAGGCTGTTGAAGACCTAGCCAAAGCATACTTTGTGCAAAGCCCAGATCTTTTACTGGCATCCGTAATCCGCGGGCTTTTTGGCAAAGAGCTTGATGCACAGCGCCCAACACTTGAAAACGCCCGCGAAAAAATTCGTTTTGAAGCCGAGAAAGCTAGCAACGCTGATTTGCAAATATCCCTTAATAATGAAATCCACCCCGGCGAAAAGGCGGCGGGCAAAGCTTCGAAGGGTGGGACAACGAGTCTTCATGTCGACACGACTGCAGTCAAGGTGAGACCGACACGGTCGATGCTCTCATTGGATGAAATCGCATCCATTGTTACGGAACCACAAGCAACGTCCACCAGTCCAAGTCATGACGCGAAGAATCTTTCACAAGAAGCGAATCTGGAAGGCAGCTTGGAAGGGCTGGAGACTTTAGGGGTAAACCACGCGAAGGGAATCAAGCAACACGTCGACGACCTGAAGGAGAGTGATGACTACCACGGCACACTTATTATGCGCTGGGAAAGTTCTCCTTCCCGTGGTGGAAAGGAATCGAATAACGAAGCGGATGAGGACCAAGTTGGAGCCTTAACACAAGGGACACTGCACCATTTAAACGCCCACCACGGTGATTTTAAGGACTTTGCTGACCTCATGGTAAAGTCACATTCCAATCGCTTTGGTAATTCTTTTTGGGCCACTATTGAGTCAATGGGTGTTTCGACTGGCTCTGACGAGAGCATAAGGATTGTAGATTTTGGTACCGGCCCTGGGTTACTGCTTGTTGATCTTGCGAAGCGCTTCCCAAAGGCAGAACTTCACGGGGTTGAAGCTCAGCCTGAGATGCTTAAGTTAGCATCTCAATCGTTAAAGGGTATTCCTGACGCTCAAATACATCGACATGATTTGATGTCGGGACCCATACAATCTCTCGGTGACAAGTCTATCGACTTGGCTTTTGCGGTCATGGTGTTGCATGAACTCCCGGTGCCGACGCGCTTGGTACGTGACCTTGCTCGAACGCTGAAGCCTGGAGGACAATGCGTTTTGTGCGATTGGGTGCGCTTTCCACTCCAGGACTATTTTGAGAGTGAACCCTCAGATTCACAAGACCGATTTACTCACTTTTCAGAGCACTGCAGATACACTGCTGCTGATTTGAAATGGTTGCTCGAAGCGCACGGGCTTCACGTTCAGGACTGGCAGCTTCGAAATCGGGGACGCCATGCTTTAATCGTTGCCAAGAAACCAGAATCCTAAGATTTGAGACCGAAGTTTCTCCAAGCCCCTTGAAAGCCCAAGGCTCCGGAGCAAGATGTTTGAGTTTGGAGGAGTCGTGAAATTATTGGGCACGAAGACAGAGAGAAAAGACTTTAGTCAGCGCATTGCACGGCGCCTTTTCGAACGAAGACGCATTGTGGTGATGGCAGTTCATGCTTTTCTGTGGTGCGCGTCCTTTCTTTGCGCTTTTTTGCTTCGCTTTGATGGACACATCCCAACCAAGTACTCTGGGAGCATTATCAGTTGGATGATCCTCCTTATGGTTTTTCGAGTAGCCTTCGGTTGGCTTTTCAATGCTTATGAGGGAATGTGGCGTTACGCGGGCGCTCCCGAGCTCTTTGCCCTTACAAAGACGACGTTGTGCGCAAGTCTGGTGCTCCTGCTTTACGTCTACTTTTCGGGTTACAACAGTTTTCCGCGCTCAATCTTTATCGTAGAAACTCTCCTTGCTTTGGTTTTTGTGGGTGGGCTCCGAATTCTGGTCCGTCAAAGCTTTGAGCTCTTCCGTGTGGTCAACGCAAACAGTGAAAAGGTAAAACGACTCTTAATTGTTGGCGCCGGGGATACTGGGGTAAGCCTTGCTCGCGAAGTGCAAAAGAGTCAGCGTGCCCAATACCACATTGTTGGGTTTCTCGATGATGATGAACGTAAATCGCAGGGTCGAGTTCATGGCGTTCCGATTTTAGGCGGTACAGATGCCATCGAGACGATGGCCAAGCGACACGCGATCGATGAACTTGTTGTCGCGATCCCCTCCGCCAGCCCGAAACTAATTCGTGCTTTTGTTCAGCGTGGGCTGAAATCCGGTGTTCAGACGAAGATGATTCCAGGCCTTGCGTCTCTAATGGATGGACGGATGACGGTGAACCAGATTCGTGATGTTGCCATTCAAGACTTGCTTGGGCGCGACCCAGTTCAGCTGGACGAGCGTGTGCTAAGCACAATGCTGAAAGACAAGGTCGTTCTGGTGACGGGCGCTGGCGGTAGCATCGGGAGTGAACTATGCAGGCAAGTACTGCGCTTTGCGCCAGAGGCACTCTTGTGTCTTGAACAAGCCGAGAACGCGCTTTTTGACATTGATCGAGAGTTGAAAGCTCTACAATCTCCCGCGGTTGTGAATGGGGCAACCCGCATTCTTCCCCTTGTTGCAGATGTCTGTGACCGAAAGAGATTAGAGGAGATTTTTCGGGAGTTCCGCCCTTCGGTCGTGATTCATGCCGCAGCACATAAACATGTTCCGATGATGGAACTGAACCCGGGCGAGGCGATTAAGAACAACATTTTAGGAACTTCGAATGTTGCAACGCTTTCCAGTGCGTACGGTGCTGAACGATTTGTGATGGTTTCAACCGACAAAGCTGTGAACCCAACGAGCGTTATGGGGTGTACCAAGCGGGTTGCCGAGAAGGTGGTGCGAAGTTGTCAAGAGAACTCGAGTACATGTTATGTGTCCGTACGCTTTGGGAATGTTTTGGGTTCGAATGGGAGCGTGATACCACTCTTCAAGGAGCAGATTGCCAAAGGGGGGCCCGTCACTGTCACCCACCCAGAGATGACTCGCTACTTTATGACCATCCCAGAGGCAAGTCAGCTGGTGCTGCAAGCGGGGGCGATCGGTGAAGGTGGGGAAATCTTTATTTTGGACATGGGTGAACCGGTACGGATTCTCGATCTTGCAGAGTCTTTGATTCGTCTGTCTGGTTTTAAGCCTTACGATGATATTGATATCGAATTTGTGGGGATGCGCCCGGGGGAAAAGATTTATGAGGAGCTCAGCACTGAACACGAACAGGCTGAAAAAACGAAACATCCAAAGATATTTATCGGACGTGCCGGACAAGACCGAGGCAAGGAATTTTTAAGCGCGATTCAGGATTTTGGGACAGGCGTGGACGAGTTGTCCTCTTCAGAAATACGAGAGATGTTACAAAAGTTGGTGCCGAGCTTTTCCCCAATCTGGCAAGCATCACATACGATAAGTTCGCTTCCAACCTTGCCTGTGAATAGCTCCGATGAAGCGACGTAAAATAAAGACTTTGAATCGCCATCTCGCTGTGTCAAAACGCGCAATCGACGTCTTGGATGCTTTTTTGGCGAGTGGTAGAATGTCTTCGGGCACATCGCTTTCTGAATCGTACGCGTCTCTGGATGTCAATGTGGGGAAGGAGCAACTTTCATCATATCTCGCGAGCCAAAAACTCTACCTTCCTCTATGTGTGAGAAAAGATGACGCGAGCGAACGCGCGTATAAACTTCATCGTGCTCTTCGCACTCTACACTTAAAGGACGCGATGGACTGGGTAAAGGACGCATTGCCATGCTTCTCCAGTGATGCTGCCTTTGTGAAAGGCGTAGCCGCGGATGCTCGCTATTGGGGTGGGGGAGGTGTACGCGGTGCTAGCGATCTGGATCTTGTGTGTCGGCGAGACGCCTTTACACCTTTTTGCAATGCGTTGATGGGGCTTGGTGCAAAACCCATTACGCCCCAAGTGGGTAGTGTGCCTCTGCAGAGTTATGAAATGTTTCTAATCCCCAAGGCGATTGCTCGCGCAACGCATGATGTTGTTTTGGATGTCCACCAAGGGATCCAGTCTCAATACGGGATGCAGCCGATCGCGGTCGACAGAGCAATTTTTGATTGGCAGCTTCATGTGGAAGACGAATACATTTTCTATCTTTGCAACCTGGCAAACGATGGGTGTTCGGGAGGCCTGAAACACCTTGCCGATATGGTACATCAAATACGGGCTCCCGCTTTCTGTGTCGACTCCATTGCCAAAAAGACTCGCAGTGCTGGGCTGGCACTATGGAACCATCAGGTGTGGGGCGTATTGCTCTCTTCAAGCCACTTCCCTGACGTTGCTCCCGGCCTTTTTCCGAAGGCGCTTTCACAAAGCGCCATTGCTGAGGCTCTTTCTGCAACTCAAGACTCGGACTTCCCTGGAATCGGAAACGCTTGGCGAGCAAAGATATTTCGAAGCTACCTACTCAATTGTGCCGGTTTGGTGGACCAACAGGGGCGCGGTTTATGGTTGCGAGCGTGCGTTCAAGATGACTGGCACCTTCGTTTAAAAGCGCATTCGCGTTATGTAATTCACGAGCTTGTCCCACGACAGAACCCATAATACACGATTGTGCTTCGAATCGGCGCCTTTTGGGCCTGTGCAGAACAAAAATAGACGCTACCATCGCCTTAATGGAAAGCCCAAAGACAGACATTGCAAGTATGGATCTACCCGCGCTCGAAATTTGGTTTGCGCAGATGGGTGAGAAGAAGTTCCGTGCGAAACAGGTGTTTCAGTGGATTCATCAGCGCGGAGCACAACGTTTCGAAGAAATGACGAATCTATCGAAAGCACTGCGGGAGTGTTTAGCAGAAAAAGCACGACTCTCTGAAGTTACGATAGCGCAATGTCAAACAAGTAGCGACGGCACACGCAAGTACCGTTTGACGACGCGCGATGGTCACTCGATCGAAAGTGTTTTTATACCGAATGCTTCGGGCGAGGGGATCAACGCACTGTGTATCTCCAGCCAGGTTGGTTGTGCAATGGGGTGCACATTCTGCGCGACTGCTGCGATGAAACTGGTTCGAAACTTGAGCGGTGGAGAGATTATTGGTCAGTACCACGCAGTTGTCCGCCATCTTATTGACGATGGAATTTTTGGTTCCGTCAAAGTCTCAGGAGAAGCGCAGCGACCCATCCAAAATATCGTGTACATGGGTATGGGTGAGCCCTTGCACAATTACGATGCGGTCCTTCAGAGTATTCGCCTTTTGCGTGCGGAGGCTGGAGCCAACTTCTCAAACCGACGAATCACAGTCTCGACCTCTGGGCTCATTCCTCAAATCAAAAAATTGGGCGAAGACAGCGATGTGAACTTAGCGATTTCCGTCAACGGTAGCGAGGATATTTCGCGTTCTGAAGTGATGCCTGTCAATAAAAAGTGGAATCTAGAAGCGTTGATGCAGGCGTGCCGAGAGTTCCCATTGCCAAAGCGGAGACGCATTACCCTCGAGTATGTGATGCTTGCTGGAGTCAACGATAGCGATGACGATGCAAGGCGCCTGATTCGTCTTAGCGCTGGTGTTCCTGCAAAAATCAACCTCATCCCCTTCAATGACCATCCACTGTCTGATTTTGAGCGCCCGAAGGATGAACGGGTCAAGAGTTTTCAAACGATTCTTGTGAATGCGGGGCGCTCCGTTTTCGTGCGGCGCACTCGGGGGGATGATATTGATGCAGCGTGTGGAATGCTGGGTGCTGAAAAGCTTGAGCGTGAACGTCGAAAAGATAGTGGGCAGGGGCTTGTGCAAATCGGCTAAAGTTTTCATGACCTATTGACGAAGGTCACATAGAAAAAGGTGGAAGTATGTCTATATTGGTTGTTGGTTCTGTTGCGTTTGATTCTGTGGAAACCCCCTCCGGGAAACGCGACAAGGCATTGGGTGGAAGTGCAAACTATTTTTCAATCTCTGCTTCCTACTTCAGTGAAGTCAAATTGGTTGGTGTCGTGGGCCAAGACTTCCCGAAAGAGCACATTGACTTTCTGCAGAGCAAAAGGATCGATACCGCAGGCCTTCAGGTCACCAATGGCGACACCTTTCATTGGTCGGGTCATTACATGAATGACCTTAATGAAGCGGAGACACTTGCAACCGAGCTGAATGTCTTTGCCGAGTTTGATCCCACGCTTCCAGAATCCTACTGCAATGCAGAGACTGTATTTTTGGCCAATATTGATCCCGACCTACAGCTGAAAGTTCTTGAGCAAGTGAAGAACCCGAAGATGGTTGCGATGGATACGATGAACTTTTGGATTACAAGCAAGAAGGAACCACTTCTAAAGGTTATTTCGAAAGTTGGGCTCCTCTTTGTGAACGACATGGAGGCACAGATGTTGACCGGCGAGTCCAATATTGTGAAAGCAGCAAAAGCGATTCAGGCCATGGGTCCGAACAATGTGGTGATCAAGCGCGGTGAATACGGTGCGCTTCTTTTCTCTGGCGATGAAATGGCATTTACACCTGCATTGCCGCTTGCAGAAGTCACCGACCCAACCGGGGCTGGCGATACCTTTGCAGGTGGATTCTTGGGTGTTGTCGACAAAGAGGGCGGGATTCATAACGCAGATGTTGCTCGGCGAGCACTAATTGCAGGGACAGCGATGGCATCGTATGTCGTTCAAGGCTTTTCGTTTGACGGTACGAAGAACTTATCGCCCGACGATATCATTACGCGTTGGAGCCAAATCAAGTCACTCTCGGATGTTCGGGATGACCTGAGGCTCGGCTCATAGATTAAACGTCTAGCAAGCCATAACTTCAAAACGACTTGTTCGCCTACGCATTACAGGGAGAGCGCGTTCTGTCGAGAGGCGATCCATGCTTGGCCGGTGGCTCGTAGGATAAAAAACAGGATAAAAGCCCCCAATGTTAGCTTTGACATCTGCTTCGATTGTGATGCGTACAGGAACAAGGGGGTGGTAAGTGCGAGTGCAACTAGCATTGCGTCTCGCATTGCCTTTGCCTTCAGTTCAGCGGTATGAAAGCCATCCAAGATAAATGCCGGCGGACAGGCAATGGGTATTACGACAACCCAAAACCAAAGTTCTTCGATTAAGTTCAAGACTGCTTGTTGGTTTGTAAAGAGTGGAGGCAAAAGGTGTTTCCCCAAGAGAAGGGCGAAGACGCAAAGGCTTTGCGCGAAAAGGGTGCTCATCCATGTTTTTTTCTGTAGTTCCTGTATCGCGTCACGAATTCGTTCAAAGGTTGCGTCCTCTCTTGTTTCTCCCGTTATTTTTTGTGTTGTTTCGTCGCATGCTAGCGCATCCCTCTCTTGTTGAAGTGAGTGTTCACCGAGAGCCAATTGACCGAGAAACTGCCCCATGAGCGCTTCGGCGCTTGTGGCCAAGGCATCAAAAAAGTACGAGACCCAGAAGAAAAGATTTAGGAATATGAGAGCGGCATTGTACGCATGTTGGCCCTTCTGCCACTGGCTCCAATGAAAGAAAAGAAACATGAGGGAAAGTGCAAACGTTCGTTGAGCAAAAAGCGAATGACTTTGGCTGGACTCGATCACAATCGCATCGAAGTTCTCTCCTGCAAATGGGGAGGGCGAAAAGCGCTTAGGATTCATGAAGACTTTGAAGAACGCTCGGGGCCTTAAACCTAGGATGAAAAGAATCGCTACAGGTGGAACCCAATGGGCGAGGGCCGAGCCGAATGCGACACCGACGATACCCAATCCGGCACACTTGACCAAAACAAGAGACACGAGAATATTCAAGGTCTGCTGTATCAGGGCTGTGAGGAGCAATACCTTGGGGCGCTGAGTTCCACTCATGAAACCACTGAGGGAGTGAGTTAAGGTGTGTCCGGCGGCCCCAAGAGCAAGAATTAGAGCGTAGAGGGCGCTTTGGTAAAGCGCATGGGCGCTCCCAACCTCATTGTTGAGAGCCCGGCTTGCGAGAAGAAGAATGAGTCCGGTCATGGTAGTGACCAGTGTCAGTCCAAGCGAGGGATTGCGTGCACGCATTAAGATATGCGATAGAACACGGTCGGTCTCGTGAGACAAACCCTTTGCCTGCCCAAAGACTCTTGCGCTCAGTGCTGCACCTGACATGCGCAGGTGGGAAACATTCCAAAAGAGGAAGGCGATAATTACAGCACCAAGTCCAGCACCTTGCATGGCGTTCGCGCTTTCATGGCCCATCAGAATGATATCAACTGAAGAGGCAACCGGCACGGCAAGCTGTGTGAGTAGCGCGGGCACTGTTAATGCCCATAACCGATATAGAAGCGACGACTCTTTTGGAACGCTGCCTGGTGTTTTTAGGTGCGGCGTACTCATAGTGGCGCTGTGTAGGACCTTCGGTTTTAACGCTCGGCGAGAAGTTTCGTGACGATCGATTTGTCTTCGAGTGAAGTGATGTCTCCGTTGATGACCCCCTCGCGCGCAAGTTGACGGAGCAAACGACGCATGATTTTTCCTGAGCGCGTTTTGGGGAGTGCTTCAACGAAGCGGACATCGGCTGGGCGTGCAAAGGCACCGATATCTTTTGTAACCTGTGCTTTGACTTCATCACTTAGTTTTTTGTCCAACGGAATGGAACCCTGGAGTGTCACAAAAGCTACGATTGCTTCGCCGCTTAAATCATCGGGGCGGGACACCACTGCGGACTCCACCACAGCTGGATGGTTCAGGAGCGAGCTTTCGATCTCCATTGTCCCGAGACGATGGCCTGAGACATTCACGACGTCATCGACACGGCCACCGATCCAAATATATCCGTCGCTGTCACGACGTGCCGAGTCCCCGGTAAAGTACGCGCCCTTAAACTTGCTCCAGTATGTTTTCTGGAACCGCTCGTCATCGCCCCAGACCGTACGCATCATCGAGGGCCATGGCTGCTTCGAAACCAAATACCCGGATTCATTTTCTCCGGCAGGGCTTCCATCTTCACGCAGGATTTCAAGTTTGATTCCTGGTATTTCTCGAGTTGCGCTTCCAGGCTTCGTTGGGGTCTCTGAGGGAAGAGGGCTAACCATAATCGCCCCCGTTTCCGTTTGCCACCACGTATCTACGATGGGGCAGCGTCCACTTCCGATATGCTCATGGTACCACTCCCAGGCCTCGGGATTAATGGGTTCACCGACAGAACCGAGGAGCCTTAAGCTTGAAAGATCATAGTTTGAAGGCACCTCGGGGCCGTGTTTCATAAACGCACGTATTGCTGTGGGTGCGGTATAAAAGACGCTGATGTGATACTTTTCAATCATGGACCAAAAACGCCCTGCATCGGGTGTCATCGGTGCGCCTTCATACATGAAGATGGTCGAGCCGTTCGCGAGTGGCCCGTATGCCAAATACGAATGCCCGGTGACCCAACCCACGTCTGCCGAACACCAAAAAATGTCATCCTTGCGATGATCGAAAACGGTACGAAAAGTGTATGCGGCCTGGGTGAGGTATCCCCCTGTTGAGTGCACAACACCTTTTGGCTTTCCTGTTGTACCCGAAGTGTACAAAATAAAGAGAGGGTGTTCAGCCTCAAGACTTGTGGCCTCGAAATCATGTGCATCTTCAACAATCAGCTCAGCCCAGCTCATCGTTTGAAAGAACCCACCGTCCTTAAAAAGATTGGATTCATCGACAGAGCCAATGCGTTTGAGAACGACGACATTCTCAAGAGAGGGACAGCAATTGTCTCGAGTCGCTTCGTGAGCGATTGAAGCCAGGGGGATGACTCTACCTTTGCGGTACCCCCCGTCGGCCGTGATGAGCACTTTGCATTCTGCGTCATTAATTCGATCCCGCAACGAATCGGAAGAGAAGCCTCCAAAGACAACGGAATGTGTTGCGCCAAGAAAGGCGCAGGCTTGCATTGCGATAATGGCTTCAGGAACGAGTGGCATGTAAATCGCGACCCGATCGCCAGCCTCAACTCCCAACTTTCGAAGACCCAGCGCTGCCTTTTGTACTTCCTGATAGAGTTCCAGATAGGTGAGCGTTCGAGTATCGCCGGGTTCACCTTCCCAAAGAATCGCTCTCTTGTTTGCGTTGGTGCCAAGGGCATGTCTTTTCAAGCAGGAATCGGTGACATTCAGTCGCCCGTCTTCAAACCACTTTGCTCGAGGTGCTTCAAAGTGACAATCCGTTGTCCAAGGCGTGCGCCATTCAAGCTCCTTCGCTTGCATGGCCCAAAACTCAACAAAGTTTTCGTCTGCCGCTTTTCGATCCTTTTTGATGCTGGCCTCGTCGCGTGCAGCTCCATGAATAAAGTGTGACGAAGGCAGATGTGTGGCAGTGTCATCAAAGAGTGTCATTTTTGCTCCTAAGCTCACCAATACTACAAGAATGCAGGCCTCGATTGAATCAAATCAACACACCAAAGGCAAAAAGTATTCATAGTGCGCTGCACCGTCCCAAAATAAAGTATGAAAGTTTTAAACCCACGCCCACCCTCGAATACAGTTCTCAAAGAGATCGTAGAGGGTAGGACAGCTAAAGACGATACCACTCCAAACACGCGTTTGAACCTTGTCGATGCTGAGACCGTTATACGGGACGCTTTTCGTATGGATATCGACCTTGCCAGGCTCGTTGCCATGGGCGTCGAATCGTATTGCATTCAAGGAGACCATGGAGGTCCTGCGCTAGAATTGTTTTTTAAAGGACAAGACGAAAACGCGAGGGTTGAAGTCCATTCCGAATCCGTGTCGGTGTTGGACGTGATTACGGATTTGAATGTTCAAAGAACTACACCAACAACGATCTCGTATCAAAATGTCGATGAAGCCGACATACAATCCGATGGGGGTAGAAAGTACGTCACGTCCTGATGGTGTCGAAGAAAGTGGAAACTAGAATGATGAAAGAATTAAGAATGTACACTCTTCGCCCGCTAAGGAACCGCCTCAAATCGATGCCGCCAAACTGACAGAGGATGCGATAGAAAACAAAAGCTCTGCGAAACGGAGTCCGAAATCTCAGGTTAACGTGGTGCACTGTCCGGAAAGATTAAAAGTGAAATCCTTGTGAATTTACCGGACATTGGTAAAAAGCCTCAAAAAGGCCGGAAACCTCGATGTTGTGCGAGAGAGGATTATGCCCCTTGTTAACGACCCCAAGTTTCAAGAGCTCTCTTTGGGGGCAAGAAGGCAAAAGGTTCAAGACGTACTGAAAGAGGCATTCAATATTATGCTTGAGAATGTACCTCGAGTCGCACGCTCGAAAGTTCGAGAGTGTGTAGCACTGGTGTCCAATGCAACATGGGCCAAGTACAGTGGCCAACTTTGAACCAGATCGGCCAATAGGTTTATCGTATCGGGTCACCGGGTTTCGCATGCTGGGCCTCAACCAATGTGGGTGGCTCCCCAGCTGCGAGCACCATGCCCTCTGAAACACCAAAGCGCATCTTCCGGGGCTTGAGATTTGACACCAGAACCAAGGTCTTTCCCATGAGTTCCGAAGGCTGCACGTGAGGTTTGAGTCCTGAAAAAACATGTTTCTCGCCAAGAGGTCCGACATCGAGCGTTAATGCGATGAGTTTGTCTGCACCTTCAACGTCCTCGGCAGCGACAACGCGTGCAGCTCTCAAATCTATTTTTTGAAAGTCACCAAACTCGATTTCTTCGCTTTCGTGTTGCGCCGAACCCCTTGCTGCTGACGGTGTTAGGGGCTTACCATGCCCCTTTGTCTTGTGAGGCGCTGTCGCAGTGTCGAGCTCTGTTGTTGCGAAGACTTTCTCGACATCTTTCGTTTGGATTCGGGTGAAAAGGGGGCTGAAGGGAGGAAGTCTTTGCCCCTTTTCAAAAGCACGTAGAAGAGTCTGTAGTGACGGTTCTTCTGAAAAGAGTTTCGGATCGGTGAGAAAACGAATTCCTTTTTCTGCAAGTGTTGGCACCGCAGGACTTAGGGCCCCGAGGCAGAGCCGAGCAATCCAGAGCGACTCACTAAGGAGAGAATGGGTCGCCTGACGCGCTTCGCTCGAGAGTGAAGGATCTTTCAGTGTCTTCCACGGTGCACTCTCTTGGAGTTGTTGATTGACCAGGGTTGCACGCGCCTGAACCAGTTCTGTTACCCGGGAAAAGTCGCAAAGGTCGTAAGCGTTTTTGATGGGGCCATGCATCCACTCGGTAGCCTCATCGATCAGATGGTGCGCGCGCGGCGAATCGTCCTCCAGGCAGAGTAGACTTTCGAAATTTTTCTCGAGCAACTTTGAGCATCGACTCACAATATTCACAATGTTGTTGACGAGATCCGCGTTAACTTTTTCACAGAAGGTTTTGAGATTGAGGTCAAAGTCGTCAATGCCGCCATTCAGTTTTGTCGCAAAATAATATCGCAAAGCTTCAATGCCAACCTCACCAAGAGCATCCGCATATTCCTTGGCTGTGACAAAAGTGCCCCGGGATTTTGACATCTTCTGCCCATTGATTGTGAGCATGCCATGTACACAAATCTTCGAAGGAAGCTTAAAACCCCGTGCCGCCAAAAGTGCTGGCCAGAAGAGCACATGAAAATAGACGATATCTTTGCCGATGAAGTGCACAATCTTGGCGTCGCTCTCCTTTGACCACAAATCCTCCGCAACACCATCAGGGAAGTCCTTCGCTCCTGATGTTAGTGCGGCATCGCTCAATGAAACGTATCCAATTGGGGCATCCAGCCAAACGTAGAAATATTTGTCTTCAGCGCCGGGGATTGGAATCCCGAAATAGGGTGCATCACGGGAGATGTCCCAGTCCTTCAAATCGTTTTCAAGCCATGGCCGGACAAGTTTGCGGACGTTTTCTTCCAGGACTTCGGATTCCACGAATTCCGCCAGAACATTTTTGGCTTGCCCAAGGGTGACAAAGTAGTGTTCACTTGATTTTAAAATAGGCGTCGCATCCGAGAGCGTACTGCGAGCATTGACAAGTTCGGTTGCATCGTAGGTTGACCCGCAGACTTCACAGTTGCCCCCATATTGCTCTTCAGCGCCACATTTTGGGCAGATACCCTTGAGCATTCGGTCGGATAAAAAGCGGTGAACCTCGGGGTCATAAAGCTGCTCGATCGATCGTTTCTCGACCCAGTCATTCTTTTTAAGGGCTGCATAGAAACGGTGGGCATGTTCTTCGTTGCGCTTCGTGTGCGTCGAGCCATAGCCACCATCAAAATCGATCTGGAAACTTTGAAGTGCCTTCGCGTGTGCTTCGCGCCATTGTGCAACGAAATCGACGGGCGAGACTCCGGATTTCTGTGCATTCATTTCAATCGGTGTTCCGTGACTGTCGGCGCCGCAAATGCACAAGACCTTATGGCCAAAGAGGCGCATCGCGCGTGTAAAAATATTAACCTGTACGTGCTCGACCATGTGCCCGAGGTGAAGGGGGCCGTTCGCATAAGGTAGAGCGGGCGTGACGATAAATTTGCGTTGAGTCATGTCACGAGTCTAGCAGGAATGCGATGCTTTCGAAGCCATCAAT
>JAHDBA010000017.1:13724-37746 GCA_020630615.1 Myxococcota bacterium | reverse complement strand
ATTTTTACCTGCGCTATGTTTTCATCGAAGCTTAACGCAGGGAAAAGGATTTGCGACGCGCAACACGAATCAAACAAGCGAAGGCAACGAAGAAGAAGAAGGTGGGTTCTGCTTGGCTGCAATCCAAAACAAATAAACCGCCACCGCGCACGAGGACCTCATCACTGATTCCTGCTTTGTTCGTTGCCGCCTTGCATACGCTGGCTTGATTGCAGAACCAATCTTCGGGGCAGTCCGAGCTCAGTACACAGGTGGTGGGGTGATTCACATCCACTTTCAAGCAGGAACCGTCCGATTCTCGGCAGAAAAAGATATCATCACCAAGTGCGGGACACTCATCATCGCTTTCGCAGCCGTCACGCACGCACAAACCCTCTGCGCTGCAGCGTTCGTTGCTTTCACATAAGCCCGGCGTATTGATACAGTTCGAAACACATTGGTGACTCGTTAAGTCACACGAAGAGGACGGACACTGAGCGTCAGAGCCACACCCGGGAAGGCATAAGAACGATGTTTCAGAGCAGTATTCGTCGACGTCACAATCATTGCTGCTGACACACTTTTCAACACAGCTATTTTGGGCGTTGCAGACAAAAGAGCTGGGGCAGTCCGCATCGTTTTCGCATCCGGCAATGCAAATGCCGTCGCCGGAGCAGAAGGTGCCGGCGGGGCATTGCGCAGAGTCTGAGCTGCAGCCAATTTCACAAATGTTCGCGGCATTGCAAAACGAGGCTACAGGGCAGTCGGCATCGTTGCTGCAGGGCTTTTCGATGCAGATGCTTTCATTCGGGTCACAGAGCGCGGTTTCACATTGAGTCGAGTTCGCGCAGGGGGCACCTCGTGAAATGAAACAGTGTGCATTGCAGCCGTCTCCATCGTTGGTGTTGCCATCGTCACACGCTTCGCCCTGTGCAATGTTAAGGATACCATCTCCGCACGACCCGTCGTTTGGTGAACACACTGAACGGAGTCCGTTGAGTACACAACGGAAGCCTTCTTCACTTTCACAATACCGATTGCAGCCGTCGCCATCGTTGGTGTTGCCATCGTCGCATTCTTCATCCGATGCTTTGAGGCCGTCACCACATTGCGTTGTGGGGTCTTCAATCTGGCAGCGGCCCGAACACCCATCGTTGTATTCAGTATTGCCATCATCGCATTGCTCGTCTGCGCTCGAGTTAATGAGACCGTCTCCGCATGCGGCAAAGGTGCAATCAACATCGCATAAACGGTTTTGACCTTCGGCATCACATTCCTCATCGTTTGTGGGCTCGACCACACCATTGCCGCAGATTTCAGTGTTGGGGAGCTTGCAGTCATTTCGACAGCCGTCTTCATCGATAGCGTTGGCATCATCACATTCTTCACCGGCGACAAAATTGGTGCGACCATCACCACACAAGGGTAAGGTGCAGTCTGCGTCACAGCTCTCACTGTCGATGCCAGACGTGTCACATTCTTCAGGGGGCTCGCTACGATCATTAACAAAGCCGTCTCCACATTCCGAGAAAAGGCAAGAGTCGGCACAGGTCGAGCTGTAAACCTCTTCACCTGCATCACAACTCTCGTTCGCAGAAGCATTCACGATGAGGTCCCCACACTCAGCTAAGGTACAGTTTTCATTGCACGTCGAACTCTCACCGCCATCGTCGCATTGCTCTCCTGATTCCAGGTTTAAGATGCCGTCTCCACATACTGAGAACGTGCAATCGTTGTTGCATTCGGCGCTTTCACCGAGTGTGTCACATTGTTCTCCTGAGGTCGTATTCAATACTCCATCACCACAGAGTGCAAGCGAACAGTTGAGGTTGCACGTTGAACTTTCACCACCATCGTCACATGACTCACCGGTCTGCGTATCAACGACACCGTTACCGCATGTTGCACTCTTCTCGAGCTTGCAGGTGGCATCGCAACCATCATTGCTCTCGCTATTCGAATCATCGCATTCTTCGCCTGCAATTGAGTTGACCCAACCATCGCCGCAACGCACTTCAGTGCAATCGCCATCACAAAATATCGAGTCTCCAGCGCTGTCGCAGCTTTCGCCGGCAGACGCGTTAAGCTTGCCATCGCCGCATCGTGCCCGTGAACAATCGCTATTGCATTCCGCAGACTCACCCGCGTCGTCACAACTTTCCCCAGCAAGAGCATTGAGGAAACCATCACCACATCGCTGTTGTGTACAGTCTGCATCACACGACTCAGTTTGTCCCGCTGCACCCGGATCGCATTCTTCGGCCGCGGCGATATTAATTTGGCCGTCCCCACATCTTTGTATGGTGCAATCAGCGTTGCAGGTTGGGGTAGGGGCTCCGCCCTCATCGCATTGCTCGCCGGCAATCGGGTTCACCATATTATCGCCACAGAAGGAAGCGGTGCATTGGACTGTGCAGGTCGCACTGGGTGCACCATCGTCACACTGCTCACCTGCGAGGGGGTTCACGGTGCCGTCTCCGCACTGGACGATTGTGCAGTCTGCGTCGCACTCTGCAGATATTCCTCCATCGTCGCAGGCCTCACCTGCCGATGCGTTGAGAGTTGCGTCACCACAAATTGCAGCGCTACAGTCTGCGTCGCATGTATTGGACTGTCCACCGTTATCACACGTTTCACCTGCAGCCATATTGGTAAGGCCATCTCCGCAACTTGGCTCCGAACAGTCTTCGTCACACGATGCAGATTGTCCGGCAGAATCACAGCTCTCGCCAGCAGAGACATTGGTAATACCGTCACCGCAGAGTGCAGGAGTGCAGTTGACATTGCAGGCATTGGTCTCAGCGCCATCGTCACATGACTCGCCAGCTTGAGTGTTGGCGTAGGCATCACCGCAGACCGCGAAGGTGCAATCCGAGTCGCAATCGGCACTGTCGACGCCACCACTGTCGCATTCTTCGCCTAGACTGGTGTTCAGTTTCGAGTCGCCACACACTGCAACGGTGCAATCGCTGTTGCATGTTCCGGATTCCCCTCCCGTATCGCATTCTTCGCCAGCACTTGCATTGACAACACCGTCGCCACATTGCGCAATCGTACAGTCGGCGTTGCACGTGGCAGATTCGCCGGCATCGTCACATGCCTCACCGTCATTCGGAAAGCCGTTGCCACACGTTGGCCCTGTTTCAATTTGACAGCCTGCATCGCATCCGTCGCCAGGGCTTGTGTTCCCATCATCGCATTGTTCGCCAGCTTCGGCATTCGTGCGAGAGTCTCCGCACTCAACGAGTGTGCAATCTCCATCACAGCTTGCACTATCGCCGGCGGTGTCGCACTGTTCTCCAGCAGCAGCATTGGTAAGCGAGTCTCCACAAATTGCTGCAGTGCAATCAATGTCGCAAGTTGCACTTTCCCCACCGTCGTCGCAAGACTCGCCCGAAGCCGCATTTTGATAGCCATCACCGCACTGTGCGTCCGAGCAATCAAAGTCACATCGCAAGGTGTCGACACCACCGTCATCACACGCCTCGTCGTTTTGCACCACATTGTTACCACAGAATTCTAAAATGCAGTTTTCGTCACACCCGTCGCCAAAACCGCTGTTCCCATCTTCGCAACTTTCACCAGCGGCCGTATTCACAATTCCATCACCGCATGCACTAAACTGACACGCAATGTTGCAGGTTGCACTTTCACCGGGGGGGTCGCATTGTTCGGTGTATGCACCTACAACGTCGACGGTGCCGTTTCCACAGAGGGCGCGGTTGTAGCGGACTTGACATGTGTTGGTGCAAGCATCGAAGTCATTGGTGTTGCCGTCATCGCATTGTTCTCCCGCGATCGAACTTGCGATTCCGTCGCCGCAAACTTCCCCTTGAGCAAAAGAAACGTTTGGAGACACGAGTGCGGCAAGAGCAAAACATTGCAGCAGCAGTGTTTCCAAGGTCGAGAAGGAACTAAAACAATGTCGGGTCGGGCGAATTCGGTGCATTATCATAACCTCAACCCGAGGTTAGCGCATGTTGACTCCAGCAACACAAAAAAAACAGGGCGCCATGCCCTGTTTTTCATTGAATGGGGTAGGCGAAGCGCACTATGTTTTGCGTCGCTTTGCTAGGGCCAGGAATAGACAACTCAACGAAATGATCAGAGGGTTCGAGTGTTTCGAGTTTGCACACCCACCTAGGTTCCCACCTGTGATCAGTGCTTGTGCGTCAGGCACATAATCTCCGCCCGGGTCACATGCTTCAACACCCGAGTCTGGGACACATGCATCGTAAGGCGCTGGGTCTGCATAGCCCGTATAACCATTACCATCCATATCTCGAATGGGTGCTGCTGAAAGTTGTGAACAATCGCGTGTGCGGCATCGCAGGCTGCGCGAGTCTGCAGACAACGCCGATGTCAGCGTTAGCGTCACAATACAAAGTTGAATTCCCCGCATACAAAA
Organism: Myxococcota bacterium; assembly: GCA_020630615.1. GTDB lineage: Bacteria > Myxococcota > UBA727 > UBA727 > JAHDBA01 > JAHDBA01. The sequence goes on along the minus strand of JAHDBA010000017.1, from coordinate 33,359 downwards.
CCTCACTAAAATATGGTCATCATGATTGAAGCATCCTGAGGATGCCTTGAAATCTGTTGAATGACCGAGCCACTTAGAAAGGTCCGGTTTTAAGCAAGCTTTCTGCCGGAGAGGACGCAAGCGCAGACACTCTCTGAAGACGAACAATTATCACTCAATAAAAAAAGTCCTCTCAGATTGAGAGGACTTGGAGCGGGAAACGAGGCTCGAACTCGCAACCCTCAGCTTGGAAGGCTGATACTCTACCAATTGAGCTATTCCCGCCTTAGGGCAGGGATAGACTGTCGACAGCGTTATTGCAAGTGTCTTTTGAAGCCAAAGATTCGAAAAGAGTTCACAGCCCCCATGCATCGATTCGATATCGGGATCAGCCGATTTACATGGCCAGCTCCTCGTGCCAGTCCCTGGGCATGCATCAGAGCTCGAATACCACATTGCGTGTTCCCGAAGATTTTCGAAAAAATGTTGGAGGCTTTCAGTCAAGGGGAAGCCTCACAAAGTTACTGCGTGAGGCCAAGCTGGTTACTGTTTGTGAAGAGGCGCATTGTCCCAATATCGGTGAATGTTTCGCCTCGGGTACGGCGACCTTCATGATTATGGGTGACACGTGCACCCGAAGTTGCAATTTTTGCTCCGTCAAAACAGGGCGCCCTTTACCTTTGGCTGCGGACGAGCCCGTGCGCTTGGCTGAGGCTGCAAGAACACTCGGCCTTAAACATGTTGTCATCACAAGTGTAGACAGAGATGAACTCAAAGATTGCGGGGCTGGACACTGGGCAAAATGCATTGAAGAAGTCATACGAGCTCTTCCGAACGCGAGAGTCGAAATCCTTACACCTGATTTTAAGGGGCGCCGTGACGCAATCGACCGGGTTTTGAAAGCCGGCCCACATGTCTTCAACCACAATATTGAGACCGTTCCAAGACTTTACCACGCGCTGCGACCTCAGAGTTATTTTGATACCAGTTTGGGGCTCTTAAAATACGTTGCAGACTCCGGCCATCCAACGGTGAAGAGCGGTTTGATGCTCGGTCTTGGTGAAGACGATGATGAAGTGATTGAAACAATGCATCTCTTGCGCGATGCGGGGGTCCATGTCGTGACGCTTGGTCAATATTTACGACCCACGATGAAACATTGGGGTGTCGATCGCTATGTGCATGACTCAAGTTATGACCGCTTTGTTGAGGCCGGAAAAGAACTCGGTTTTTCACATGTGTTCGCCGGTCCCTTTGTGCGCTCCAGTTATCATGCGGCGGAAAGTGATGCGCAGCATCGAATGAATGTTAGCGAAAGGAAGGCTTACACAATTCGTGGAACGAAAACTTCCTTGCCTGTGCTTTGAATGGCCTGACGAAGACGAGAATTCTTGCGGCGCCAATTCTTGAAATGCGAGTATTTACACAAGGGGAGACATCTTGATGGTACAAGAGGAGAGCGAGTCAAATACAAAGGCAAAGGGCGGCGCTTGGACAATGCTCGGCATTATGATTGTTGCGCTTGTGTTTGGCGTTGCACTGCGCTGGCTTGCACCGAATTTGAGCGAAGGTGCAGACCTTCGCTCACCCGGTGTTCTCTCCCGTTGGGTCTTTGCAGGGGTGTTGCCAGCCTTGCTTGAAAACGGCTCAAGACTCTTTTTGTCTCTTCTTAAATTCCTCGTCGTCCCCCTCGTGGTGATCTCAATTCTAAGTGGGATCGGCGCTCGTCAGGGGACCAAAGGCTTGGGGCGTGTCGCGTGGGCGACCACAATTTACTACATGGCAAGCTCACTTCTTGCGATTCTTGTCGGCCAGTTCTTTGTCTCCATTTTAGCGCCAGGGTGGGGGGCCAAGCTCGCACTGGAAGCTCTGGACGCATCGACCCTTTTGGCTAAGCAAGAGGGCGCACAGCCTTTCGTCGAACGCCTCGTGCCTTCCAATTTCTTTGAGGCGTTGAGCGATAATGGTGCAATGCTTCAGCTCATCTTTGCAAGCATTCTGCTTTCTCTTGCGCTCCTAAAAACACCCTCTCCGCATCGGGAACGTATTCAGACTGGTGTGGAAACGCTTAATTCTTGGGTGTCGAACCTCGCAACTCTTATCTTGAAACTTCTACCCTTCGGTGTCTTTATTTTCACCTTGCGAGCGGTGTTCAACTCTGGGGTTGAAGCCTTTCAAAGTCTTGGGTTCTTCATGTTTGTGGTTGCAATCTCTCTCGGTGTGCATGCATGTGTGACGATACCCTTACTGATTACGATCTTCGGTGACGGAAACCCCTGGGCTTGGGCGAAAGCTATGCGCCCTGCGCTCGAAACAGCCTTTGGGACAAGCTCTTCGAGTGCAACCCTACCCGAAACGTTGGCATGCGTTGCTTCGAGAGATGATATTGATGACGAGGTGGCCGCACTAACATTGCCCCTCGGGGCAACTGTCAACATGGACGGGACGGCCCTGTATGAATGTATTGGCGTGGTCTTTCTTGCCCAATATTATGCGTCGTCAGGGGCTTTCGAGTTTACATGGGCCCATCAGTTCACTGTGGTCGGTCTGGCCTTTCTCGCGAGTGTTGGTGCAGCGGGTATCCCATCATCAGGGCTTGTGATGATGTTGACTATTTTGAGCGTTATCGGTCTCCCTGTTGAAGGGGCGGCTTTGCTTCTCGCCGTTGACCGACCTTTGGATATGCTGCGAACAAGCGTGAATGTTTGGTCGGACACCGCGGCCGCGAATATCGTAAACAATGTGGCGCGAAAACGAATGCCTTCAAACACAAACAAAACAGAAAGCTAAACAGTCACCCCTGCGGACAATGCATAAAAAAGCCCACAGAGACTGTGGGCACCAACACAAAGGTTATGGTTGCGGAGTCAGGACTTGAACCTGAGACCTTCGGGTTATGAGCCCGACGAGCTACCAACTGCTCCACCCCGCGGTGAGCTCGACGATATCATGTTGTGCGGAGCCGTCAAGCATTAAGTTTGCGTGACCTTCGGTATGAAATCTGCCCGGGGGGACTCAATATGAATCTCTCGTCGACCCGGACCAAGGTCTTGAATCGTGACTTGAACCTCATGCTCTGGATCCAACAAAGAACGGACCGCATCGGGCCACTCAACAAGCGCTGCGCACCTCGGCTGGAAAAACATCTCGTCGACACCTAAGGCATACAAATCGTCTTCGGATTCCAGCCGATAGGCATCGACATGCAGAGCGGAAACACGCTCGTGATGATAGTCTCGCGCGATGGCGTAGGTCGGACTTTGAACGATAAGCTCAGGCTGCCGAAGCCACGAGCGCAGGAAGGCCCGAGCAAAGCAAGTCTTGCCGGCACCGAGTTCTCCCTTTAAGAGGATGTGGAAGCGTTCCTCTGGGTTGACGTGTTCAAGATGCGAGCGAAGATGTTCTGCGAGCGTCAAAGACATGCGAGTCGTGTCTGCTTCACTCTGAGAGAGGATAACTACCCTTGCACTCGTAACGCTCATAGCATTAGAGTATCATGCCGCCAAACGTTTGAGTACCTCAATTCGTGCCAGGCTGTGATTAAAATGGATCGCTTTTCGAGCGGCACGCTGCGCTTCTTCACTTTCTCCTCGACGGTCATGAAGAAGGGCTAAGGTCGCGTAGATGTCTGCATTGTCGGGTGCCACTGTGGCCGCACGCCTCAGTTCAAGATCGGCATGATTGTATTTCCCAGAATCAATATACACCCGGGCGAGATTAATCATCGAAGCCACGTCGTTCTCATCGTACGCAATGGCAGCGCTAAGAACATCCACAGCATCTTGGTTTCGTGATGTGCGCGCGTAGAGTACTCCGAGTATGGCAAAGAGGCTACCAAAGTTTTCTAAAGACTCACTTCGCTTGGCTTCCAGCACTTTGATGGCATCTTCACATTCACCCATTCCAATTGCGGCCTCAGCAAGTGTCTGCAACAAATCCTCATCGTTTGAGGTGCAACGCAGGCCCCTGGTTGCTTCATGATAGGCGTCATCGCAAAAACCATAATGGAGCAAGAGGGATGCCCGTGTCGGGTAGGTTGCGAACCTATCAAAGCCTCGTGCCTCTTCGCTGCGTTTCCATGCACAAAGGTCTTCATCTTCAATGTTGAGGATCTCGAAGGATTCGCGATCGAATCTTGTGTTGATTGGGGTTGATACGACACAATGGTGGCGCATCGGGTCCCCGCGATGGGTGCCGGTGAACGAGAACATTGCGTCAAGATCTCCACGGGTAAAACCTGCCTCGGACACCTGGCCCCAGCGAAGGATGAGACCGTTCTCAAAAGAACATTCTACGCGCAAGTGTTTGGCATGAATATTTAAGTGCGCTGCAAGTGTTCTTAAAAACCGAGAATCCAGAAGTAGGTTTGTCACGCCAGAGCCCACAACGATAGCCTCGCCCGATGTTGGTGTGAAGACACGGACACATGTGCTCATCGCTTCATAGTGGTTGGTGTCATCGTGGAGCCGAGCAAGTCGCTCCAGATGATAGCGAGAATCAAAGCGAAGAAGGGCGGCGCGGTCGATCGCGGTGAAACGACCGTCATTGTTCACATGCCCGAATACGATCGAGTAGTCGTTGCGATCAATGCGAGCACAGCTCGGGTTTGCCTTAATGTATTTCGGTGAACGTAATGAGGCGCTGAGTTTATGGTCAGCGTTTCCAAAAACCTCGAGGTTGAGGGAGGAAAATATTCCTTCAAACTCGGGTTGTTCGAGTGTCGCAATCATAGGGTCCTCAAACTGGACAACATTGGCATTGACTCCGAGGCGTAAGCCTTGTGCGTAGGGGTGCACTCGAATCTCTTTCTCTGGGTTCGCTTCCACAATACGCTTCAAAAGATTCTCGCGTGCCTTCACTTTCGTCAGGCATTCAAGCACTTCAGTGCAAAGGGCTTCCCGAAAACTCAAGGCTCCTCCAATTGCTCTCTCAATCAACTGCTGAACTTCAAGGTGTCCGAGTTCAACTCCATTGGACTCGATGAAAACAACGCTTTGCCCTGACAGAGTTTTCTTGCGGACGCGGCAACCCACACATACAGACCTCAACATTTTGACGATCTTGACCGTGTCGATCAAATAGATTCCACCAAGGCTTTTGGGCAGACCCGCCATGGGCTCGTCTCGATTCTCCCAAAAGGAAGTATACGAAAGCGCGAAAATTTGTTTCTTTCGTGCATCTTGAGTCAAGGAACTCAGCTCATGGTACCAGGACTCCGACATCGCAGTCGCAAGTGGAAAGTTCACAAACTCCAAGGCTTCATCAAGGCGAGTGCGCTCAACCTTTGTTTTACTGCACTTTTGGACAATGGAATCCCAGTGCGTTCGATAGCGTTGCGTTGATTTTTCAGCCTTCTCATGAAGCTCTGTGACGCGACCGTGAAACGCGTCAAGCTGCTGCAAGGGCGCTCGAAAGCGGAATGGAGAGAGTAGCGAAGAAATGCTTGCGGACGAGAAAACCATAATCAATCATAGCTGTCTATTGGCGGATAAAACCACTCAAGGCACGCAACGCGCCAAATCGAGACACGTGAGAGAACTATCGGAGGGATTTGCGCTTGTAGGACAATAGTGCATCTGTAGGCAAGTCCTTTTTCTCTGCGAAGTCGATCCTTCGGATCATCTCATGGTAGCGATTACGAAGTCGAGCAGAAACACCTTGGTCTCTCAGTTGCGTAAGTGCGATACGTGCAATAGAGCTGTCATGACGGGCAGCATGGAGCTGCGCAATCATATCTTGAAGGGCATCTCCAAATTCTGGCGGAAGGTCTTGAAGATGGGGCCACACTAAGAGGCTCTGACGTAGGGCACTGCTGTTGTCCCCCAAAAGAGCAAGACGACGCGCGAAGAGATATTCTTCTAAAATACACGCCGGATCGAGCGCTTTGGAAAAGTCTTTGTCCTTGTGTTGGGCCATAAAGGATACCATGACAGGTGTTGAGTTGCTGTGTATGAGGTAGCGTAGGCCAGAACGCGCACAGTCCAGTGCGTTGAAATCTGAACTCCGAACCTTAGTGCGGTTTAAGCCATCGTTGTGTTGTGCGGTCGATGAAGATACGGTTGGGAGGCCTTCGCTCTCAGAATTACCATGCGAGAGAATCGTCTCAGCAAAGATGGTCTTCGCAATCGCTGAACGACGAATTGAAGGATTCGTTGCACCTTTAAGATCTCGTGCCCACCCAGCTTGTCGCTGTCTCAGGCTCACTGTCGTAGAACGAGACGACGCCTTGCCTTGTCCGTAGGCCTTGTCTTTGTCCGCTCGTTGCAATCGTTGGCGTCGGTCCTCGCACGTTGACTCCACGGCGCTTCGTCCCGACGTCTTGTTTCGAAATTGAGCCATGAGAACTTCGGAGTGTTTTGAGTCCTCCATTTTTTTTATGAAGGCTTCAATATATTCGCGCTTTTCTTGACGAGAGCTGAACGCAGAGTCGAGAGATCCGGAGCGCGAGATACTTTGAAATGCAGAGAACCCTTTGTCGAGCCACAATGCTTGGAAGAATGCGCCGACTTGAATGTAGGCAAGCGATTGGTCCGCGGTCACGAAGCTGAGTGGGCCGGCAACCAAAAGCGATTCAATTTTCGGCCCCAAATCGAGTTCACGTAATGCGGCTGCTTTCTCAAAGAGTGAAAAATCTCCACCGCGCCAGTTTGTCGGCGAAAGCGCTGTGGTAATGCCCTCGGTTAACACCGGGTGTGGGATCGCACCGTACACACTTGGAACACCAAAGAGACCTCCACCCAAGGCCTTTGCAGCAACCAAATGAAAGACCTCATGGCCAAGAACGTCATTCGGAGTTTGAGTTCCTCGCAGATGAATCACACCATGATGCGGAAGCGAGAAATTCGTGTTTTGCGCACCTGTCCATCGGGTCATTTCGTGTTCTGTCGCATACACCCAGATTGTATAAGGATGACTTTCAGCTTGGGACCAAAACGCATCGTCGTCTGGGTCCAGACCAAGAGTTGTGAGATGCTCGTAGGCCCAAAATTCAGCCTCAATGCCCACGCCTTGGAGTGACTCCACGGTTAAGGACTTTGAAGCGGCACGAACAACAAAATGTTCGCTTCGGAAGGATACAAGACCTTCTTTCGCGGCAAAAACCTCTAACCTGCTTGGTGACTCTGGTCTCGCGATATAAAGGCCACCAATAACCATTAGAAGGATTGTTAAACCAACCAGAATGAGGCGTCCTCTTGCACGGCGGTAGGTGCCATAACCCTGTGTGCCGTGCCCAGTATCCAGGAGTGTGGATTGGGATCCTGCACGATCTTGAACAACAAGATGCAAGCCAAGGCTAAGAAGCAAGGAGAGGGAACGCCAGACCCAAAATCGCCAAGTCGCAGCGGAAGGTTGAATCGGCGTTTGTTCAAAAATGACATACGCGATAGAATAGAAACGGAATTGTGGATCCCAATAGAGTTGAAAGAGCCCAAGGGCCAAGCCGGCAAGGAAGACCAATAGCCCGACGGTCATGCTTAGAAACAATCCTTTAAAAAGAGTGCGCAGCAAGTTTCCAACGAGACACCAGATGAAGATTGGCGGGGTCGCGGCGACGAAGGCAACAAACCACGAACGCCCGGGAGCGCAGGTGGCGTCGTAGGCTCCAAAGTGAGTACCAGAAGCGATCGCTAAGCACGAAGAGAGAAGCATTACTGTGAGTTGCGTCGGCAGACGCTGCGTGTCTTGGGTTTGGCTTAGAATCTTTTGCGTGCCAGCATGCTGACACCCGTAAACAAGTGCAAAAAGGCTTAAAATTATTGCCACAAGGTTTCCAAGTTCGAGACCCGGGTCGGAGAGAAGTGGAAGATTCCATGTGACAAGACCAATACATAATGCCGCTATCACCATCGCGACCGCACTTTCGTGCACACCTTGAAACCCCTCTTTATTCAATGCCATAGGCTTTTCTAACACCTCAAGCCCTGTCGACCCAATCTGAATCTGGGAAAATAGCCTTTCCTCACTTCTTAGGACTCAAGATGCACACGTTCAAGAACTGAGCAATTGAATGTCGGCTTTCCCAAAGGCTTTCCTTTCCTTGGAGGGCAATGCGGTTTAAGCTAACGATTGTATGTGCCTTGAAATGGCGTGATGACCGGGGTGGTAGGATTGTGACAACTCGAAAAGTGAAAATCGTGGCGACACTGGGGCCTGCAAGCTCTTCTGAGGAGAACATCGGGCATCTTATTCGCGCAGGGGTGAATGTCTTCCGTCTGAACTTCAGTCACGGTGATCATGATATGCATCGCGACACATATGCCAGAGTGCGGAAGGTTGCCGCACACTTGGCACGACCCGTAGCCATTCTTCAAGATCTTCAGGGCCCCAAAATTCGATGCGGGCACTTTATTGATGGAAAGACGCATCTCAAGGCAGGCGACCAAGTACGGATTACAACGGAAACAATCGAAGGCGATCACTTGCGCTTTTCAACCGGCTACAAGGAACTCGTTCAAGATGTTGAGGTGGGTCATCGGGTTCTCCTTGATGACGGGAAGTTGATGCTTCGGGTTGCAGGTAAAGAGGGCGGTGATGCGATTTGCGACATCGTTTATGGAGGACCGCTGTCAAACAATAAAGGGATCAACCTTCCGGACACCAAAGTGAGTGTCCCCGCGTTAACACCCAAAGATATTGAGGATGCGATCCTTGGGCAAGATCTCGGCGTTGACGGCATGGCACTTTCATTTGTGCGAAGCCGGCAGGACATTCGTCTTTTGCGTCGAGTACTCGCTGAGCATGGCGAGCACCGGCCTGTGATTATCGCGAAGATAGAAAAGCCGCAGGCCGTTGAACAGCTTTCCGGTATCATGGAAGAAGCCGACGGAGTTATGGTGGCACGTGGTGATCTGGGTGTTGAGATGCAACCCGAAGACGTGCCAATCGTGCAGAAGCGAATCGTCGAAGAAGCGAACCATCGCGGGAAAATCGTGATTGTGGCAACCCAAATGCTTGAGTCCATGATTGAAAACGCACGCCCAACGCGCGCAGAAGCGTCTGACGTCGCCAATGCAGTGCTCGATGGAACAGACTGCGTGATGCTCTCAGGAGAAACCGCCGTCGGGGCTCACCCGATGGAAGTTGTTAAGACGATGGCAAAGATCATCGAGGCAGTCGAAGCAAGCGACCGTCTTGATTATCGGCGAACACGCAAGAAGCTGGCGATTGGTGCCACCCGGGACTTCCAAAACGCAATTTCGTTGACGGCTGTGCGTGCTGCTGAGGCCCTAACAGCCTCATGCATCGTTGTGTATTCAGCATCGGGCGCGACCGCACGTCTTATTGCCGAGTATCGACCACGAGAGCGTATTGTGGCCTTGGTGCCAAGTGAAGAGATTCGGCGCAAGCTGAGTTTTGCATGGGGGATCGAGAGCGTTGTGATTAACTCGCCTGAAAGTTCAGACGACCTCTTCAGAGCGATTGATGAAGAATTGATCAGTCGTTCGATCGCACGACCGGGAGACACCGTGGTGGTCTGTACGAAGAGCCCATTTTCGCAGACTCAACGCACCAACACGCTCCATCTCTACAGCCCAGGCGTGCAAGGTCGAGGGACCTTGGTTCCTTCCCTTGCCTGAATTAGGCGCGTAGAGTTCCGCCCAAAAACACTCTCTTATATCCCGTCGATGATCGTGTTGAGTGTTGCGCTTGGGCGCATGACCTCGGTCGTACGCTTGCGGTCGCTCGCATAGTAACCGCCAATATCAACGCTCGAACCTTGTACGCGAAGGAGCTCCTCGTTAATTGTGTTTTCCTTTTCACGCAGGCTTGAGGCGACACCTTTGAACTTGTCCGAGAGTGCGCCTGCGTCGGGGTGTTCCGCTAGGGCTTCGGCCCAAAACATTGCGAGATAAAAATGACTGCCTCGGTTGTCGTGTTCACCACATTTTCGTGATGGTGCTTTGTTCTCTTTGAGATAACGTGTTGTCGCAGTGTCGAGAGCCTCCCCGAGGATTAACGCCTCTGGGTTATCGAAGTTCCGACCGAGGTGCTCAAGTGAGGCAGCGAGGGCTAGAAACTCACCGAGGGAATCCCAGCGTAAATGATTCTCCTTGAGAAGCTGGTCGATATGCTTGGGGGCCGAGCCGCCCGCGCCCGTTTCAAAAAGACCACCACCTTGCATCAAGGGCACAATCGAAAGCATTTTTGCGCTTGTGCCCACCTCAAGAATCGGAAAAAGGTCGGTGTTGTAATCACGTAGAACGTTTCCGGTTGCTGAAATCGTATCAAGGCCCTTTTTCATTCGTTCAAGCGAAAACTGAGTTGCAGCAAGGGGAGACATGAAGTGATGCTCGACGTCATGAACATCGTGCTTTGAAAGTTCATTGTGAACACACTTCAGGATTTCAGCGTCATGCGGGCGCTCTTTGTCGAGCCAAAACACAACAGGAGTCGACGACTCTCTTGAACGCCGAATCGCAAGTCGCACCCAGTCTCGGATTGCAGCCTCTTGGACAGTGCACATTCTCCAAATATCGCCGGGTTCAACTTGATGCTCACTCCGTGTTGCGCCGTAATTGTCACGTACAACGATTGAGCCCGCCTCAGAAACTTCAAAGGTTTTATCGTGCGAGCCGTATTCTTCCGCTTTGCGCGCCATCAAACCAACGTTCGGGATTGTGCCCATCGTCGTAGGGTCAAATGCGCCATGTTCTTTGCAAAAGTCTATGGTCGCTTGATAGATGCCAGCGTAGGAGCTGTCCGGGATGACCGCTTTCGCGTCTCGGGACATCCCATTTTTGTCCCACATTTGACCCGAGTTTCGAATCATCGCAGGCATGGACGCATCGATGATCACATCGCTGGGCACGTGAAAATTCGTGATGCCATTGTCGGAATCCACCATCGCCAGGTCCGGGCCCGCGTTGAGGACCTCCGTCAATTTGGTTTCAATCCTCTCACGGAGCTCACTCGGGAGTTCTTTTACTTTCTCAACGAGATCTCCAAGACCATTTCGAGTGTTAACTTCAAGCGTATCAAGTTCACTCGAAAACTCTTCAAGCACGGGGGCAATAAGAATGTTGACCGCATGCCCAAAAATGATTGGGTCAGACACCTTCATCATCGTCGCTTTCATATGCAAGGAAAAGAGAATTCCTTCGGCGCGTGCAGCGTCCACTTGAGCAGCCAGAAACTCTTTCAACATCCGCACGTTCATAAAAGTAGCGTCTACGACCATTCCTTGAAGCCCCTGGATGCCACTCTTCAAAACGCGTTCGTCTCCCTCTTGATTGATATGGACAATCTCGAGTGTTGCATCGGATGCAAGCGTCGTTGACTTTTCATTGGCTCGAAAGTCGCCACCCGACATGGTGGAAACGTGTGATTTTGAATCGGACTTCCAAGCCCCCATTCGATGGGGGTTGGCTTTCGCAAACTCTTTCACAGGTTTGGGCGCGCGCCGGTCCGAGTTGCCCTCGCGTAAAACAGGGTTGACCGCGCTGCCTTTCGCTTTGTTGTAGCGCTTGAGGGCATCGTGCTCCGCATCACTTTCAGGGCGATCCGGGTAATCGGGCAAATCATAGCCCTGCGCACGAAGTTCAAGGATCGCTTCTTTGAGCTGTGGCACCGACGCTGAAATATTAGGAAGTTTCATGATGTTGGCTTCCGGTGTGAGCACCAATTCTCCCAACTCGGCCAAGTCATCGCTCAGGGTCTCTCCTTGAGTGAGTGTATCTCGGAACTGAGCAAGAATACGTGCCGCCAGGGAAATATCACGCGTTACAACTTCAACACCCGCGCTCTTTGCAAAAGCCTCAACGATGGGCAGAAAGGAGTGTGTTGCCAGAAATGGGGCTTCGTCGGTCAGTGTGTAAACGATCTTTGACATGGATTCTCCCTGGATGGATTCAAGCTGGCCTGAGTCAAGCGCTAGAATGCGAAGTGTGCAATGTCTTTGGTACTCAATTGCCTTGTTTTCCTCCAGGAATCGGCTAAAAAATTAAGAAAAGGGAGACATCATGACTTTTCAATTCCGAATGACTGCAATCCTTGGCCTTGCATTGCTCTTTTCTGCAGGGGCTTCAGCGCAAGAAAAGATTGGCTATGTTGACCTTCAACGCGCATTGAATGACGTGAGCGAGGGTGCCAGCGCAAAGAAAAAATTGAAGAAAGACTTTGATGGCAAGCAACGAAGCCTGAACAAAGATCAAGAAGAACTCAAAACGATGAAAGAGAATCTTGAAGCTCAGGGTATGATGATGAACGAGGCGACCAAGGCCAAAAAAATGGAAGAGCTCCAACGACGTTTGATGGAAGTTCAGCAAAAATACATGCAAATGCAGCAAGAACTTTCGCAGAAAGAGTCCGAGCTCATGGCTAAGATCATGAAAAAAATGGGAGTCATCGTTGAGCAGATCGGAAAATCGCAAGGCTTTACAATGATTCTCGACCGCGGCGCGGTTCTCTTTGCGCAAAGTTCAGGCGACATCACGGCAGACGTTGTGGCGAAATACAATGCTGCATATGATGCAAACGGCAACGCAAAATAAGTTGTCAGAAAAAGAAGTGCGTAGATTTGCGCAAAAGAGAATGCGGCCTCGAGCCGCATTTTTAATGCCTGCTTTTCAATGCGAAGCTCGCTTTGCAAGGGATGTAAATCGTGTTGAGCTGTCGACATGATTGAGCTGAAGACAGATATCGCACTCGCTGACCTTGCTCGGGCCATTGGTGCAAGCCTCCTTGGCACGCCAATGGCATCACTAAAGGTGTCCGCGTTGGCATCCTGCTCGGATGCCCTTGGTCTTGAACCTGAGGGGGAGCCCGCTTCACTTTTCGTACCCTCTCGGTGTGGGCACTCGAGCGCCATGGCATTGGCTGCAAAACTCAATCAACCCTGCATTATGACCCATAACGATTACCGGGTTCATGCGAAGGCGTCCTCCTTGAGTCTTGTCGTTCAAAACTTAGAGGTGGCAACACTGAAGTTGATTCGCTTGGCTCAACATTTGGGGGTCAAAAATGCGGGTTATGTTTCGAGTGGGGCAAGGGTGCACCCGACGAGTGTGATTGGGCCCAACGTGACGATTGGTGAGGACGTCGTCATCGGCCCACATGTTGTGCTTGGCGCATCTGCATTTGTGACTGTCGATCTCAATGGGCGCCAAGAGCTCGTTCCTTCCTTGGGGCAGGTCCGAGTAGAGACGGGGACACATATTATTGCAAATGCGAGTATTGCTAGCGCACTTGTTGGGACCACCAGGATTGGAGAGTGCGTAATGATCGATGCGGGGGCGCATGTGGGGCATGATGCACACATCGCAAGTCAGGTTTCCCTTGGGGCGCATTCGATGATCGGAGGCTATGCTCGATGTGAGAGAATGAGTACAGTGGGCGCGGGGTCTTCAATCGCGCCAAGAAGAGTTCTTGGCGAGCACGCGGCGATTTCTCCGATGAGTGCGGTGGTTCAAAATGTCAAAGCGAACTCGAGAGTAACGGGCGTGCCGGCGATCAATCACATGCAGTGGTTGAGGCAAAAAGCTGCAGAGCGCCGTACTTCTAAACCGTAAACATGGCACGATGATTCTGACCCTTGACCTCCATAAACGTCTATGAATTTGAGGCCGTTTGGCCAAGCTTTGCCTTGGAGAATCTCAATGTCCAAATCACAAAAGAAGAAGCCAAAGATGCACCCGTTAATGCGAGCACGCTTTGAGACTTCATGTCGGGCGGCCGACACAATTCTTTTGGACACACCGAGGAATAGCTGCGTCGGGTAGTCGGTTGTTTATTCTTGGTGAGTGGACCGTGAAATTTTTTGAATAAACTTATAGGGGGAGTGGGCCCAGCTCATTCGAGTGAAATTCAAAGGGTAAACCGTCTCTTTCAGTTAAAACTCGGGACGCTACGACTCGGAAGAACGAATCGTCACCAAAACTTAAATCAGCGGCATCCACTTTCAATGCGAAGTTAGAATATCCTTGTAGGTTGTTAACCGTTACTTTGTGATGAGCGCCACGAACATTGTTATTGTTATCGACAACTTCGAGATAGACTATCATGTCAAGACCGACTCCGCAGCCGTTAAAAAAAGCATAATTATGTGACAATGAAAGTTCAAAGAGGACCTCTTCTGAACTCAATGTTGTCCCTATCAATGTGCTGATCGAAGGCTTCCATTCAGGGGTAGGGCAGTCCACGTTGCTGGGTATTTCTTTCGATACATGAACTAAAGCGCTTGCCTCTTCATTCACATCTGAGAAATCAATTGAAACACCTGCCCTGGTGTCTAGAAAAACTTCACCGGGCTCTAACGTATCGAGCAAGTAACTATCGTTGCTGGAAACACGGCGTATATATAGGCGGTCACCAGCAACGTTGTCCAAAGCGCGAAACGATATGGCCAAGCTGTAGCCAGACCCTGTTGAAGGCGATGAATACTTTGATAAAAGGTCATGCTTGGCGTTCAGAAGCATTGCCCCAACGGTCACCCCAGAATCCGATGTACGTTCGTCATGCAGAGTAAGTGACCTTGCAAAGCTTGTCTCTGCGATAACTTCGGCTCCGATATCTAGACCGAGCTCTTCGGCAACCATGTAGCGGTTGACAAAATTCATTTTGAACATTGAACCTGTGACCGGACCACCCATAATTGATTCACTGTCACCATAAACCATGACTTGGTAGTCCAGCTCCTCCTCGCTGCTAAGGTCTGCCAGACCGGAATGGCCGCTTCCCAAACCGTGTAAAAATTCATGAAACAGCACATAAGAAGTTGGTCTGTGAGTCCAGTGGGAGGTTTCTAGGTATAGCAAGTCAACCTCATTCATTTCGGTTGCAAACCCACTGGCTGGGCAACCCGTGCGAATGCCCGGCTCCACAATCATTAGGATGTCCGTAATACCCGTCTCAGGAGCTATTTCTAATATGCCCGGAAGTTGTTGTTTCGCTTCTATCCCACCACAGGATTCTGTTGAGACCGGCAAATCAAGCAACCCAAGGTCGACCAGGTCATTCTTGGCTTCATCCAACCCCTGCAGGTTGATTTGGTTGCCAAAGTGTTGATGCAAGAAAGCCGTGAGTGAATCATCACCTTCAAACACCATTTCGTTTATATTGGTATAGACGCTTTCTTGGTCTTCATTGCTCCATATGCTGTCGGTATAGTTGAGTCTTACCAATGCAAGCTTGCGTGCAACAGTACCCGGCAATAGACAGTCGTGGTTGCATCCATCGCCTGATACAGTGTTCCCATCGTCACACTCTTCATCATTGTTCGGGTCGATAATACCATCGCCACAAACACTCTCAGAACATTGTCCAGCGTTGCAAATGCCAGATGCACATGGAGCACCACTCAGCACATCCTGACCGCGATGGCATACCCCTTGAATGCACCTCTCAAGGCCATTGCACACTTTATTGTCATCGCAGTCCTCGCTGTTAAGGCACTCTTCAACAATGCACAAGGCATTGCATCCATCGCCTGATAAAGTGTTCCCATCGTCACACTCTTCATCATCGTTCGGGTCGATAATACCATCGCCACAAATGGTTGCCGAACAGATGCGAGGACCGGAAATACTGCTGTCAACACAGCGGTCGTTGTCCCTAATATGGCAATTTGGAATAGCCGCAAGGTTTGCAAGGATGAAAAATGGCAAAAAATTGGCGATTTTATACGAGTTCATACGCTCTCCTAATTTTAAGACTACGACTTAAGAGAACCTGCACATCGACCTTTTGTCCGATGTCACGTTGGCTTAGTACGGCTCTGTCTTTACGTTAACGGAGCGCCTCAACGAAACGAAGTGTGAGATATCGGCAGCTGCCCGCAGTTCACTGTAGAACGCTTAAACATAACTTCTTCGAACACGTGTTGTGATGAAATATTCCCTGCTGTCATCTCATAAACGTCTATGAATTTGAGGCCGTTTGGCTAAGCTTTGCCTTGGAGAATCTCAATGTCCAAATCACAAAAGAAGAAGCCAAAGATGCACCCGTTAATGCGAGCACGCTTTGACAAAGCCGAAGAAATGCGAGGTGCGGGGCACGACCCTTACGCAAACGACTTCCGTCCTGATATGACCTGTGCGGACTATATCGAACGTTTTGAGGCTCAAGATGCAGAAGGTCTCGCAGCAATTGAAGAGGAGTATGCGCTCGCGGGCCGTGTTGTGGCGAAGCGCAAGATGGGAAAACTCGCGTTTGTGCGTATTCGAGACCGAAGTGGTGAGCTGCAGTTGGTATTGATGAAGTCGGTTCTCGGCGAAGACGCCTTTGCGAGACTTAAATGGATCGATCTCGGAGATTTCATCGGCGCACTGGGGACCCCAAAGAAAACCAACTCCGGTGAGACGAGTGTTAATGTGAGGGCCTTTCGTGTTCTGACGAAATCGTTGCAGGCGCCACCTGAAAAGTTTCATGGGCTTGCGGACGTCGAACAGCGCTACCGACAGCGTTACATTGACTTGGCAATGAACACCGAGGTACGGGATATTTTTAAAACTCGTGCCCGTGTCATCTCGGGGATCCGTTCCTTTCTGGATGCACGCGATTATGTTGAGGCAGAAACACCCGTACTTGGCGATGTGGCGGGTGGGGCTGCGGCGAAGCCTTTTCTTACGCACCACAATACATTGGGAATGGACTTGCAAATGCGTATTGCAACCGAACTGCATCTGAAGCGACTTGTTGTTGGCGGTCTTGAGCGCGTCTACGAAATTGGACGTCTCTTTCGAAACGAGGGAATCTCAACGCGGCATAATCCTGAGTTTACGACCATCGAGTTTTATGAAGCCTATGCCAACTACCTTGATTTAATGGAGCTTTCGGAGGCGATGATTGGTGGATTGGTCAAGGACATTCACGGGAAGAAGTCTCTGGAGTATAATGGTAATACGATTTCGTTTGAGGCACCTTGGCGCCGAGCGAGCATCGCCCAGTTGGTTTGTGAAAAGCTTAATCTTGACGACGAACTCGACTCGATTGATTCGGTCGCCAAGGCCATGGACCTCGTGGTGAAGCATTGTGCCGACCGAGGGGAGGCCTTGAAAGTTGCAATGTTGGAACTGAGCGACGAGGAGCTTTATGCCTTAGTCCCCGGTATTGAGCCGAGTGAAGCGGGGGCCGGTGCCGATGCCTCGAAAGCTCTCAAAGGAGCAAAGGTTACTGACCTATTTTATGCTGCTCTCGGCCAGGCTGTCGATGGATACTTGCCGAGCGTTGATGATGAAAAAGATGCTTTTGAAGGTGTTGATACGGCAAAGTTCTCATTAAAGGCTACGGGTGAGAAAGCAGATGTGAGCAACCGAACTCGAAGACGTCGATTGGCTCTTGCACTCATCTATTCAATCTTTGATGAGTGTGTCGAATCGGATTTAATACAGCCTACCTTTGTGACGGGCTTTTCGGTTCTCGTGAGCCCACTCGCACGTAAAAATGACATGGACCCAGCTCTCGTCGATCGTTTCGAGTTGATGGTGGGTGGTATGGAGATCGCCAATGCGTTCTCCGAGTTGAATGATCCTCTCGATCAAAAAGAACGTTTCTTGCGCCAAGCACGCGACCGCGCGCGTGGCAACGATGAAGCGCCTGATATTGACCATGATTTCATCAATGCTCTTGAGTTTGGGATGCCGCCAACAGCGGGTCAGGGCATTGGAATCGACAGATTGGTCATGCTTTTAACGGGGCAGGCATCGATACGTGAAGTGATTCTTTTTCCACAGATGAAGAAGAGCTCTGCTGCGGAGGAGCGCGGCGTATGACAGATTTCCCGAGTGGTGGAACGCCCTTTGCAAGCCTTCATGAACCCTCACTCTTCGATCTTACCCGGACGGAAGTTCTTGTTCCGGGGCTGACTTTCTTGGCCATTCTTCTCATCTGGTCCATTTTTTCTGCAGGGCGAAAAGTGGGTTTCGGTGCGGGCTTAAGCGTTGTGCTTTCGACACTTGGGATGCCCTTGGGCGTGCTTCTTTTGGTTGCATCACCCGTATTGCCGGCGAAGAAAAAACGTGCTGTCGACACCTATGACGTGAAAGAGAAAAGTGCTTGGCGAGGACGTTTGGCGGCCCTTGCAATTTTAATCGTTGGCGCTGAAGGGATGATGGCAATGACTTCGAGTTCGAAAACACTCGACGTTGGTGATGCACTGCAATTTGCTTTTCTCGGAGTGAGTGGCGCCCTTGCACTTCTTGGAGGAGCGCTGCTCGCGCGTCTAACTCAACGCATCGGCTTCTTTGACGCGATATTCTGTGCATGCATCTTTCTCTTGTACGCGGGCTTTCGAGGCACTTGGGTGACAAGGCTCTTGGTTTTTGGTGAGTCCAGTGCTTTCGTTGTGGTTGTTGGTGTTGCTTTAGGTCTTGTCATCTTAGTGATGATGGTGCTCGGAGGAAGCCTCGCGTATTTGGCATGGGGAGACGGAAGTCTGTCGTTGGGGTGGAGTTACGAGAGTCGAGTGGGGCGCCGCTTCTTGATGGCAAAGCGTGATGAAGGTGTGATTGGCGCTATCACGGTTATCTCTGTTGTTGCGATTGGGCTTGGCTGCGCCGCTATGATTATTGTGATGAGCGTCATGAACGGCTTCTCGTCGGACCTGCGCGATAAAATTTTCGGTTCAAACGCGCACCTTTTGGTGATGAAATATGGGCCAGGGCTTGAGAGTTATCGAGCTGACATTGAAATGGTAAAAGATATTGAAGGTGTTGCTGGCTTAAGCCCCTTTATTCTCGATGAAGTCATGATTGTTTCAGACGTCAACCGTACTGGGGCCATGCTCAAAGGGATCGACGTCGAAAGTGTTCCTAGCGTCAGCACTTTGGGTGAGACGATCACAGAGGGTAGCTTGAAGAACCTGAATGAGGGTGCGTTGATTCAGCCCAAAGAGGGTAGTGCGAAGGCCACCACATCGCCAGTCGGCGCGCTTGAAAAAGCGTTGCAGGCTGCAAGGGAATCTGCGACACAGGTGAAAAGCTCGCGCGTTCCCGGTGTTATTTTAGGGCGAGAAATGGCGAGCCTGCTCGGTGTCTTTGTGGGCGACACCGTTAATATCGTGAGCTCGAAAACGGAGTTGGGCCCGACGGGGCTTGTTCCGCGTTCAAAGACGTTGCGCGTTGCCGGTATTTTCTATTCAGGGATGTATGAGTACGATTCAAAGTTCATCTACGTGAATCTTCGCACAGCACAACAACTCTCAATGTCAGGCGAAGATCGTGTTCAGGGCTTGGAGTTTCGTGTAGAAGACCCTGAACGTGCGCATGTTGTAGGGCGGCGCGTGGTGAGCACTTTGGGCTCGTACCCCTATTATGCGAAAGACTGGCGACAGATGAATCGCAATCTCTTTTCAGCGCTCAAACTCGAGAAGGTGGCAATGTTTATTATTTTGACCTTTATTATCTTGATTGCGAGTTTTCTTATTGCAGCAACCCTCATCGTCTTTGTCATTGAGAAGAGTAAAGAAATTGCGATACTTAAGAGTATGGGCGGACGCGACACATCGATTATGAAAATATTTGTTGTTTACGGGGTATCGGTTGGCAGTGTTGGAACCTTTTTTGGCACAGCCTTTGGTTTGGGCTTTTGTCTTCTGCTTAAAAACTTTGGCGTTGGTTTAAACCCGGATGTCTACTATATCGATGCGTTGCCCGTAAAGGTTGCGATGGGCGAAGTCTTCGCCGTTTCACTCGCATCGATGCTCCTTTCGTACCTTGCGAC
>JAHDBA010000017.1:12511-13714 GCA_020630615.1 Myxococcota bacterium | reverse complement strand
GGCTGCCCGGCTAAACCCAGTCGATGGATTGAGGCTCGAATGACACATCTGATTGAAACCCAGCTGCTCTCGAAGTCTTTTGAGAAGAAAGGCCAACGAGTGCCTGTGCTGAAAAACCTCTCGATTGAAATCTCCGAAGGTGACTTTTGGGTTATTACAGGGCCCTCAGGCGTGGGAAAGAGTACCTTACTACAGATTCTTGGTACTTTAGATGCGCCGACAAGCGGCGATGTTCTTTTTCGGGGTGAGAGCCTCTTTGCGCGCGATTCGGGTGCTCGGGCAGACTTTCGCAATCGGCATCTTGGTTTCGTCTTTCAGTTTCACCATCTTTTACCTGAGTTTGACGCTCTTGAGAACGTTGCCTTGCCTGCGTTGATGCGGCGTGCCCCTCGGGCAGAATCCTTAGAGCGTGCTGCAGCGTTGCTTGCTTCAGTGGGACTTGCCGACAGACAGTCGCATCGCCCAGGTGAGCTCTCGGGTGGTCAGCAACAACGTGTGGCGATTGCGAGAGCCCTGATGAACGAGCCCGATTTACTTTTGGCGGACGAGCCAACGGGCAACCTTGATGATGAAACCAGCAACTCAATCTTTGAGCTGCTTGCGAAACTTAGAAAAGATCAAGGGCTAACGGTTGTGCTGGTGACCCATGATGGTCGACTTGCTGCGAAGGTGCCGAATCGTTTGGAGCTTGATCATGCTTTGTAGAACTTTATTTTAAGCTAAACTTCTATTTTACCTTCTATGCATGCAGCGACATTTATCGCATATCCACATCAACTAACCCCTATTCTTTGTATGTTGATGTAAACTTTCTGATGGGTGTTTTAAATTTATATAATGCTAGTTTTGAGCAATGTATTCACCTTAAACTGTTTGAAGGGGCATAAAGATGTCAAAAAAAAATCGCTCTTTCTTTTATTTTCTCGCTCGCAACCCTCTCTTTGATCGCTTGTGAAAAAGATAAAGGCAGCGATTTTGAAAACACCACAACTGAATCTTGTGATGACGGTGTGTTGAATCAAGATGATCTTGGTGTTGATTGTGGTGGCACGTGCAATGCATGTGAGCCTACCTGTGAAGACGGTATTCAGAATCAAGATGAGCTTGGTGTTGATTGTGGTGGTAGTTGTGCAGCATGTGCACCAACTTGTGAAGACGGTATTCAGAACCAAGATGAAACGGGTGTTGATTGTGGTGGGAGTT
>JAHDBA010000017.1:0-12411 GCA_020630615.1 Myxococcota bacterium | reverse complement strand
TGTGAAGACGGTATTCAGAACCAAGATGAAACGGGTGTTGATTGTGGTGGGAGTTGCCCAGCATGCTTGGAAACAAAACTCAATAGATTATGTTTTGTAAGTGGTTATGGGGATGATTTTTATTGTCAGCTGACTCCCGCAAACGAGATTCTTTGTGGAGGTTTTTCTAAAGACTTGCTTCATATCCCTCCACCAGGAGAATACAAAGATTTGGGCTGCAATGAACGTTTTATGTGTGCTCTAGACAGCGGCGGTGAGTTGTATTGTTGGGGAGGATATTACGAAACCCGAAATGTTGCGCAGAATTACCCAGAACTGGACTATTCTATTTTAATGAATGCGCCAGCTGTGGTTCGTGAGTATCGTGCGATAAAAGTTGGTTCTGACAGTGTTTGTGCAATTTCTGTTGACGATTATGTGGTGTGCTGGGATTATTCCCAACCATATGACGAGATTTACACCCCAGGGATTGTCGATCTGGAATATCATAACGATACTTTTATATGGTTGGATGAAGCGGGCTTTAAACATGCATTTGATGATGAAGTCCAAAGCAATACCCGATTCAACAGCTCTTTTGAGGCCTTTGATAATGGAGAACTGCCCGATTGCCGCGTTGAAGATTGTAAGGTTGAATGTAAGGGCGCCTTTTGGATATAGATGACTCTCAAAATTATTACCCGGTGCCAGATTTGCCAGATTTGCCAGATTTACAATATCTAGACGTCAAGCATATCGGTTACAGGAAATACTATGAACTTTAGCAAGACTTAGATTGGAGATGCAATCGGCGTAACGCCAGTTCCAGTAGGCTTTCAATGCCGCATCCCGTTTTAAACCGAAACGTTGTTGATGTCACAACATCCGGCGACTATTATGTTTCTAGTGTAGAAGCCGTTGATAGTAACGGAGAAATGTTTTTCGATGTGCTCGGAGGGAGCCTGAACGTTGCCGGAGTATCGTATGAACGAGTTGCCTCTCAAAACTGTGCGTTGACTGATGATGGTAGAGTTTTTTGTGCGGGTTATTATGGCGAGCCTACCGAGAGACTACCTCCAAACAATTATGTTCAAGTTGCGGGAGATGCAGAAATCGTGTGCGCACTTACGGACGATAATACTTTATTTTGTGACTGTGCGTTTGAGGGGTGTAGTTCAAGTATGGTAAATTTTGCCATGAATGGAGTCTCAGGTGTCCAGGATATATCTCTTGGTTCGGACTTTTGTATGTTACGAGATACTGGTGTGGCCGAGTGCATATCATTGTGGAGCACTTTTTCATCAAGCTCTAATACGGCTGTTGGAGTTGCTTCGGTCGGTTTTGAAGGGCTTGCTATTCTCTCTGATGGAACCCTAGAGGTAGTCAGTACAAGTAGTCTTTCCGACTTGCCCGAAGGCCCTTTCTTTATCAATGGCGAAATTGCTAAGAAAGTTAGTGGGAATGATGAACAGCTCTGTATTTTGAACGAGGAAGACGAAATACATTGTGAAAGATTCTCTGAATACGGAGACTGCGATTATGGTAATTGTGACTACTATGAATCGGTCGCCGGTCGCTTCAAAAAAATTGTCCACGCTGACCAGTGTGCATGTGGTATTACCCTAAATGACGAGTTGAAGTGTTGGGGTAGGTATTCTTACAACGTCAATCTTAGCGAGATGGTACTTTTGAGTAACTAAGATGGAGAAGTGCCATTGAAATATAGTACAAGCTCGCCATGACGGGCTTCTTTCATGGTTACAGCATGCGACGCGTTAACTGGCTGAGCCGTGTCGAGTCACACAATAAAACCTGAAACTTAATAGCAAAACTGCTTTTGGGGTGTCGCATTAAAAACATGCGCTTTCGGTTCTCACAAAATCAAATCTCATATCTGGCTGCGAACAATACTTTCAGAGCTCAATGTTTACCCTTGTTAACATTGAAGTTGTTAATGCTATCGTTATGTCTAAATGCGCAAGTCGAGATGGTCGCAAGTGATGAGTGCCTGCCTTACTCATTGATTCAAAAAGCAAACGAGACGCCTTTGAGGCCAGGCACATTGTGCTCGGGCCGATTTGTGTTCATGGGGTGTATCCCCATGGCTCATGTGCCCGCGGGTTTTCTACCCGAAGACAATATTCGAGAAGAAGTACTTTGGTCGCTCAGAAGAGAAAGTGTTGAGAATGTCGGTCGTGAGCATGAATGGATGGAAAGCGAGCTCGAAAGTGAAAAGTTCTGCCTCAACTACGCTCACGAGGGGGAATGGGCAGGCATCGACTTGATAGAGCAAGTAGACGAGGGCGAACCACCAGCAAACCATTTCGTGAATGATGATCAACCGAAAGGACTCAGCGAGTTTTTTATGCATCTCGATGTCAAAAAAAGAAGTTCAAGCGATTCAACAACGCATGCGATCTGTGCCAAGGGTAAGATTCCACGTGATGCATCGCTTCAAAAAGAACGCAATGCCTTGATGATGTTTGGCGCGGAAGACTCGACCTTTGAAGAAGCTTACATATCGACCGCGAACAATGGCGAGTTTGAGCACTGTACACTCTATGTCGTAGATGAATGGGGGGTGACTCACCCTTCTTCTACACCAATGCGCTTTTTTGCAACTTTAACTTGGCCCAAAGGAACGATTTCGGCTTACCATGAGGGTGAAGAGATGGAGAGCCTCACAGAGGGGGGATGTGCTCAACGAAGCCCGATGGGTTTTGCGAGTATCCTTTTGATGGGCTTTGCACTTGTGAGGAGACATAAACATCGTGCGTTACGGCATCATTTCAGACGTTCATGGGAATATCGAAGCGCTCGACGCAAGTTTAGCTTCTCTTGCTGATGTGGGTTACGACCGTCTTGTATGCCTTGGCGATATTGTAGGGTATGGGGCAAACCCCGAAGAATGTGCGACTGTGATTCGCGAGAAGGCTGATATCTGTATTCTCGGAAACCACGATGCGGCAGTTGCGGGCCGAATGGATTACGATTACTACTATGCCGCGGCACGAGAAGCCTTAGACTGGTGTAAAGCAACTGTTAGCCAAACAACCTTAGATTGGCTAGGGCAGCTTCCGTATCGAGAGGTTGAAGGTGATATTGATTTTTGTCACGGGAGCCCAATATCTCCTGAGGCTTTTGAATATGTTTTCACACGAGAAAAGGCGAAAGAACTTTTGCCCTTTCGAGATCAGCTCAAGCGTGTGACTTTTATCGGTCATAGTCATCTCACACGGACCTTCGCACTCAATGAAAGTGAAGCGTACAATGTCCGTGGTACAGAATTCCCGGTTCGAGAAGGGTATCAATATATCATTACCGCCGGGTCGGTGGGGCAACCTCGTGATTATGACCCTCGTTCATGCGCGTGCATTTACGATACTGCGACAGCCGAGTTTAAATATATTCGTAGTGAGTATGATATTCACGCGCAGATGCAAAAGATTCTCGACGCGGGCTTAGCCTATAACTTTGGAGCACGACTGCTCGTTGGCGTTTGAAGCCACTCCCGCAAAGAGGGCATTCTTTGTCTCGGTTTTGAGCTTGTGGTGCTGCGACGGGAATTTTCTTTCGTTCTTATCATATTGCTGCATCTATTTATGCGATGTAAGCGGAGTGCGTGAGAATCATACGTTACGATAGGCCTCTCTGGTCACACAATGAGTATCAAGTCTGGGCGAATACGCTTGCAAAGGAGTTCGGAGGAGATGAGCATC
This sequence comes from Myxococcota bacterium, assembly GCA_020630615.1. Classification (GTDB taxonomy): domain Bacteria; phylum Myxococcota; class UBA727; order UBA727; family JAHDBA01; genus JAHDBA01. The sequence goes on along the minus strand of JAHDBA010000017.1, from coordinate 8,713 downwards.
CTCGAGTGGAGCAGGCTCTTCATGTAGCAGTCGCGAGTTATCGAAGGTCAACGTGGACTGCCGGTTATCGGCTCCACTCCAAGGTGCGAGATGGGAGTCTTGAAAGCGTTGTGTGCGCTCAACGTGGAGGAGGCCTCACGTGGCATGGTCCAGGCCAACTCATCGTGTACCCTCTCGTACGACTACACCCTAACCAGCGAAGTGTTCGGATCTGGACGGAGTGTTTTGCCTGCACCGCGATCGAGTTTATTCACAAGCTTGGCTGCGATTCAACGCTTGCCACATACGACTCAAAACGACCCGGCATTTGGGTGAAAAATCAAAAAGTGGCATCGATTGGATTTTCATTACAGAAGGGCGTCTTGCGCGGCGGACTTTCGATCAACGTTTGCAACAACCTAAGCGAGCTCGATGCCTATAATGCATGTGGGCTCTCTCAGTCTGACTTCACGTGTGTTCGTGACCTTCTTGATGATGGAGGTGAGGGTGTCACCGCACTGCATCAAAAACACTATAACGCGCTGTTTCATAGCTTTGTCTCGAATGTCGAAAAAAGGTTCTGGCCAAAGCTCAAAAGGAGTGGCATTAGGTAGTCAGGTGTGGGATGCAGGTTTCTTCAGTTTTCACAATTATGAAAGACATCGCTGAAACGGGCGATATTCGTAATGCTGCAGTGGTGATGTTAAACGGTGCTGCGATTGGCCAGCGTTTTGATTTAAGCCGCGGCAGTTGGACTTTCGGCCGAGGCATTCAATCCGATATTCAGTTGAAACATGAGAGTGTCAGCCGTAAGCATGCGCGCTTGATTGTCGGTGAATCTTCTCTTTCGGTTGAAGATCTTGGTAGCACCAACGGCACATACGTTGATGGTGTTAACATTCGAGCGTGTGAGATTCGAGATGGGCAATGCCTCAAGATTGGGCGCAGTGTAATGCGTGTGATTTTCTCCGACAAAATGGATGCGCGCTATCACAGTGAAATATGTTGGTTGGGCAAGTATGACGGCCTCACCCAATGTTTACACAAGCGTGGCTTCATCGCAGATTTTGAACGCGAGTTAAGCCGAGCCCTTCGCTATGAACGCGACCTCTCACTCATTACGATAGACATCGATGGACTTCGCGATATTAACGAAAGACACGGGAACTTGGTTGGAGATGCCGTGATTGTAGAGGTTGCCCGCGCTTTCGAATGCCGCGCACGGCGTGACGATTTCATTGGGCGCCTTGAGGGCGGTCTTTTTACGATTTTGACTCCCGAGATATGCTTGTCGAAGGCGGACCACGTCGCGCGTCAATTGTGTGCGATCGCGAATTCTTTGTCGATTCCAGTCGAAGGGTCCCAGGTTTCACCCTATCTCAAGTATGGTGTTTCATCGCTGAGCGATATTGCTCGTACTCCCCAGTTAAGCGATAATGAGGTTTTTGGCGATACCTACGCGGCAGAACCAACACTGCTGAGGTCACCTGGCACCAAAAGTCAGAGCACCGAAGAAGCGCTCAACCTGACAACGCGTCCGGGTGAAGCACGGCCCGATGGCATCAGTGAGCTTGCGTCGACACTTCTCTCCCTTGCACAGCGACGGATGCGCAGTCGGAAGACCTGAAGCCATTCTTCAAAGGGAGGGTTGCGCCGAAGGATTTCTCAAGGCGTAGCGATTTGAGCCGCTTGTCATAGAACCACAAAATTCACGGATTTAAACTTTGCTCCAAACCCTAGCAAGCGCTAAGACTGCAACGACCCTTGTCGGTGGAGTAAAAAGATGAATATTCATGAGTATCAAGGCAAAGATTTGCTGAAATCCTACGGAGTGCCAACGCTCGACGGCGTTTTGTGTGAGAGTGTAGATGAAGCGGTAGCGGCTGGCGAAAAGCTTGGGTTTCCCTGTGTTGTGAAAGCACAGATCCATGCGGGCGGTCGTGGTAAAGGTGGTGGAGTCAAGCTTGCGAAAAATTCTGATGAGCTAAAGACCTATGCAACGGATATCATCGGTATGCAGCTGGTTACCCATCAAACCGGTCCAGAGGGTCAAAAGGTTCGCAAGGTGTTGGTCGAGTCGGGGTGTGACATTGCGAGCGAACTTTATGCAGGTTTGGTGCTCGATCGTGAAATGGGGCAAGTATGCTTAATGGCCTCCACAGAAGGTGGGGTTGAGATTGAAACGGTTGCTGAAGATACTCCAGAGAAGATATTAAAAGAGTGGGTGAACCCAGCAGTAGGTCTCGCAGACTATCAAATTCGCAACCTCGTCTACGGTTTGGGAATTAAGAAGGCGGGGCAAAAAGCGGCGAGTCGTTTCTTTAAGGGCCTTTACGAAGCCTTTGTGGGCAGTGACGCGAGTCTTGCGGAGATCAATCCAATGGTCATCACAAAAAATGATGAAGTGATTGCACTTGATGCCAAGTTTAACTTCGATGACAACGCACTTTTTCGCCAGTCGCGCATTGCAGAGTATCGAGACCCAGACGAAGAAGACCCTCGCGAAGTTGAAGCGAACAAGTATGACCTTTCGTATGTTGCACTGGATGGAAACATCGGTTGCATGGTGAATGGTGCAGGGCTTGCCATGGCAACAATGGATGTCATTAAGCATGTGGGTGGTGAGCCGGCCAACTTTCTCGATGTTGGTGGCGGAGCAGACGAAGCGAAAGTGACAGCGGCCTTTAAGATTATTCTTCAAGACCAAGCTGTTAAGGCGGTGTTTGTGAATATTTTTGGTGGCATTGCGAAGTGTGATGTGATTGCTGAGGGTGTGGTTGCAGCAGCGAAACAAATCGGTCTCAAAATTCCGTTGATCGTGCGTCTTGAGGGCACCAATGTCGAGGCTGGCAAGAAAATCTTAGCGGAGTCGGGTCTGGCGATTACACCTGCGGACAACATGCTCGACGGTGCGAAAAAATCTGTAGAAGCAGCGGGTGCTGTGTAAGCTCGAAACAGGGTGTTTAACCGTGCGCTTTACAACACGAAAGCGTGCTCGAAAGGTTTTCAAGTTGAGGTTTAAAAATGAGTATTTTGATCGACAAAGATACGAAAGTTGTGGTGCAAGGAATCACCGGTTCAGCGGGTGGATTTCACGCCACCCAAATGATGGAGTATGGTACGCAAATCGTAGCAGGGTGTACACCGGGTAAGGGTGGCCAGACCTTTAATGGCAGCGTTCCAGTTTTCAATACAGTGAAGGAAGCTGTCAAAGAGACAGGGGCGAGTGCAAGTATTATTTATGTCCCACCTCCATTTGCCGCAGACGCTATTCTTGAGGCAGTGGGCGCTGAAGTGGACCTCGCGATTTGCATTACTGAAGGCATCCCAATCTTAGATATGGTGAAGGTTAAAGAGGTTCTTAAAGACAGCAAGACGCGATTGATTGGCCCCAATTGTCCAGGTGTGATTACTCCCGGTTCGTGCAAAATGGGGATTATGCCGGGGCATATTCATTTGCCGGGTCGCGTTGGTGTCGTGTCGAAGTCTGGCACACTGACCTATGAAGCGGTGGGTCAACTCACAGCGCTTGGAATCGGGCAGTCAACATGTGTGGGTATCGGCGGGGACCCCGTTGCGGGAACGGGTTTTATTGATGTTCTCGATCTTTTTAACAAGGATGAGGATACTGACGCTGTAATCATGATTGGCGAAATTGGCGGAAACGCCGAAGAACAAGCAGCAGCGTGGGTTAAAGAGAACATGAAGAAGCCCGTTGTTGGCTTCATTGCGGGTGTGACTGCGCCTCCTGGCAGACGTATGGGGCATGCCGGCGCCATCATTTCTGGCGGTGAAGGCAGTGCTGAAGGTAAGATTGCCGCGATGCAAGCCGCGGGGATTCCAGTTGCTCCAACACCTGCTGAAATGGGTTCGACGCTGAAAGCAGCGCTCTAAAACGATGCAAAATGTGTGTGAAGAGATTGTGCCATGAGCACCATTTCACAGCGAGGCGAACCTTGGAGTGCGCCTATTTTATTGGAGGAAGGCGACGATTGGTTTGCGGTTAATAAACCACACAATATGCATGTTGAGTCAAAAATACCAGGAGACAACACTCTTGCCACTTGGGTTCTCCAGCGTTTTCCTGAAGCTCGTGCGGCTTCGCCAAAAGAGTTTGAGGCAGGGGCATGCCATCGCCTTGACTATGCCACGGGCGGTATTGTTGTCCATGCCAAAACAACGCGCGCTTGGCAGCGCGTTCACCAAGGGATCCGGACACATAAAGCGGAAAAACATTATGTTGTAAAAGTGTATGGTGATTTCCCAAGGGACTTAAGGGCTATTGATTACCCGGTCGGGCACCCCAAAAAGCGCAATGCGCGCAAAATGATTGCGGTCAAAAGTCGTTTGGACGCACGCCTGGTTCGAAGCCCGCAAGCTGCTCGTACAGTAATCTTAAATGTGAAGTATGACCAAACTTTGGACATCTCGGAGTTGCGCGTGGCTCTTGACGGCCCAGGGCGACGTCATCAACTGCGGGTCCATATGGCAGCGGTCGGAAACCCAATCGTTAACGACCCTTTGTATGCGTCCAAGGAGGCATTGCGGTTGCAACCAAAAGCGCTAGCGCAACCGATGATGCTTTTTGCGACCTATTTTCGCCTCGACACCATTGAAGTTGTGTGTGAACCTGACTTTTAAGGTGTCTGTTTAGGTTGACCTGCTCAAGGAGATTCTCATGAAGCGCATTTTAGATTATGGACTGGTGTTTATTCTCGGGGCACTTTTTTGGGCGTTTGCCGGTCGTCCGGCGCTCTCTAAAGTGCGAGCTTTTGCGGAGCACAATGGCCTTCCTTTCCCAGGAGCGACATGGGATGACGCGATTGCACAAAAGCCATCGACCACATCGGATGCAACTCTTATTTTAGAGCCGGGTGACGCGCTTGATGTGGTAACAAAATCATATCAGAAGGGCGGTAAAATCCAGTTGCGCGCTTACGAAACGATGGCGGGAAGCCAAGAGCATTATCAAGCGCCTTCCTTTGAGTTGAACCTTGATGCCGCTTCTATGGGCGTGCTGTGTGGCGGTGCCAATGCGGGTGGCGCTTTGGGCATTGCCTCTCTTGCAAAAAGCGTGGGTGGTTTGGCGCTTGGTGTTGATCCGAAGCTTTTTGACGTGGCGATGAAACTTGCAGAGAATGAAGACATTCACGCGGAAATGAACAATCTCGCAACGGAGCTCGGCGAGCCCGTAGAGGCCAGTATACGTGTCTTTGCCGAAGAGATGTCCAAAACCTTAGGTGACCCAAAAACCCAAGAGGAACTCACCAAGCTCTCGGAAAACCTGGTGAAACCGCTGGGGCAAGCTGCGGATAATTTCGCAAAAGAACTTCATGAGGCAGTGGAGTCCGGGAGGTTCCGTGAGGGCCTTCAAGACCTTTTACAGACAATTAATGGAGATCTTGAGAAGTTTTCCGATGAGATGAAGCGCGAATAAGTGTATTGACTTCGCTGAAGAGTAGGCGAGGATGCGCCCATGACCAAGCGAGTACGTACACGAATTGCCCCGAGTCCAACCGGAGACCCACATGTGGGTACCGGCTACATTGCGCTTTATAACTACGCCTTTGCGAAACAGCACGGTGGTGATTTCCTTCTCCGAATCGAGGATACCGACCAAAGCCGGTGTTCCGATGCGTCGGAGCAAGCGATCTTTGACTCGCTTCGTTGGTTGGGGCTCTCTTGGGACGAAGGTCCCGACATTGGCGGCGAGAAGGGCCCCTACCGTCAAAGTGAACGTCTCAAGATCTATCGAGCGTATATTCAACAACTGATAGATTCGGGTGCTGCCTACAAGTGCACTTGTACTCCAGAACGACTTGCTGAGGTTCGCAAACGACAGCAGGCACTGAAGCAACCTACCGGCTATGATGGTCATTGTCGTGATCGAGACCCTGCAGAGGTGCAGGCTGAGATCGATGCCGGGGCTCCTTATGTTGTGCGTTTGCGGACCCCGCGAGATGGTGCGACGCGTTTTGTTGACTTGGTTCGAGGTGAAGTCAGCATTAACAACACTGAGGTGGATGATCAGGTTTTGATGAAGTCGGACGGCTTCCCAACCTACCATTTAGCGAACGTTGTGGACGACCACCTGATGGAGATTACACATGTGATTCGTGGTGAGGAATGGATATCATCGACACCCAAGCACATTTTGATGTACGACGCATTTGGTTGGGAACGCCCAAACTTTGTTCATCTTCCGCTTCTTCGCAACAACGATAAATCGAAAGTCTCGAAGCGAAAGAACCCGGTCTCACTGAACTACTTTAAAGAAGCAGGTTACCTGCCAGATGCAATGGTCAATTTCTTTGGCCTCATGGCATTTAGTTTCCGAGACGAACGTGAAGTTTTCACCTTAAAGGATTTCACGGAAGAACTGGACCTCAAGCGGATTTCCCTCGGCGGACCTGTTTTTGATTTGACGAAGCTCCTTTGGCTTAACGGGCGCTACTTAAGGGAGCAACGCGAAGTTCCGCAAGTTCTGAGCTACCTGAAGGAACAACTCTTTCAGGAGGACTACCTTGTTAAGGTCATCGAGCTGGTCCAAGAGCGCGTCGAGAAATCCGAAGACTTCATTCCCTATGCAAGTTTTTTCTTTGCGGGCGATGTTGAAACAGACCCGAAGTGGTTGATGTTGAAGGGCGCAACGAAGAAAGAGAGCCGCGCAGCCTTTGAGATGCTCGCCGACCGAATCGATGCGCTTCAAGAGTTCTCGCCTGAAAGCATTGAGGAAACCCTGAAGGGAACGTGTCAGGATTCCGGCTTGAAGCCAAAGCAATTCTTTATGCCCGTGCGAATGATCATCACCAATAAGAAAGGAAGTCCGCCTCTCTATGATACCATGGCGGTCTTGGGCAAAGAACGTTGTCGCTTTCGAATACGCAAAGCGCTTGAGCGATTCAAACAGTGGGAGCCACCCAAAGCGACTTAACCCAAAAATCAACAGAACTTACAACGAGGTAAAACATGGCAATAGAACGTACGTTATCAATCATTAAGCCCGATGGTGTGAAGAAAAATGTTATCGGTTCCATTCTTAAAATCTTTGAAGAGAAGGGTTTAAAAATCGCTGCAGCGAAAATGAAGACGCTCTCAACACATGAAGCAGAAGGCTTCTATGCAGTGCATAAAGAACGCCCTTTCTTTGGCGAACTGGTTGAGTTCATGACTTCAGGCCCAGTGCTTCTCATGGTGCTTGAAGGTGAGAATGCAATTGCAAAAAACCGTGAGCTTATGGGTGCGACGAACCCTGCGGATGCGGCGGAAGGCACAATCCGAAAACTTTATGCAGCCTCAATTGGTGAGAACACAGTTCACGGCTCGGATGCGCCGGAAACTGCCGCCTTTGAAATTAGCTGGTTTTTCAGAGGTTCGGATATCGGAGCGTGAAGCCCTTCGTAAAAGAAGAGATGAAAAGAAGCGGGCGCAAGCTCGCTTTTTTAGTGTCGAGTTCATAAACTCTGAGGCTCAAAGAGGGGGAAGGTCATGCCACATGGAATGGAGACGGAACTTGGAGAGCTATCATATCAAATACCAACCGAGGCGCAAAAAGCTTCTCGCGAGATGGCGTCTCTTTTGGATGATGCTCATGACATTTTGGTGATGGGACATGCTGGGGCCGACGGTGATGTCGCCGGCAGTAGTCTTGCCCTTGGGCTTATGCTGCACGAGACTGGGAAGTCTGTTGCGGTTTACAATGCGGAACCCTGGCCCCTAGAGTTCACATTTCTTCCAGGGCAGGAGCTCTTGATCGCTTCGCTCGAGGGTCGACGTTTCGATGCAACAGTCGTCGTCGATGCTGGCGAGTGGTCACGTGTTGGTGTTGATGATGCCAAACGAGAACAGTTAGGCGCGATTCTTTGGATCGATCATCATCGCAACGATGACCCGCCTGGGGATTTGAACTATATTGATTTAAGTGCTGCAAGTGTAGGTGAGCAGCTCTATGAGATTTTCAAAGTGATGAAATACACGCCTTCGGCTGAAGTTGCGACGGCACTTTACGTTTCGTTGGTGTCGGACACCGGAGCTTTTCGTTACCGAAATGCTTCCGCTCGTGCATTTCGTATGGCCGGTGACCTTGTGGAGTGTGGGCTTAAGCCCGAGAGGGTTGCAGCCCAACTGTATGAGTCACGCTCTCACGCAAAAGCACGCGCGATTGGTCAAGCGCTATCCACTTTTAAGGTGAGCCCATGTGGTCGATTTGCCTCTGCGTACTTGAGTCCTGATTTTATCGAGCACGAAGGCATTGCTCTCACTGAAATGCATGGCGTGGTGAATGAGTTGCGTGCGCTGCGCGGGGTTGAAGTTGCAATGCTGATACAGCCTGACACTCAGCACAATATCCGAGAGAGGAATAGAGTTATCATGCGCTCTGCAGGGATGCTGTCGTGTGCAAAGGTCGCGAAGGAGTTCGATGCAAAAGGCAATAAATTTGCAGCCTCTTGGGTGACAAGTGCTTCACAAGAAGATCTACAGGACCTATGGTTTGAAGCGTGTCTTCGCATCTGGCCTCGAACATAAGGGTTCACGCTTTGAGCTTCAGGGAGAGCAATCGATGAGTGCCATGAGTGGTCCAGAAGGTTTTTTATGCATCGATAAACCTGCTGGCATTTCTTCGTTTAAGGTCGTGGCTGCTGTTCGCAAGGCTTACAATGTGAAAAAGGTGGGGCATACTGGAACCCTAGACCCTTTTGCGACTGGTTTGTTGATTATTGCGGTTGGAAAGTGC
>JAHDBA010000016.1:22013-61870 GCA_020630615.1 Myxococcota bacterium | reverse complement strand
ACTCAGACACTGATAACTCAGACACTGATAACTCAGACACTGATAACTCAGACACTGAAGAGTTAGAAGATGGAGATAGCGGTTGTGCAAATACCAAGTCGTCGTTTTTTGGCTTCGCACTCTTGCTTCTTGGCTTGATTCGTCGTCAACGCTAAGTGACATAGGACAATGAAATGAGCCTCGCATTTTGCGGGGCCTTTTTTATTGCTCTTTTCGGAGTAAGGCTCAGAGTTCAGTATCGATAGAGGTCCGCTTCAGGCCTCAATAGAGGGAGTATCCAACCACCTGCGCTTTTCAAGACGTTGCAGGCGAGCAACCCTTTCAGGGAGACTGGAGATAAGAGGTTGTGTGTTTCCACCAAGTCTGCACCCAAGCGTTTCTTTGCGCGGTATGCTGTCGGCTCCAATGAGAGTTGGGAGGCCTCGAGTTTCATGGCGCTTGCGATTAATGCATAAAAGAGGTTGAAGTAGATTCGATCGTGTCGGTAGCGACTTGGGGGTATCATGATCCTCCCCGCTTCAAGCTTGTCCGCAAAATTGAAAAGTAGAATCGAACCCAGCCATGCATTGTTTTCTGACATTGCATTGATCCAATACACACCCCTTTGTTGAGACATTCTTTGAAAGTATTCGGGCGTATGCTGCATCCATTTCACAGGGGCACGGTTAAAGAAAGTAAGATAGCCCTCATATAACCGCTCAGAAGAGACAGGGCTTTTTTCTGTACAGGTCAGTCGATGACCGCATTGATAAAAATGTCGAATATTACGCCTGAAGCTACTCCGCCATTTTTGAGGTCGTGCCGCCAAGTATTCTTCGAATGTTGAAAGTGTATCGAGGTTTAAGACCATATTTGGAAAACTTGTGATTGGGTACCAAGACCGATCGCCGAACCTCTGCGTAGTGTTGGGAGCCGCCCCAGGACGGTTCGCGCACATCAGCACATCCGGACGCAAGTTTCGATGCGATAAAGCTGTGAAACGATATGAGTTTTCCTTTGCGTGCCTATGCGGTGGGTTTTCGACGAAGGCTTGTGGTTCCGAGCTTTGAATATAAGGCTCAAATGGGCATCCAATGCCTAAAACGCGGATCTTGCATAACTTCTGAATTAGCCGGAACGAAGCAAGCGTGCTGAATCTTGGGTTCAGAATCTCACTACCCCGGAGCTCAAAAGCATAACGTAGGTCACTGAAGTCACCGTTTTTTTTGTTGAGTGACCCAATACGCCTCGAATCACTTTCATGGAGTGCATTGAAATAGCTGGGAAGGTCAATCACCTGTGGGGTCGATATCTCAAAGGAGAGCTTAAGCACTGTTTTTACCTAGAGTTTTCAACCGCTTGCTGATAGAATCGGGATCGATAGCTGCTTTTGACTTCAACACAAGGCATACGATGGCAAAAAGTCGATTGAAAGACAAAGATTTTATCCCTGAAGACGAGGCCCTTGCTGAGATTCTTGGCAACCGATGGCCACGTTATCAGCAAACCCTTGCAATGCTGAAAGAGCGGCAGCTTTACCCTGAGATGTATTGGTACGGGCCTTCAAGTGGGTGGGCGCCGCGCTTTTGTATTGGTGAAGTGACCGTTTGTGGCATTAATATCGCCCAAAAGCCAATCATGGGTCTCGTGGGTGTCGGCGATAAAGTCGGCTCCTATCTTGATCGAGACGAAAAGTTATCAATGCGTGCTCGAGCACTCTACGAGCGCACCCTAAAGAAGGGGCCTTTACGTTGGGTTGAAGCACAGCTCTCAACGCGGGGCGATCTTGAGGCATTTGTATCGTTGGTCGACGGGAAGCTTCGCGCGCTTGCAGCAGAAGGCATTCGCCCGAGCGATGGTCCGCCACCGCCACGGATACGCCGTAAGGCTCCATCTGCTAAGAAAAAACCAGGAAAACCGGGCAGAAAACCGACCAAGGCTGCTGAGCCGGAAGAAAAGCCAATTCAAATGGGCCCGCCACGTAAGTACAATGCAGAAGTTATTGCTGCTGCCGGTCGCGGTTAAAGAAGGATATCTTAAACTGTTTCAAGGGCTCCCAACCAGGGAGCCTTTTTCATGTGCGCTAGAAACAGGAGCCCAGAAGTCTTAACCCTCGTACTCGGGAACAACAATAGCGCTGCGTTCAACACGCGCGCCAAGCTTCTCAGCAACCCCGCGAATAAAGGGATGTGCGCGCGCATAATCCTCAAGATCGCGTTGCGCCTTTTCAAGCGCAAGATGGCGGGCCGAATTGACAGTTGGGCGCGTGTCTTCACTCACCCATTCGATGAGGACTTTTTGCTCTCTTTTCTTGCTCTCTCTATGCATTTCTGGGGAGAGGACATCAATACAAATACAAATCGCACGTTCATGTTGGAAGAGTCGCTCGACCTCGTGTCGGTGTAATTTATTTTCGCAGGCCAGCTTCAGCGTGAGGGTACTCACCGGTGCATCGGAGGTGACCTCGGTGCCATGAAACTGCGTGTGCGTGAGGTGTGCTGCTCCGATCGACTGTACCCTTTCGAGGCGTTCGCTGAGACTGAGCCATGCGTTATCAATGCCATCAAGTGGAAGATTGGAAAAAGGGTGGTTTTTGGCAAGTTCATCATCATCAAAGTTATCAATTGTTGCATGTACGTTATCCTGCCCAGTGTTTTGGGCGTTTGGATCGGCAAATGCACCGTCTCGTCTCGTACTCTGAATGGACGCTTGAGTACCATCGTTGACACTCAACGCGCTGGGTTTCGATATAGGAGTTGATGCTAATGATGGAGCGGTTGATGATGAACCCGAACGACCTCGATTTTCAGGAGGGGGCTTTCGATGCAATGGGCCTAGTGGAGACTTTTTTTTTTGCGGGACAGAGTGTCCCTTCTCGCGCAGAATCGATTGATGCAGGCGTTCTAAATCTCGTATCGCCGCAGTGATTTCTCTGAGCTCGTTGAGCTTTGGCCGTCGCGCCAGAGAAAGAATAGCAAGTTCGGCAACCATCATCGGGGTTTCGCTTTTTGCGACCGAATCAAAATGATCAAGACTTTTTTGATAGAGTCTCTGTGCATCTTTGGGTGTACTTCGTGCAAGGAGCTCGGTGAGCCATGCATGGTCGCTATCGCTAATCGAAAGATAGGCCTTGGCCTGAGGCGTTGTCGCAAGGAAGTTTAAGCGACGGAGCTCTGCGACAACAACTTGCATGACCTCTACCGGGGAATCTCCACCTTCGTTTCGTTCGTGAAGTTGCATCAATGCACGATCCGGTTCACGCTTTACGATGGCTTCAATGAGAGGTCTAAGCGATGCGAGGGAAACCCAGCCAAAGACACGACGCACATCGTCTTCAGAAATTGTCGCGCTGCCATCACCTGCGCTTCTGGCTTGGTCCAGTAAAGACAACGCATCGCGCATGCCTCCCTCTGCTGCATCCGCAATCAATCTGCTGGCACCTTTCGAAAGTGCAAAACCTTCTTTGTCTGCAACCTCGAGTAGCCGTTCAATAATCGTCGCAAGAGAATGACGCTTGAACGCGAAGCGCTGACAGCGCGATAGAACAGTGGGCAGAATCTTTTGTGGATCCGTCGTAGCGAGGATGAAGTGAAGATAGGAGGGAGGCTCTTCTAAGATCTTCAGAAGCGCATTGAATGCACTTTTCGAAAGCATATGAACTTCGTCGATAATAAATATTTTCGCCCGTGCACTTGTGGGCGCATAGCGCGCGCTCTCACGAAGTTCGCGTATGTCATCAACACCCGTATGACTCGCACCATCAATTTCGATAACGTCGAGGGAGGAGCCTTCTTTGATTGCAACACAATGCACACATTGTTGGCACGGTTTAGAAGTGGGACCCTCTTCGCAGGTGATGGCCATTGCCATAAGTCGTGCTGCACTTGTCTTCCCCACACCTCGCGGCCCTGAAAAAACATAGGCTTGGGCAATACGCTTGTTGTCTATCGAACGGGTGAGTGCGTCACGCACGTGGTCTTGACCTTTCAAATCATTGAAAGTCGTGGGTCTCCACTGACGTGCCAAGCCTTGAAAGGGTGCCATAGGTTCGGTTTAGCGAATGAATTAAGAAAGACCAATACGAAAAGAGTACGAAGGTGTGAGAAAAGATTTGGGGGCCTCGCTTGAGGTCGTTAGCCTTGAAAAGTCCTTGGTTGAATCTGTTATCGTATTGAGGTGAGAAGATGGTTGAAAAAGTTCGAGCACATTTGGTTGGTAGTGGACGAGCACTTCCGCGTCGTGTCGTTACGAATGAAGAACTCGCAACACTCATGGACACCTCCCATGCATGGATTGAACGCCGCACAGGAATCCAAACACGACACTACGTTTCAGAGGATGAGGATCTTTCGGATTTGGCGCTGACAGCCTCAGAGCAAGCAATCGATGCGGCGGGATGGTGTGCAGAAGAGATTGATTTGATCATTCTCGCGACGCTCTCACCGGAATACCAGTTCCCGGGCTCGGGAATGCTCCTACAGCATAAGTTGGGGCTTTCAAAAACACCTGCATTGGACATTCGTAATCAATGTACCGGATTTCTTTACGGATTGGGAACGGCAAAGGCTTTTATTGAAAGTGGTATGGCTAAGAAGGTATTGGTTGTAGGTGCCGAAGTTCATTCACGGGGTTTAGACTTCACAGATCGAGGTCGCAGCACGACCGTCATTTTTGGTGACGGGGCTGGTGCATTGTGTCTTGAGGCCAAAGAAGGTGAGCGCGGGATTCAGGATGTTGTCCTTCGGGCACAAGGCGAATTTGCAGATCGCTTGTGCATGAAGTCGCCAGGGAGCCACACCCACCCAATGTACATTACCCATGAGATACTCGATGCGGGTGAGCACTTCCCCTATATGGATGGGCGATTTGTGTTTAAGCATGCCTGCACGCGAATGCCCGAAGCGGTGATGGAAGTCATGACCGAAAGCGCTTGGACGGGCGCCGATGTCGATTGGTTCTTTTTTCATCAGGCCAATATTCGTATTAACGAATACGTCGCTAAAACAATGGGCATCGATTTTCAACAATGCCCATTCAATGCAGATCGATACGGCAACTGTTCAGCAGCATCCATCCCGATGTTGATGGACGAATGCATTCGCGACGGCCGTTTTAAGGAAGGTCAAAACGCTGTCGTGTGTGGCTTCGGTGCCGGATTTGGTTGGGGCGCGTTGACGCTTCGGTATTAAAAGTCATCTCAATACACCACAACTTCACTGATACACGTCTCACGCTGTCGTTTTGAGCGTGTCTTTAGAATCTCGATCTCGAGCTCGTCGCTCTCGATCGCCTCAGTGAAGAAGATTAGATACTGCTTCGCGTAATCATAGCCGGGAATTGAGGTCGGAAGCACGCCGAGCACGTTACCACTATTCTTCTTGGGGGCTGCAAGATTGATGTCCGCGTAGAAACGGCCGCCACGAATATTGAGTTGCGTCGGACGGCCTTGCTTTTGATAGGCTGCCCGCGAGCCGACACACCCCGGTACAATGCGAATCATATTGATCGGAAGTGAACCCTCAAATTTCACTTTCAAGGCTTCGCCTATACCGGCGCCTTGAATATCTTCAACCCAACCTGTTTCAAGGTCACCATCATTGACGAGCTTGGCACTTTCAGAATTTTTTGGGTCCTCTTGGGCTTCTGCATCTTCGCCAGGCACAATCGCATCAAGTTCGGGGTAGGGCTTGCCGCTCGTTGCTTCAACACTTGAAATACTCTGTTGCACTAGACCTTTGAGTAAAACGTCGCGCTCACCCTCATTGAGCTCCCATGAACCATCGATCGCTTCAAACTCTCGTAGGTCGAAGTAAGCACCCGTGGCAACTCTTTTTGCGCCATCGCGATTTGGGATCGAGATTTCTTGATGCCGCACAAAGACTCCAAGTTCGGTGTCGCCATCGTTATCAAAATCGTGCAGCGCCCACGCTTTATTCTTTTTGCTGAAATTTAAGTCAAAATTGGCGTTGTCTTTTGAATCGCGTTTGTAGAAGTTTTGTTGAAAAAGCGGTGTATCTGAACCGCTCCGATAGAGTGTCAACGTCGTATAGGATTCGTCAGGAGTCTCATTTTGGTTCTCCACGAGAAGCAATCCAGCAAGTCCATGTTCGACACCAAGGTCTTTCATGCTTAAGGTGGTCTGAGCTGAGATTGTCCCCAAGCGGCGGTTCAGCTTTAAGTCTTCGCCATCGACATCAAAAATACAGACTCGAAAGCCCTCATCGTCTTCACAGCCTGCAACAACTTCGTTGAGACCATCACCATTCATATCGAAAGGGAAGGCACCCATAAAGTTGTATCCGAGCTCTTGAGTTAAGGTCTTGGCTTGATCCTGCGATGTTCTCGCGTGTTCGTTGAGGTCATCTTTTTTTTGGGTACTCGAACAGGCCAGGGTAAGGCACATGGAGAAGGGTAGGAACGTTTGTATCGCCTTTAATAACATAAGAATCTCGACCTATTCGTAAGGGTACATGGCATCAAAAAGGTTGGCGTAGCGTTCGTTGCAAAGTTTGCGTTTGACTTTCAGTGTTGGCGTGAGTTGGTCACCAATCTCGAAATCGTGGTCAAGTATTCGAAAGTCTTTTAATGTTTCATAGCGCGCAAGATCGCTGTTGAGTTCATTGACTTTCTCTTGAATATGATCGCGGGTGGCTTGATTTTGAGTGACTTCAGCAAAATCAAATGTTGAGCTCACAATGTTCTGGTCTTTTGCGAAGGTTTCGAGTGCCTCCGCATCCAGGGTAATCAATGCACTTAAGTATTTTCTACGATCGCCGTGAATGACGACTTGCGAGATCAAAGGACTAATACTTTTCAGCGTATTCTCAATATTTTGCGGGGCGATGTTTTTACCGCCGGCAGTGATAATAATGTCTTTCTTGCGATCGGTAATCTTGAGAAAACCCATTTCATCAAACTCACCGATATCGCCGGAGTGAAACCAGTTGTTCGCATCAAGGACTTCCGCCGTCGCGTCATCGCGGTTCCAATAACCTTTCATCACGCCTCGCCCGCGAATCAAAATTTCGCCGTCTTCAGCAATTTTGATTTCTGTACCCGGCAAGGGAAGACCAACCGTGCCGACTCGAATATTGGTTGGAAGGTTCACACACGTCGCAGCAGAAGTCTCTGTCAAACCATAACCCTCGCAGATGCGAATTCCTGAATACTTGAAGAAGTAACCAATCTCGCGTGAGAGGGGCGCACCACCCGATACAAAAAAGCGTAAGCGGCCACCAAAGCGTTCGTTTAAACGTTCCCCGATTTTGTTGAACACGAGTTTTTGGGCAAGTGTCCACATCAGGCTCGAGTACTCTTTACCCTCTGCTTCAGCTTTCGCGGCTTCTTTACTTAAGCCCAGCGCCCAGCGACCTAAAACACCTTTAAGACTCTTGTCGTTTTCGATGTCCGAGCATACTTTGGCGTGAACTTTTTCATAGATACGAGGCACGGCTGCCATCATGGTCGGTCGTGTCTCACCGATGTTGTCGACAATCTTTTTCTGCTCGCCTTCCCAAAACGCCATCACATGGCCTGTACCCCACCACGCGACTTCAAGCACTTTTGCGAAGACATGCGCGAGAGGAAGAAACATGAACTGCGTGTCTTCGGCTGAAATAACGCCAATTTTCTGTACTGCTTCTGCTTCATAAAGCATTGCATCATGGGTGAGCATTGCGCCTTTGGGATTGCCGGTCGTGCCACTGGTGTAGATCAGTGTGAGCAAACTTTCGCGTTCGAGTGTTTCGGTACGTGTTTTAACAAGTTCGCTATCGCTTTCGAGTGCTGTGGTTCCATTTTCGATAAGTTCATCCAATGAAAGGATCCTGTCATCAAGACTCTTTGCCGATGCATCAAAAACAACAATATGTTTGAGGTCCGGCGTCTCACCCAGAGTCTCCAGAATCTTTTTGCACTGGGCTGCATCATCACAAAAGACAGCCTTACTTCCAGCATCGTTGAGGATGTAGGCAGCGTCTTCTGGAAGGTTTGAATGGTAGATCGGTACTGTCGTGCAGCCCGCACCCAGGATCCCCAGATCAGACTCGGACCACTCAAGCGAGGTAATTCCAAAAATTGAGATTCGATCGCCAGTCTTGAGACCGAGGTCGATAAGCCCGGCGGCAATTGCCTCTGCACGTTGACCAAGTTCTGCCCACGTTGTGGTTTTCCATACTCCATCAACTTTGACAGAAGCAGCAGGTCGATGACCTTTGGATTGAACGGTGTCTCGAAACAGTTGGTAGACATTGGCGACCATGGTGACTCCTACGGCGCAAGTTCGGTTTTTTCTCCTAACGAAGCATCGTGAATACTTATAAGAAAAAAGTCCCGAAAATGGGTTCTGACCTTATGGTCTAATTTAAAACGTCCGCCATGGCTAGCGGACGTCTCAAGTTTCTGTAGTGCAGTGCTCCTTTGGGCAAGTCTGCGAGATATATTTCTGGGGTTAACCGTAATAACGCATGGTAGGCATCATTGGAATACTGCTCTTTACTCCAAAGGTGTTAGTACCCATGCCACTTTGCCACTGACCCTGACCCCACATCTGGTAGTTTGGGTTGGCGGCAAGGTTTTGGCTACGTGCGCGTATCATATCTTGCATCAAGCGCTGCATGGCGTCCGCGTGTTGGTCAGCAACCATCGCAGCAGTGACCTCAGCCATTTTACCGCTATCGCCAGTGACGTCTTCTCCGTACATGAAGTTGACAAGCTTCTCACCGAGACGTTGCCAGCCTTGCATCATTGTGCCGGATCCCGCATCAACCTTTTCATCAACCATTGCCACAAGACCAGTAGGAAGCTCAAGCAAATCGCGAAGCGGGGCAGTAATGACCGCTTTCACAAGCGATAGGGGGAATGTCTTCAGGCCGCGTGTCGAAAATAGAGACTTCAGTGCACCCCAAGTTCTATCAAAGCCGATGGCCTCTTTAAACTCACGACTTGCTTCCTCGTTGTTCCGCTCAATGACTGCTTCCCAGTTGACTCCGCGTCGGGTGATTTGTCGCGTTTTGGTTTGAGTCACTGTTTCGCGGTCTGCGTCTCGAGCGTTTCCGATTTGGCGATCGTTGTTGATGTAACGAACCTCTGTGCCGCCGTGTGTACTGTAGTTGTTCTCGTACCGGTATGGGTTGTTTGATGAACCATAGTTCTGGGTCGAAGCAGGTCCATTGTAATATGTTTGTGATATTGTCTTACTCATCGTGTTTCCCTCCATGAAATACGAGCACTGTGTGAGTTCTATGCGTGAGCAGACCCTTTTGGCGCGAGTTGAAGAAAAAAAGACGTGCATGGGATCTCGTTTCATCTAAGGCATTAAAAATAAAGGGTAATCGGAGATCTGTAGTCGATGATGTCTTCAAATTATTCTCCAGATTTGATGGCTTCTCGAACATCTTTTCGACTAGATTGATGGAGAAGAAGTTCAATCGCGCTTGGCGTAGGTAGGGTGAAGCCATGGATATTGCCTTTGGAGTATTTCGAACGGAGGTTCCGGATGACTGGGTCGATATGTCGACGATCACGTATGCTATTCCACCGAAAGCCGGTCTCAATCTTGGTGGGGGGCAGTTTAGTGAGAAATCACCGGGTAATATCTCGATCGCATGGCAGCCCAGTGATGGCGGTGGTGCACAAGAATATTTAAAGGGACGGGAGGAGGTCATGGCACAACATCTCCCTGGTTTTAAAGTTGTTGAGCGTGGTGACATTGCACGTGATGGTACCGAACATCCCTTCGTCGCTTATACTTTTCACTCCGAGGAGCATGGTGTTTCGCAGATGATGTTTGCCAAAGAGGTTGGTAACTTTATAGTCGTTGCGACGGGAACAGCGCTTTTGGAAACAATCGATCAAGTGCGAGATGACTTCATGCGCGTGGCGCGTCAGATTCGTCTCGTGACAGAACGCTAAAAAAATCATCTTCGAACTTTGTACTCTTGGTTTATTTGAACGTCGGAGTAGGCTGAGGGTTCAGGCAGGTAGCGCCTCGTTTCAGTGAGGCGTACTTTAGAATCTAGCGGTGAGAGGTTTGCTGTGGCAGTGAAACGTATTGGGGTCTTTACAGGAGGTGGCGATTGCCCGGGACTTAACGCAGTGATTCGTGGTGTTGTTCATCGTTCGGTTCGAGAGCATGGTATTGAAGTCATTGGGTCTTACGATTCGTTTAATGGTTACTTTGAGACGCCGCAGCGTGTGAAGAGATTGGATATCGATGATTGCAAAGGGCTTGTTGCGAAAGGCGGCACAATGCTGGGTACGACGAACCGTGGTGACCCCTTTGATTATCCGGTCGAGAAAGACGGGAAAATCGTCGCGAAAGATCGTAGTGCTGAACTTGCGGAGATGATTCGAGCGGAAGGAATCGATGGTCTCGTTGCGATCGGGGGAGATGGTACCCTGGGGATTGCAAAGCGTTTGATGGACGAGCACGGGATCCCTTTTGTTGGCGTGCCAAAGACCATTGATAATGATGTGGGTGCGACGGACTATACTTTCGGTTTTTGGACAGCGGTACAAACGGCAACCGATGCGATCGATCGCTTGCATACCACTGCCGAGTCTCACGATCGGATTATGGTGGTTGAGTTGATGGGGCGTGATGCTGGACATATTGCTTTGGCCGCGGGTATTGCCGGTGGGGCCGACTGTATTTTAATCCCGGAGATCCCCTTTGATATTGAGAAGGTCGCTTCTAAAATTTTGAGACGTCAGAAAAAGCGCAGACAATTCTCGTTGGTCGCTGTCGCTGAGGGGGCCCGACCCGTGGACGGTCAAGTTTCTGTCTTGACCCAACGACCCGAGGATGAAGTGGGAGGCCAAGTTCGTTTAGGCGGGCTGGCCCAAAGGGTCTCGGATCTTCTCGCGCAAAAGTGTAAGATGGAGTCCCGTTATGTGGTGCTCGGTCACCTTCAGCGAGGCGGAACGCCCATTGCTTTTGATCGAGCTCTTGCAACCGCCTATGGTGTTAAGGCTGCCGACTGCGCTGCAGCGGGGAACTGGGGACAGATGGTATGTCTTCGCACGCCGGATATTGTGACCGTACCTATTGATGAAGGTATTGATTCGCTACGCCAAGTGAACTTGACCGGGACATGGATTGAAGCTGCACGCGGTGTCGGTATATGCCTTGGGGACCAATAAGATGATTACCGGAGTACACGGTGTTATTAGTGCGTCGACGCGAAGAGGATTTCCTGTTGTCTTGAGCGCTGCGAGCGGAACAGGGAAAACGACGCTCTCTAGAATGGTGCTTGAGGCGGACTCTAAGCTTTGTCTCTCTATTTCACATACGACGCGTGCGCCTCGCGGCGATGAGCAAGATGGGCGTCATTACCATTTTGTCTCGCGTGAAGCTTTTATGCAGCAAGTTGAAGACGGAGACTTTGTAGAGTGGGCTGAGGTGCACGGGAACCTCTACGGGTCGAGCGCAGAAGCCATCGAAGAACAGATTGCACAAAGGCGAGATGTCCTTTTCGATATCGATGTTCAAGGAGGACGCCAAATCAAAGAGCGTTTCCCGAATGCATGCTTAATCTTTCTGCTGCCTCCTTCTATTGATGAACTCGAGAAGCGTCTTCGTGCGCGGGGCACAGATGACGAAGAGGTTGTAACTCGTCGCATGGATGCGGCGCGTGGCGAGATAATTGCTGGGCTTGAAGATTATGACTACGTGTTGACCAATGACACTTTGGAACGAGCGCTTTTTGATTTGACCTCTATTGTTCGCGCACATCGCTTGCGAATGCTTGATCGCGCTAAGATTCGTCGAAGACTCGAACTCGGCCAAGACGCAATATAAAGTACAGACGCAAACTCAGAAAATACTCAGCACCATCGATGAAATTGCTCGCATTGAAAGCCGCCCTCTTTTAGTCGGCAATTGCACGTGAGCGCAGGTGTTTTCGTTGGCGTTCCGGAGTAGAGGCGTAGTGTGCACGGCGCTCATTCGCGTGGCGCACAAGCGTTTTGAGTTCTTCACGAAAGAGAGGCGGCACGTCTAGTTTTTGAACAAAACCAGGAAGATTGCGCCCCGGCTGGCTTAAGAAGTCTTGCATTACAATTCGAAGGGCCGCTTCTTTCGTTGCATCGTCTTGAATCGCGACGTGTCCCCGTACCCCATCATCGATCAGAAAGTGATACAGTGCCTCCGCTTGACGTTGGATCGAAATCGAAATCGAATTGGTGAGATTTTCAAAGAGCCAAGTACTGAATTCAAGAAAGCTGTCGAAGGCAGAAGACTTGCGTTCGAGTAGGGCTTTGAGGACTCGTGGGAAATTCCCTTGATTTGCAAAAATGTCCCAATGCTTTGCAAAGCGACGCATCATCTCGATGGTTTCAAAAGACATGTCCGGTGTCTTGAGTATTGTATAAGGTGGCTCATCACTAAAGATGAGTTGTTCATTCATCGCGATAGGGGTTCCTTGAAGGCGCTTCAAAATTCCGACTTGAATTTCGTGCGGTTCCCACCCGACGAGGCGATCGAAGCCTGCTTGGAAGGAGTGAATATCTTCCCCGGGAAGTCCAACGATGAGATCGCTGTGAATATGAACACCGGTTTGGGTCGAGCAGTATCGAATATTCCGCTCGGCTTTCTCGAGGTTGGTACGTCGGTGAATATTTGCCGCTACTTTTGGATTTAAAGTTTGTAAACCGACTTCAAATTGAATCGCGCCAGGTGGAAACTTCGCAATGGACTCCAAGATTTCTTCAGGCATTCGATCGGGAACCATTTCAAAATGGAGGAAGAGTCCTTCGAACCAACGTTCTCTAAAAAACTCGACAATTGCCAATGCGAACGATGGCTTTAGATTAAAGGTGCGGTCGACAAACTTAAAATGCTTTGCCCCACGACTCAGAAGCTTTTCCATTTCGGCCAAAAAGACCTCGAGTTCTGCGTTGCGGACTTTTTGATCCAAGGATGAAAGTCAAAACGAACATTTGAAAGGACAGCCTCTCGAAGCTTCAACATAGAGAACACGTTGTTTTAGGTCGGTATCGCTATACTCGTCGTAGGGTAATTCGAGCGCATCAAAGGAGGGCGTGCTTCCCGGATGCCGTTTTTGTGCGGGTCGCTGACCGCGATTGAGGGACTCGAGCAACGCATGAAGTTTTTCTTCGCCTTCACCTTGCACGATGAAATCCACAAGTTCATCCCAATCACTCTTCGGGGCTAGATGTGAAACTTCGGGGCCGCCGGCGATAAGGATAATCTCTGGAGCGACTTTACGAAGCGTCTTCAGCAATGTTTTGGACTCCTCAACATTCCAAATATAGACACCCAGGCCCACGACGAGAGGTTTGTCTCTGAGGAGCTCAAGGGCGACAGTTCTCGGGTCGTTTTTGATGGTAAACTCACGGAGGGTTGAAAAATCGCGGAACTCTTTCAGGTTCGCCCTCAGGTAGCGTAGGCCAAACGATGTGTGTGCGTATTTTGCGTTAAAGGTACACAGAAGAATATCGGTAGGGCGCGAAAAGCCTCGTGTCGTGCTGAGAGCAGGCGAGCCATAGTTCCCACAGCCTTCCTTGGCACTGTGAGACGATGCTGTGCGCGAAACATTCCCAAGAGTTACAAGCCTATCGCTCTTTTTGCTCGCCATCATGCTAGCATGGTAGCCTTGAGATGTGGATATGCAAGAGCGACCGACGGGGGGAGGCTCCCCAATTATCAACCTTGGGCAGGCGTGTGTCGCATATCTCGATCATTGCGCTCATATTCGCCAATTGAGTGAACACACAATTCGTGCATACCGACAGGACTTAACTACTTTTGACGAATGGACTCGGAGCGTTTTTGGGATAAGCCCCCTTCTAGACGAACTCACAATGTCGAGAATGACAGCGTTTTTTGCCGCACGAAGTCGGCAGGATAGTGCTCGCACACGTGCCCGGCGTCAATCGACGTTAAAGCAGTTCTTTGCATTTTGTATGAAGAAAGAATGGCTCCTCAAAAGCCCAATCATGCTCCTGCCTCCGGTTAAACTCGGTAAACGTTTACCGAAGGTGCTCGAGGTTGACGAAGCGCTTCACCTTTGTTCTCAAGAACTTAATAAACAAAACAAACCGCAAGGTTCGGCGACGGAGGGCTCTCGAGCTCGTGAAACCTATGCGTCGATACGCAATCAAGCTTTGGTTATGACCCTCTACGGCTGCGGCTTGCGTATCAGCGAAGTGATGTCCTTAGACTGGTCTTCGCTTGAGCGCGATACGGCAGGTGCTTCATACTTTAGGGTCAAGGGAAAAGGCAATAAAGAACGGCTCGTTCCCATCCCGGAGGCCCTTTTGAGTCTTTACAAAGCCTTGAAAAATACTACTCACCCCAATATGAAAGGCGCGGTGGAGCACGCTGCAATCTTTCTCGGGATTCGTGGGGCAAGACTTTCTACTCGTGGTGCTCGAGCGATCGTCAAAAAACTAGGTGAACACGCGGGACTTGATAGTCATGTTTACCCGCATAAACTTCGCCATAGCTATGCGACACATCTTTTAGAGAGCAATGTTGATTTACGCTCGATACAAGCGCTCTTGGGTCACGCTTCACTTCGCACAACTCAACAATATACGCATGTGAACCTTGCTCAGCTCATGAAAGTTTATGATAGTGCTCATCCACATGCCAAGAGTGACGATTCAGCATGAGAACGCTCGATGTAACACGGCGCATCAAGTCTGCCCTTTGACGCATTGCATACTCCAGTTAGGCTCACACGTGAGTCTAGCGAGGAGATCACTCATGAAAAATGTAAGAAGATTTTGGAAGCGTTCCCGAACTTTAAACCTTGGCTTAGTGTCTTTGGTTGCGCTTTCTCTCGGGTGTGGTGCAAGTCGACAAGGTGCTTACAACATGGACCGCTCAACCTTAGGCTCGGCGACTGAGTCCGCAGCTTTGGACATGAGCGGATGGGATGCGCGAGACGACTATGAGACCTTGAAAAATGTTATCGCAAAGTGGGAAACAACAGCCGCAACAGCGCCGAGTGTTGAAGTGTTTGGCAAACTTGCGCGAGCGCACTATTTCTTGGCAGATGGCCACTATGGTCTTCGCGGTGAGGACGAAAAACGTGATGCCCATTACGATGCAGCACTTGGCTTTGCTGAGAAAGCGATGGTTTCGGCATCGCCAGAGTATCAAAAAGCCAGACAAAAGGGCGACAATCATGAAACAGCTGTTGCATTTGTGGGTGCAGAAGGGCTCGAGGCGCTTTACTGGTATGCAAGCAGTCTGGGTAAATGGGCAGCATCGAAAGGCTTTGCAACGCGCCTCAAACATAAAGATGCAATTAAGGCAACAATGGATAGAATCCATACCCTTGACAAGTCTTTCTTTCATTACGGCTCGAGTCGCTTGCTTGGTTCATTCGAAGCCAAGACAGCGGGTTTAGCAGGTGGGAGCCTAGAAAAAAGTGGAGAGCACTTTCAAGCTGCTGTTGAGAACGCACCGTATTATATCGGTTCGAAAGTTTTATGGGCTGACTACCTAGCGACGAAACAAAACGACAAAGAACTGTTTTTGCGCTTGCTTAATGAAGTTGTTTCTTCGGACCCCAATACGAATCCAGAAGTTGCACCTGAAAATAAAGTGGAAATTGCGAAAGCCAAAAAACTACTTAGTGAAGTTGATGAGCGCTTCTAAAATTCAACTTGATGGATGGACCCTTGCAAAAAAACGATTTGGATAAGAGGTAGAGATATGAAACGTGGTGAAGGTAGGTCGATAACTAGAGATTGGTATGCGTTATATGCACAACCATCATTTTTAAAGGTCATGGTATTATTCGCTGTTATGACGGTAACTTCTTTAAATGTGATGGCCGAAGGCGAAACGGTCGTAGTTAAGGTTGGCTCTGTTGCGCCCGAAGGTACACCTTGGTCTGCATGGCTTAAGAATGTCAAAAAGAAAGTGTCTGCGGAAAGTCAGGGGCAAATCAAATACAAAATCTTCTTGGGCGGCCGTCTTGGTGGCGAAATCTCGATGGTTGAAGATGTCAAGCGAGGGCGTCTGCAGATGTTCGGTGGTTCCATCGGAGCAATCGCTTCGAAATACGCACCGGAGCTCGGTGTTTTTGAGCTTCCTATGATTTTTTCAAGCAATGCAGAAGCCGATTTCGTACTCAACGAGCTACGTGATGAAGTACGAAAACGTTTGGAGTCGAAGGGTTTTATTTTTGTAATGTGGGCAGAAAATGGTTGGCATGGCCTGGGTTCGAAAGGGAAGTGTCTGGATAACCCTGACGCGATTGCGGGGTATAAAATCCGCTCGCAAGAGAGCCCGATTCACATGGATACCCTTAGTGCTTTTGGTGCTGCCCCCGCAAGCATTCCCGTCCCGGAAGTTTTGTCGTCGCTTCAAACAGGTGTTGTCAATGGTTTCTCAAATACACCAATTTTCACCTTTGCAACTAGTTGGTACAAAGGTATCAATCATTTCGCTTATACCAAACATATTTACCAGCCTGGTGGCGTGATCATTTCAAAGAAGTGGTTCGACACATTAAGCCCAGAGCATCAGGCGATACTACGCGATGGTAGCCTTGAACGTGATGGAATTAAGAAAGTTCGTCGCTTAACCAAACCACTGCTCGAAAACCTTGGTGCAGCGGGCGTCAAAGTTTGCGACGTATCAGCAGAGTCCAAAAAGGCTCTCGCGAGTAAAGCAAAGGGCGTGTGGAAGAAGTTTGCGGCACGTTCAAAAGCAAACGCTTCAATGTTAGCAAAAGTGAAGGCTGCCAAGGCTAAGTTTCACTAACACGATATCTGTGATTGCTGATTGCACATTGCACTCTCGCATTTTGAGTGGACTGAGCTTAAAGTTGACATGGAGCTCGAGAGGAGCTCCTTTATTTTATTGGGCATGCGTTGTTGACACACC
Source organism: Myxococcota bacterium (assembly GCA_020630615.1). Lineage (GTDB taxonomy): Bacteria > Myxococcota > UBA727 > UBA727 > JAHDBA01 > JAHDBA01. The sequence goes on along the minus strand of JAHDBA010000016.1, from coordinate 45,024 downwards.
TTAAATGAAATGAGCGGGGAAGCACATGATCAAGACGATCGATATTTGGCTTGCAAAGTTTGAAAAAAGTTTACTGGTCTTTTTCGTGACAGCAATGTGTCTGCTGGTCATGTCCGAGGTGTTGGTGCGGCCTTTTGCCTCTTCAGGTATTGCAGGAGTGCCCGGCGCGCAGAAGCTGGCACTTGGAGCATTGGTATGGTCAGCATTTCTTGGCGCTTCAAATGCATTTCGTGAGCGACGGCATATCGTTCTTGATTTCATTGTCCGCAAGCAAAATGAAGATGAGGCGAAGCGCCTTAGAACTTTGGGTGCGGGCCTAACCTTTGCCGTGTTGTTGGGCCTTTTGTTCTTGTCTTTTCAGCAGTTTTGGCTTGAGCTTTCTGAGTGGTGGGAAAGTGATTACATCATGCACACCATGGAAGGCCTCGGTTTACCGATGGCTTGGGTTAGCGCGGCGATCCCTTTCTCATTAAGCTTAATGCTTTTTCGTGTAGTGCTTTACGCTGGTGAAGCTTCGGTCGGTGAACTCGATAATGCGCAAGAATTGGAGGGCGAGCGATGACCCTTACCATTTTTATCTTGGTCGCGTTGCTCACTGCACTTGCGTTTGGGAAAAAGCAGCTCAAGCTCGCAATTATTCTTGTCGCTTTCAGTGCTCTTTTGGGCATTTTGACTTCTTTTAAAGTGGCCCTTACGCTTCTTATTGCAGCGAATGTTATCGCGCTTGGCCAACCGCTATTTGTTGTCTTGGGTATTGTTTCTGCAGCGGCGCTCTTGTCGACGGGTGACGTGAGCATGAGTGTCGACTCGATCTCTTCAGAGTTGGGAGTCTTGATTACAAAAGCACTGGAGTTGGCCACGAAAGAAGTACTTTTAGCGATACCTTTCTTTGTGCTTGCGGGGGAAGTCATGACGCAAGGCTCTTTAGCCAAACGTCTTATTGATGTTGCGAGTGCTGCACTGGGCTGGTTGCCGGGCGGTCTTGCCATCGCGACAGTGTTGGCCTGCATCTTCTTTGCAGCCATCAGTGGGTCTTCACCCGTAACGGTAATTGCGATTGGCTCGATTATGTTGCCTGCACTACGAGAGTCGGGCTATCCCGATCGCTTTTCTGTTGGGCTTATTTCAACGGCTGGTTCATTGGGTATTTTAATCCCACCGTCAATTCCAATGATCGTCTATGCGATTATGGTCGGGACGACGACGCCGATCGACCCGAAAGATCTTTTCATTGCAGGCCTGGGGCCCGGGTTGTTGATTGGTTTAATGCTCGCTTTATATTCGATGGTTGTCGGTGTGCGCTCGAAGCTTCCAAGACAAGACTTCTCATTCTCAGAGCTCTTGACAGCTTTGCGACGGGGCTTCTTTTCTCTTTGCTTACCTCTTTTAATTCTTGGTGGAATCTACTCGGGACTCTTCACAGCGACGGAGGCTGCGGTAGTGAGCGTCTTTTATGCTCTGGGGGTTGAGCTCTTTATTCACAGGGACCTTCGCCTCGCAGCGATACCGGATATTGTTCAAAAGGCGATGACCATGATGGGGGCGCTTTTCATGATTATCGCAATGGCCTTAGGGCTAAACCATGTATTGGTGCTCAATCAGATTCCAGATCAACTTGTTGAAATCTTAGAGGCCTCGAATTTGACGCCTTTCATGTTTTTGATTTCCTTGAATCTTTTGCTTCTTGCTGCTGGCTTCTTGATGGACATCATGAGTGCCATCTTAATAATCGCGCCGATGCTTGCACCGTTGGGTGTCACTATGGGTATTGACCCTCTTCACCTTGGAATCATTTTTATTGTGAACCTTGAGATTGGATACTGCACTCCGCCTATTGGGCTCAACCTTTTCGTGAGTTCTGTCCTTTTCAAAAAACCAATTTCCTTTGTCATACGATCGGTACTTGCCCCTCTCGGGATTATGCTTGTTGGTCTTGTGATTGTGACCTGGGTGCCTCAATGCTCGAGTGGCGTCGTATATCAATTGCAAGGGAAGGGCACAGCGCAACACCCATCGTCAGGAGCGGAATCTGGACCCGCAAGTTTAAAACCGGACGACTCATCAAATGCGAGCGCGGAAAACAGGAAGAGTGGACGTGTTAAATCTTTGGAAGAATTAATGGCGGATAGCCAGAGCAATGAGAGTGCCAAAGAAGCCAATAACGAGACGGAGATCGAAAAACGGGCCCGGGTTAAATCTCTCGAAGAGTTGATGATGGAAGCTGAAGAAGAGGATTAGGGATCTCTTGCATGGGCCCAATACGGACATAAGCTTTTTACTCAATTTAAAATTGAGCTTCATCGCTGCGCAGAGCATACTCTCCACATGACGAGTGTTTTTGAAGGTGTTGTTGTTCGTAGGGGCCTCTTCGTGTCAGTGCTATGTATGGTGTCGGCTGGCACTTTTGGGTCGAGCACTCCGGGGCAAATGATGGACGCCCAGACACTAACGGAAGACGACAACTCACAGGTAGCTTTTCAGCCGAGTGATTCACGAATTGTAACTCAAAACCGAACCCAAGTTTTAGAGTCTCGAATCTCGGTTAAGGTTGTTGATATTGAAACGATTGTCGTTGCAAACGCACGCTTGTTGACACGCTACTGGGTTCAAGTTGATCCCAACACAGATGTTGAGTTCAAGAACAAGGGCAGTAGCTGCAGTCGAGATTCTTATACGGCTACAAGGGAAAGGTGTGTCGCAATCGTCATCCCGGGTGGCCGATTGGGTGACCTTGAGCAACGTGTTGTTGGAGCACCGAGTTGGGAGCACGATAGAATTTGGTTAAAAAACCTGCGATGGAATAAAAGGGTCAAGGGTTGGTTGCTCAACAGTTGGCGAGAGGGGCAAGGCTGGGGGTTCCTTCGATGAGAAAAGATTCATTAGGCAGTATTCATCGTGCTCTGTGCTTGGCTCTCGGGTTCTATGCACTCGCGTTGTCCTCAAGGCCTCTTTATGCGTATCAATGTGCCTATGCGGATGGGTCGCTATCATCGCAAAGTCCGTCATTGGCATGGATGGCCAAGGACATACAAATGCTTGTTTCCAATGAAGGTGCAGATGCGATTGACGCTGGGCAATTGCTTGAATCCTCGATTCGTTCTCTGACAACCTGGGACGAAGTTCCGTGTTCTTATCTGGGCTTGGAGCTTGCGGGAGTGTCCGACTCAAGCCAAATTGGGTACCAGTGGCTTTTGTCCGAGGGGCGAATGAAGAATGAGAACTTGATTCTTTTTCGCGAAAATTTGGATGGCACGCTTCAAGACGAATGGTTGCACGATGCCAATAACTATGCGGTGACCACCTTAACCTTTGTCCGTTCAACCGGGGAAATCTTGGATGCAGATATCGAAATCAACAGTTACATTCATGAATTTGCGGACTGTGGTGAAGCGCACCCTGGCACCTGCCCCGCTTCCGTTGCCGATCTTGAGAATATGTTAACCCATGAAGTCGGTCATGTGCTTGGTTTGGACCACCCTTTGGGCGGGAGCGGGGACACAACGATGTTCGCTTCGGCTCAATCGAATGAAACGAAAAAGCGAAGTTTAGAACAAGACGACAAAGATGGCCTCTGTGCAATCTACCCGAGAGAACGTGGTGAGCCCGATTTGTGTCCAGGTGCAGGCCCTCGTTTAGAACTCGCAGGCTCTTCTCAGTTTGAAGATGGACGAGTTTTTCGAGTTGCTGAAGAGCAGGGATGCTCACAATCGAGAGGGCAATGCTTATGGTTTCTTGCTTTGGTCTTCGCCATCGCGCGCCTCCTTCACAGAGGCACAAGGTTCACATTTCATAATGCTTGACTCGAGAGCTCGAAAAAGGGGTTGAGCAATCGATAGGGTTCTACAGCCCACTGATGATTTGCAGATTGGTGAGCTCGTCATCATCGTCGGTACGCAACCACATTTCGTTGACGTCACTTTCCGTAAACCATTCTTCCCCCGATGGCAGTTTCACTTTCGCTCGTTCTAAAAAACGGTAGATCACGCGGATTTTTGTTCGTGTCTCGTCAAACTCAACGTGCTGAATAAAAAAGTTTAGGAAGACTTCATCCACCGGTTCAAAGCTTTGAGTTAAACGTTGTTGTAGGTCCTTGTAACCGTAATCGTCGTCTTGCTCTGCGGTACCATTGTCTTCAAAGTAGTCTTCTGCAACCAACCCCATGAGGTCACTCACGGACTGCGATTCAAGCGCTTTTCGATAGGTCACCATGAAGTCCACAATTGTACGATTCACTTTGTTATCTCGAAGGTCTGTATTGGGGATAAGGTCGGGTTTACAACCTACACTTAAAGTAAGAAGGACGAGCAACACTGCAAAGTTAATGCGCTCAAACAATCTCGGCTTTAGTCTCATACTTAAGTTCATGGTGGCTCCCTTCAGCTTTTTCAAAGCTAACATATGAAAGCTGAGGGAAAAGTCTTTTGCCCTTGCCAGAAGGGTGAACTTTGTTGACAATATGGCATGCAAAGTATGACAGGGTTCGCAACACAGAGTTATGACGTCACACAGGGGAGCCTCCGGGTGAGTGCTCGAAGTCTGAATCATAAATATTTTGATTTTAAAACGAACCTTCCTATCGCTCTAGGGCGGCAGGAAGCGGATGCAAAAGCTTTTGCAAAGAGCTTGTTTGAGCGTGGCACAATTGTTTTAGAGTACGATATTCAAGTTGCCTCAGCCGGTAATGGTTTTTCGGGCTTCGAATCTTGGTATCGGGCAAAACAAAAGGAAAAACCCGAACTCCCAGAGACGATCGACTGGGTTTCGCTGTGGCGCTTGGAGGCCGCTGATTCGTTCGGATTGGTCTCGCTTGAAGCCAATCCAGAAGATATCGATGTGCTAAATGCTGTGAGTCGTAAGGTAATCGAGGCGTTATACAATGAACGGTGTCGTGCTGGGATTGCGATTCGAAGTCTATTTGTGACGCACCACTCGATTGCAATGTCCCTCCTTGATGATGTGAAAGCACTTTTACCCGCACGTGAACGTGAGCGCTACGAACATAGTGTTAAGTCACTTCAAGAGCTTCAAAGTAAACTCATAACGTCAGAGGATGAACGCCGACTTTTTGAGGACCCTTTTGACACTCTCGCACGAAATTTCCTGAAGAAGAATCTGGACGAAGAGATCGATCGTTTGGAGCTCCACCTGACTCATTTCAGAACACTTTTAGAAACGAATGGGCCTACGGGAAAAAAAATATCTTTTCTACTTCAAGAACTATTGCGTGAAGCGAATACGATTAACGCCAAAGCTGAAGATTCTGCAATCGCCAATAAAATCATAGGCTTGAAGCATGAGATTGAATCAATGAGGGAACAGGCAGCCAATATTGTTTAATCTTTCTAGGTTAAAGTCTGGAGATATCAACGTATGTATTGATGTGTATTCGCCCTCGGTTAGTTGACGTATCGCAGGTGTTCTCTGGGTTGTTACACTGAAGTTAATGAAAAAAGTTATATTGCCACCTGAACAAAAAGCATTTTTGGGAACCTTTGCAGAGACCCGTTACCAAAAACGTCCTGTATTAACAGCGCTACCCAAGAACACAACGATAAGTCACTCAAGATTGCTGAGTCGTGTCTTCGTAAGACACACTAAAAGCGTGTTGTCAAAGCTCACTGAATTGGAGCAGGATGTCGTGGTGAGAGCCGTATTGGATGAAGCGGCGCAAGACAACGAGCTGACCTCTCATTTTATGGTGTTGCCCACGATTTATCTTATTGTACATTTGATCCAACTGACCATTGGGCCAACGCCACTTTTAGCGTTGGCAAGTGTGTTGCTTTTTGGGGTCGCGGGTGCGTCAGGCTTGCGCGCGTTTTTGCATTTGCATCGTAACAAAGAACGGGTGACCCAAACGATGACCTTCTACGGCTTGGATAAAGCAGAAATAGGGTCTGTTCGAAGGCTTATTCATAGACAAAGGCGACGCTGGCTGCGACTGGGGCATACCCTTCACACAGACTCTGGATTCAACGCCTTTATGGATGTGCTTCGCGGAACGACCAGTGCTTCAGGCGGCACTCATGAAGCTCAAATGAGTGAAGACTTGCCGGTTCCAAACTTTGAGCTTGCATAGTTTTCTATGCCATTGAGAAGTCTGAACGTGTCGCCCAACATGTTGCATTGCGGGCAACACCCTAGGTGTCTTTCCTAACGCGACTTCGATTTTGACTTTGACTTTGTTGTTGTCGATGACGTTGGAGCCTGCTTTACGGTCGTTGCTTCCTGCGAATTTTCACTGGAGCTTTGACTTGAGCTACGCGACTTCGAAGGACTGGTACTTGATGCTGAGGGAGTGCTTGGAACACCACTCGGTGCCCTGCATTGCGGTCGCTTTCCAGACTGTGTGGCGCGTGAATATAAAGCCTTCGCTGAAGTCATCCCGTCATTCAGTCCCTTGATTCGAGTCGAATGCGATGGGTGTGTCGACATAAACTCGGGAGGTTGTCCTCCGCCCGCAGCACCCATATTTTGCCAGAGTTTGACGCTTTCCTCAGGGCGGAACCCTGCTTTTGCCATTAAGTCCAACCCAATTGTATCGGCTTCGCTTTCATGCTTCCGAGAGTGTGGAAGCTGAACACCGTATTGAGCTCCAAGCCCCAAGGCACCCATTGCGATTTGCGCCTTCTGACCGCCTCCGAAGAGCGACCCGGCAGCGCCCAAGCCACCCTCTAAGAGTGTACTTTGTGATACGCGTTCGGCACCATGCTTCGCGAGTACATGGCCCACTTCATGACCCATGACTGCTGCAAGTTGATCTTGATTTTCTGCAATTTGAAACATTCCAGTGTGAACACCAATCTTCTTACCGGGTAGGGCAAAAGCATTAGGGGTCGGATCATCAAAGACGAGAACCTCCCACCCCTTTCGCCAATCGCCTTCGAGTTCGGCAGTAATGTGATCTGCAAGGCATTGTACGTAGGCATTTGCACTCGGGTCGGACGACACCGAACCCTGACTTTTAAGCTGATCAAAGGCCGCGACACCCATTGCATCCATTTGTGTATCCGGGACGAGAATAAACTGACGTCGTCCTGTCGGTGAGGTCGAGCACGCGCTTAAAAGTCCCAAGAAGGTCAGTGTAGCCAAAAGTAGTCTCAAACCCGCTTTAGTATTTTTGTGCATAGAATCCTCCTTTGTTTTGACGGACGAAGTCATCCTAGTATTCAACACTTTGTACCCAAAAAGAAAGCGCACCGCATAACAATTTGAAGTGCGCCAACGGCTTTTCTCAACGGACGCCGAAAAGAATTCTCAGCACGAAAATCTCTTTTTACTTGAAGAGAGAACTTAGAGCTCCACTGGAAAGAAGCTGTGAGCCGATTCCCATGAGTTCATCGGAGATTGATCCGTCGCCATCTTGGTCAAGAAGAGAGGCCAAGCCTGAAGTGCTTGGCACATTGGGTTGTACCTGGGTCTCTTCGTGTTGAAGGAACCCTGCTAAAGAGCTTGCATTGAGATTTTGACGTTGCGTTTGTTGCCCCAACACCCTCATCACCACAGGGGCAAGGACGGGTAAGAGTTTGGCAATGGTTACCACATTCAAGCCTGAGGCATTGGCAACTTGTTCTTGTACGCGGCTTTGCTGGGAGCCAAAGATGTGTCCCAAAATCCCGGCACCGTTGAGAGCAGAGCTCGTTTGACTGGGCTGTGTGCCACCCAACATTTGAAGCGCAGCACCCATGAGAGACTCAACACCATTCGAAGCGCCAGAGTTCCCACCCAAGAGCGATGACAATACACCACCCAAAGGCCCTTCATTGACTTCACCCATATGATCTTTTTGCAGTGCCCCGAATAGTGATTCAGCACCACCAGGTTGTTGTGCATTGCGAGTTAGGCCCCCCAAGATCATTGGTAGTGCCGCACCAACAGCATTTTGAACTTGTCCTTGTTCTGCGCCAAGTTGCGAGCTCAAGTTCTCTAAAATGGATGGGCCGAGTTGTTTTGCGATTTCGCCTAATATTGCTGACATATGTTTTCCTCTTAAATACGTTAAATCTTTCGCACCTTAACTACATTTCTGGTGCACTTCTATACTTGCGTTATGCCTCGTAGGACATCCCTTCGCTAAAGTCTTCTGCACTCGACGACCCCTCGCCGTAGTCCTTTGAATTGTTGAGTGCCAAGGTTTCTGCCGCTGCCTTTGCACCCGGCGGAAGCGGGATGGTTATGTGTTGTCCTTCGGCAAAGGCCCAGTATTTTCCAACTTTTGTTCCACCGTTTGAAGAAAGCCAACTGTTAATTTCGTTGGGCTCGGATGTTCCCATTGTTGCACTCGCAATCTCTTTCCATTCCAGGCCAAATTTCTTTGCAAGAGTTGCTAATGTATCACCCTTTGATATCGAGTAGGTAAGACCATCCGGGTATTGCGTTGCGGCTACAGCTGGTTTTTCAGTCCACAATTTCACGATAGTTTCAATGTTTTGCTCTGTCATAAGACCTCCAAAGAGGTAGCCTAAAGGAATTATGAGAATTTCCCAAATCGTAACATGGTAAAACAATGAGACTAAGGTGCTAAAAAGTAGGAGAAAAGATCTGTGGAAACTTTTTTCGGAAACTTGCTGAAGTCACGCCAAAATACGGGGCTCGCGGATATGGAAGATGCAACCTGTTTTCAGCGAGGCCCATGTGACCCATCATATCAACGTCCCATACATCAAAGTGAATGAGTTACCCAGTCGGATCATGAGTGAAGCCGAACTCATCGACAACCACGTTGCGATCGATACTGCGATAGGTGACGGCATTGTATCCGAGCGAGAACTTTCTTCGGTTGAAGCAACACGTGTTCGTGAGGATGACCGTTTTGAGCGCCTTCCTCTTGCACTTCGAGCCAATCTCCAAGCACGGGTTGAAAACAAGGCCTTTGATGGTCATATCCGCCAACCAAGCCTTGCGCGAGAAGCCTTTGCATCTTCGGTGCGTCCGGGCGCGATTGTTGATTCAACGATGCGTGAGCACGCAAAGCTTCTTGTCAGTCTAGCCAATAGCGTGGACTCCTCGATCAATCTGAGTCAGATCGAAGATCTCCGAGCAAGCTTTGCCGATGGAACCTTGGGTAAAGTATTACTTGAACGTCAAGACACTCGAGCCCTTGTTCAAAAGGGACGCATCACTCAAAAACGAATTTGGGCAGCGCTTGAGCCAAGCTTGAATGCGCTTGAATCTTTTATGCTCTCTGGTGCTGGAGACTTGTGTGCACTTCGCAAAGTTACAATTGCTGGAATTGAATTCGAGAAAGGATTCCGATTGGAGATTCATTCCCGTGAAAAACTGGGTTTACCCGCGGAAGCAAGCGACCGTCAAATGTTAGAAAGTTCCATTGCATCGTACGAAACCTATTTTAAAGGAATGGGGCAGGATCGTATCTACATCCTCAGTCGAGAAGGTGACCTTTTTGTGGTCCCCAACGCGCACGGCAAGATTTCTGAGAATATCAAACCCGGGTCTACTGCAATGGTTTACAATGGTGGTGAAGTGAAAAGCGGCGCCGAAGTCATCGCGTTCCGGGACATTCGCAATAGCGTTCATGAGGCGACGATTGGTTATGTTGGCTCGAAAGTAAAACCCTTTGTCGATAAACTCACAGAACGTTCCGAAGAAGGTATGCAAGAGCTTGCGCTTCACAGAGTTCACAATGAAGGTGCCCAGCCCTTTTTCGATAAGCACGGAAACTTCAAAGGCTTTCATTCTCTGGAACCCTCCTATGATACCGTTGTGGGGGGGACTGTTGAGGAGATCTTCGACGAAACCTTCATAGATATGGAAGGCCTCTACAATGTGAAAAATGTTGCGAAAGGTGCAGGAGCAATCGTGGGCAATGTTTCTCGCGAAGGATTGGTCGCAGCCATGCGTGATGCTGTGAATTGGGTGAGCAATACGACTTTGGTAGGAACGTTTGCGACGAATATTACTCTGGCCGCAGCATATGGTGGCGTCAGTCTTTTTGGGGCTACCGTAAACTTGGTCGAGCATGCGTATCGCAAAACTCAGATGAGCGAATCTCGGTTTTACCAGGCGTCAGGCATTACCTTGAATCGCGACGTTTAAGCCGCATGCTGTGTAATGCCAAGACCCGATGTGAAAGCGGCAAGAAGGCAAAAGCGACAAGGGACTTGATAGCTTTTTAAAAAGCAAGTGTAAGCTGTACATTCGTTCTCTATCCAGGTTAAAGTTTCGCATGAAACGAAAGTATGGGTCGCTCTCTTTTATGCTCTCACACGATTGGAAGGATCGTTCCGTTCTCGTGTTTGAGAAAGACGCAAGCGTTGGAGACCCGCGCTTAATGTCTTCACTTGAAGACAAGGTTACGGTTACGATTGCCGAATACCCGGAACAGTTGGATGCTTCTCTGGAAGACGTTGCCGCACGCCATCAGTACATTCTTGAAACGATGTTTGAAGACTATGAAAAGAATGTGTTGCCGAGTGTGTATGGTGAAACTCAATCGTTCGGTGAGATTCATTTTTTTGCGTTTTCGTACAGGGACGAAAGTGAGAAAAAAGCCTGTCAAATACAGGCCTTAATTAGGAGTGCCCATGGGCAACTTTTTAGTGCGGTAGCCACCGGGAGACCTGCATCGCGTCTTTCATGGGAGAGCGATTTTTTGGTTTTAGTGAAAAGCGTGCAAAGCAGTTCGCACGAAGGTTAGCACGAAAACACACTCGCGTTCAGACTGCTCAACTCGGCAAAAACCTTATCGGTCGCGCACACCAAAAGGCAGCACTTGGTTTTCATCTACGTTCTCAACCACCTCACCGACAACATCGTATGCGTGAACTTGATCGATTTTAACGGTAACAAAGTCACCGATCGCCAGTGGGTTTTCTGAGCTGAAATAGGTTTGTCCATCGATTTCTGGGGCTTGTGACCATAGACGCCCAATCATAAGGCCAGGGTACTCTTCAGACTCTCGCTCCACGACGGCTTCATGATAGGTACCCAAGAGGTCTTCGAGGTGCGATTCGTGAATACGTTGTTGGCGCTGCATGAGGCGGTCGTATCGATCGTCAATATCGTTTTGTTCACACTTGGAGTCGAGTTCGAAGGCTGTGGTGTCTTCTTCGTCGCTGTATTTGAATACACCGAGCCGCTCAAAGCGCAGTGTCTCTGCAAAGTCTTCAAGTTGATTGAAATCCTCTTCATTTTCACCCGGGAAGCCAACAATGACTGTCGATCGAAGCACGATATTGGGTACATCTTCACGAAGAGAAGTTAAGAGCTTTTTAAGCTTGGTTTGGTCGCGCCCGCGACGCATTCGTCTTAACATGCGGTCGCTACCGTGCTGCGTGGGGATATCAAAGTAGGGTAAGACGCGTGGGTTGGTTGCAAGCTCATTGCGTAAGTCTTTCGACAAGGAGCGTGGGTAGGCATACATGCATCGAACCCATTTGAGCCCCTCGACTCGGCCCAATTCATGAAGAAGCTGCGCAAGAGTTGGCTTGCCTTCAAGGTCGTGCCCATAACCTGTTAGATCTTGTGCAATAAGGTTGAGCTCCTGAACTCCGCCTTTTGCGAGTCTTTTGGCTTCAGAAACCAGGTCTGCAATAGGGCGACTGCGTTGCTTGCCGCGCAGTTTCGGAATGATGCAGAAGGCACACGTATTATCACAACCTTCAGCAATCTTAAGGTAGGCTGTGTATTGCGGCATGGTATTGGTGCGTGGCATATCACAGCCTGCAACGAACTGGAGTTCATCGCTCACCCAATTGCTCTGCTCAACATCACCGCCGCTGGAAACGATGGGTAAAGAGTTTTTTGCTTTCTTTGCCTCACCTCCCTTCGCGTTCTCAATTGGCGCTAAAGCATGGACCTTGGAAATCATTTCGGGAAGACGACTGTAATCTGCAGTGCCGAGAAGCCCGTCAATTTCTGGGATCGATTCTGCGATCGCATCACCATAGCGCTGCGCGAGACATCCGGTTACGAGAAGCTTCGCACCTGTGTCTTCTTTAATATTCGCCATTTCCAAGATCGTATTCACGGACTCTTCTTTCGCCGAGTCAATAAACGAGCAGGTGTTGACAACGATCGCGTCCGCTTGAGAAACGTCGTCGCAGAGTTCATGGCCATCTTTTTGAGAGAGCCCAAGCATGTGCTCGGCATCAACGCGGTTTTTCGGGCAGCCGAGGGTTACAAAGTGTACTTTAGCCATATCGAGAGTCTAGTCGCTTGACGCAGGTCCACAAGGTGCGAGCTTCCTTGATATCACTTAATTAGGGGAGATTATGAAGTCCTTGGTATCGAATCGATTTGCTTTTGCACTTCAGGCACCCTGGGCTTGCCTGAGCCTGGTTCTTGTCTCGGCGTGTTCAAGCACACCTAAACCCAACGCGGCCAGCACATCTGAAGTGACGGCGGCATTGCGATCAAATCTTAGTGCGAGTGAGCAAGGTATGATCAAAGCAACGCTCGCTACACTTGGGCACCAATATGAAAAATCGTTCGGGGTTCGCCCCGACACGAAGGATGTTGAGCGTTCGAACGCATGCTCACTCGCAACAATTGATGCAATGAGTGCGGAAGGCTCAGAAATCCGTTCACCGGACGGGACTCTCAATACGCAACGTCTAGCGCAAGAAATCCCATTGGTCGTTCGAAGTTGCAATGTTGAAAGCGATATTTTTCGAAATGCGACATGTGTAAGCCCAAAAACCTATGCCGCGTTTCAGGCCACCCAGGTTGCAAGAATGGCAGAAGGTGAACTGGCAGGAGAGCGTGCCACTCAATTTGCAGAGTGTGTGAAGCGAGAGCTTCAACCTGAGCGGGGAAGCCTTGGTAAAATATGCGAGCGGATGCCGCAAGCTGTTTTTCAAGCGCCACCTGCAAACGCAGAAGAAGCGAGGCTGGCCACAAACTTTGGGGAGCATGTTCGTGATACACTAATTCAGTGTGACCCAAGCTCGGAGAAAAAAGTAGCGTCAAAATATTTGGCCGCGTCATTGACTTCGCAAGTTGTGGGTATTCGGCAACAGACTTTGGCGCAGTGGGGAGTCCTCGTACCCGAAAATGACGCGAGTGGCTTCATCGATTGTGCGACTCAAGTCAATTTGGATTACTTCAATGGTGAAGGTAAAAACAAAACGATTGCAGAAGCGAATATGGATTTGAATGCGAAGTTGATTACGTGTCGTGCGACAACGGGATTTTATGAAGGGGCGAAATGTCAAGACTTAGGGAGGTTTGCTAGGTCACTGACAAAAGTTTCTATGGCGGGTCTTGAAGATGGCATGAAAGGTTTAGCAGAAGCGAAACGTGTTGCTGCGAGACAGTGTTTGAACGACGCCCTTGAGAAAGAAGCACTGTCTTTTGCGAAACCATTCTGTGGAGAACGCGTATTTTGCATTGACCTTGACCCGAAGTCGGAATTATGCCGTGAAATGCAAACATTTGAGAAGAACTTTGAGCAATTCGTGAACGATAATATGCATTGTCTTGAGTAGATACGAAAACAATAATATTTCACATTGATCGGTTTAAAACGCCCGGCATGTCTGCGTAATGAATACGATATTATTGTACTTTGGTCTGACCTTGATGGTTTCTTCCTGTGGACGCTCGGAGCAAGCCTCTCAAGAGTTTTCAGCGTGGCCCGGCGCAGATGGCGTTGACGACTCGGTGGACTGCTCAGAGAGTTGTGGCGCGAGGGTTGAAGGTGAAACATGTTCTATGGATTGCCCTTGCGACCAAAATTTTTATTGTTTTTTCGAAGAATGTGAAGGGGAAGATTGCAAGTTGGAAGTCGGTGTTTGCAGCGAAAGGCTTGCAGCTTAAAGACCGGACCAAGGGGCCCAGTCCATTAACGTATTGTGTGACATTTTCTCACATCACTTTTGCTCTCGTGTTAACTTTCGTTTGGGTAATGCACGAAGTCTGAAGAGTATCAGTGCACTCAGCAAAGATAGCGGCGTATTCATAGGCTGAGACACGCATCCTTGTGTTGTGTCGCTCGCGCATACGTTAGGGGAAAGGCTTTCGCAAATTTGTGCATCATCACCGATACAATCCCATAAAGCATCCTGAAGACACTCTTCACCTTCTGCGCATTCGCCAGCGCCAGAACAAGGTGTTGGCAATGTTGCGCAGTAACTTTCTGCACCTGAAAAGATTCTGCACACCTCATCGTCAAGACAATCGTCAGGAAGCATACATCGCGGGCCGTCTACGCAATACCCGTGAATGCAGCTTCCACGACCATCCGCATATCTCTCTGCGCAGTCACGATCTTCGACGCATTGTATTGATTCGGATTCGGCACGAAGAGAAGTCGTGCACATCAGGGCTGAGCTTATACCTAATAGTAATACGAGCTGTGGTTGAATGATTGAGTTTATTGTACGCATTTGGATCTCCTTTGTCATCGCTGACATTGTTTGCTTTAGAGCATGCAAAGTTTATGCCAATGTAGACGACGCGAGTTCTTTGGATTGTGTCCGCTTTTCTCACGGCGTTCAGACATTTCTGTCATCGCAGCAAAGATAATGATGCCTGAAGATTACAATGCACGTTATGCTCATTGTAGTTGGTTTAGATTGATATTGAGAAAATAAAAAACGAGCCCCATGGACTCGTTTGTAATCTACAAAGGTTGTTGCATCAATAGTAATAACAGTCGTAGCCATAGTTGTTATTGTGCAATGGAGTGGTTGCCATTGCCACTTGCTCCAAATCATCGATTCGATGAACGGTGATGCCTGCTGGCGAGATGGCATAGATAAAATCACCCATAAAGATAGAACGTCGAACGTTTGCGGCATAGCCGTAGTAACAATAGCCACCGTTTTGTTCTGGGTTAAAAATGCCATTTTGAACAAGAGCACCGTGTGAAGACAAGCTTGCACCAGGCTCAACGTCGATCAACTGTAGACCTGCAATATTAAAGTAACGCGTGTAGGGGTAGCATTCGCCATCGTTATAGGCATCTTCAAAAGGCTCATCGGGTGGTGGAGCAACATCACTCGATGAAGCCGAATCGCTACCGCTCGAGACCTCATCTTCACCGGCAACCCCGTCGGAGCCACCTTCATCCGAGTCTTCTGAGTCTTCCGAGTCTTCTGGGTCTTGCACATCGCAATCAACTTCAACCCACATTTCTTGCGAGCGTGGAATGGCAAGCATGTTGTTAAAGTATTGGAAAGCGCGGTGGTCATTGCGTGCCTCGGAGTATCCCCAACCGTATTCTTCACCAATATCGAGAGTCGTCACTTGAGTCGGGTTTGACCGGTCACTCACATCAAAAAGACTGATTCGATCTTGGCCCCACTCAAGGCGACCACTTTCGTCACCCGGGATGCCGATCGTGAGAAGATTATCGTCTTCGATTGGGTGAATGTAAGTCGAAACGCCAGGGATATGAAGCTCGCCTAAAGTCATCGGGTTGTCTGCATCTGCGATATCGATGACCCATAGTGGGTCGGTCTGTCGAAAGGTCACGATATATGCGGTGTCTTCTTTAAAACGCGCAGACCAAATGGTTTCGCCTTCCGCAAGAGGACCAACGCTGCCTTTGGTTTCAAGTTCATTCTCTCCATTGAGTATAAAGAGCCAGTTGGAGATGGGGTTTTGTTCTTCGTCCCACCATTGTGACCAGAGGTTTCGAGTGGTGGCGACACGAATATCCCCGTCGTGTTCAGAGAGGGCAAATTGACCGATAATTTGCCCTGGGACTTGGCCACTGCCGCTATAGGTGGTTGTGCTGCCATCGATGTCAAAGCGATGCAGGTTTGTGGCATCTTCAGGTGCATCTTCGTAGTACCACCATTGAGGCTGCGATGACTCTGCAATCACAATCACATCGTTTGATGCGTAAACCGTAGGGTAGTTGCTCATGATATGGTCGGCACTAACGCTCACACCATTGTCGTCTAGCCCCAAAGTCAATAAGGATGTCATGCTGTGCGTGACGCCGTCGACAACAGCGGCAACATTTTGACAGTCCGATTCATCGAAAGGAAAACGCTCCATGGCATTGCCTTCGATGCTCCAAACACCGGGCACAACATCTTCTAAAGAAAGTTCGTTGATTGCGATTTCATTTTGTTCGATCATTGCATCGATCAGAGTGTCGACGATTGCTTCGCGTTGGTCGCGGTCCATATTATACAGATCGATATAGATGTCCGATTGAACGCCAGGGATATTCACCTGCGCATGCGAAACCATCATCACGCGATCTCCTTCTTCAAGTGAGTGGTGTCTGGCCGTAGAGTAGGAACCTTCGATGAGAACCGAATTGCCAATCGTGGGAGTCATGCGCGATGCATCGAGTGCAATCGTATCGACGCGGGTGTAATTTGAGTAGCGGTAGCTGCCATCATCAAAGCCAATCTCTTCACGCAGAGGGTCGTCAGAGTTCATGCCCCATGGTGAAATAGTGCTAAAGAGGACCATTTCGTCGCCCGCCAGTAACATCTCACGAGGATTGTAGGGGAGCTCGAGCGTGCCTCGAGCTTCGATATCACCAAAAACCGGCACAGCAAAAATATTCAAGGTATTGCCGCTTACAACATAGATGAAATCGCCGTCCGTTTTCACAAAGTCTGCTTCGTCGACTCCCTCTTCTTGGTTGTTGGTGCCACTGTAATCGACACCTTCTTCCCGATCTCCACCTTGGTCCGTTACTGTCGTGGTACCGTTGCTTGCGCTTGGTGCCGACTCTGCCGTTGCACTATCAAAATCGCCTTCTGCAGCGTCCATTGCTGGCTCCCCCGCATCTTCGAGGATGACATCGCCAACTTCCATGCCTCCGCGGCCACCACCATTGTAGTAGCCATACTCAATAAGATCATGTCGACGTGCCTCCAAGTCGCTTGTAACTTTTGCGAGCAAGCGTGACTTGAGGTCAGCCTCAGCGTCGACACAGCTGTCAAAAGTTGTGAGGCTGTATTGTGTCGCACCCAAGGCATCCGGGTTTGTGAATGAGTTTGGGCCGGTGCTTGTACGGTCATTGCACCCGCCAGAAAGTGCAAGGGCCGATAGGGTTATTGAAAGCGTACGCCAAGGGCGCCAACTTGGCTTGAAAAGAATAGATATAACTGAGTTCACGGTGTTCTCCTTTGCCCTGGATTGCAGGGTCACCCCAATCTTTCAAGACTTGTGCCAAGAAAGCGTAGGGTTTGAGAGCCTAAGACCTTCATGAAAAGACGCAAAAGATGAATGGTTTAGCGCTTCATCAAGTCCCAAATGTTCTTGCAGGACTTTGCGAGTGCGAACTCAAGTTCTCACATCGTCAAAGTTTGGTGTTGATGTGATACCTTGCGACATCAATTGCTGGGTCTTTTGAGCCTGCCATGCGTTGAAATGCATTACGGACTTGCATTGAAAGAGACCTTCGCTAACTCATAGGGATGAAATCACTTGATGAACTGAAAGAGCTATTCTCACTTTTTGACGATTGGATGGACAAATACGCAGAGTTGATTGCACTCGGCAAAACCTTGCCCTCATTCCGGGATGAAGACCGCATTGATGCCAACTTAGTGAAAGGGTGTCTCTCTCAGGTATGGATGACTCTCACGTGGGACCCTAAGGGCATCAACATTCAAGTGGATTCCGATGCGGCAATTGTTAAAGGGCTCGCGTACCTCGTTGTTGCAACCTATCATGGTAAGACACCAGAGCAGGCTACTAAGATTGATCTTGAGCGTGAAATGGCAGCGCTTGGTTTTGATGAGCACCTGTCTGTGAATCGCAGAAACGGATTTTCTTCCATGGTTCACAAGGTCAAAAGCTTTGCTGCGAGTAGGGCGATAGAGTAGTTTTATTTTTTTAATGTCAGCCGGAGCGAGGGTCGTTCAGAGGGCTACTTTTCGAGCACGAGATGCTGGTAGAGTGAACCATCAATAAAGCCTTGCGAGCGGTAGTAGCCGCGTGTGCCGATGGCGGAAATAACACTGAGCTTTGTGATTGAAGTGGTGTACGTGTTGCCGTCAATATAGTGAACGCATTCTTGTATTAAGCTCGCGCCGAGGCCTCGACTTTGTGAGGCATGGGCATTTGGCTTTTCGCCAATCGAGACGACTCCACCATAAACATGAAGTTCTCGCAAGATTGCAGCATTGGCGAGTTCGGGTAGTGGGCTTGGGATAGCACCATTGGGAATCCACAATCTCGCGAACCCATGGATTTGATCACGCGAGTTCTTAAGTTCGATAAATACAAGCTTCCCTTTTGGCGTGTCAACAGGTGTGTGGTGAACGACTATTGCCTTGTTTTTCTCACAACTGTCATTCTGCGTAGGAGTTAATATTCGTTGATCGCGTACTTCTCGATGTCGTATCTCCTCAATCGTACGACCTTGCTGTAGAAGTTCTTGCTCTGCGAGCTCTCTAAGGTTTGAACGTAAATCTCCGGCGAGTATATCGTTGGAAGAAATGTCTCGAATGATGCGCGAGAGTCGAACACGGCGCGGTGTGGACTCAATACAAGCGGCCAAGAGACGCGTGAGAACTTGCCCCTCGTAGGGCGCCCATTCACCCTTGGCATAGTGGTTTTCTAACTCTGTTCCGCGGACAAGAGTGCATGGGTAGAGTTTCACTTCATCGGGGTGTAAATGTGTTGATGACGTATACAACGCGCGATACGCATGAATATCAACTTCTGGTGTTGCGCCAAGTAAGTTGACCATGAAATGCAGTTGTACTTTGAAACCAAAGCTACGTAACTGAAAGACAGCATTCTGCACATCTTCCAGGGTATGCCCGCGCTTGTTCATCTCTAAGATGGTGTTATCCCGATGCTGCGCACCAATTTGTACTTTGGTGACCCCAAGGCGACGAAGCCAAGTTAGGGTTTTGGAATGAACATGGTCGGGTCTTGTTTCGATCGAAAGGCCAACACAACGGGATCCTGCATGCTCGTTGGTATCGTGTTGCCTACAAAGAACTTTGAGAGCTTCTTCATCGAGGACCACTGCGCTTTGTCTCGAAATGTTGAAGGACTGCGTTGTTCTCCCACGAGGAATAATTTTGAGCGATCGGTTGTAGTTTTGCACCGAGGGAGAAAACTTAGGTAATTCAATATGAGAGTTAATTGTTTCCCCATTCGAGATCGTATTTTCAAGTTCAGCCTCGATTGAAGGACCATCATTAAGTGCACGAAAGACATCCGTGATAAAAGTAAGTTGATAGCGTTTCGTGTAGGAGGTCCATGTTCCGCCTAGAACAATGACCTCAACCTTATCAATTGGGTGACCCTGCTTCTGTAACTGTAGCAAACGTTCTCGAACTTGCTTGTATGCCGAGAAGTGATTCCGTAGCCCGCGTTGCCCACCCGGTTCACGGGTCAAATAGCTTTTGGGCATTTGTGGGTCATTGGGGCAGAAAATACATTCCCCTGGGCAGGGGTAAGGCTTGGTTAAGATTGTTACGGTAACAACACCGCTCAGCGAACGTGTCTTTTTTGAGAGAAGAAGATTCCGAAGTGCGATGGGATCCTCGTCCTTTAAAAGAGCCTGAAACTCTGGCAAGGGACGGAGATTACCAGAAGGCCTGACGAAGTGTTTTTGAAGGCGGCGCTGAAATCGTGATGTATTTTTTAAGTTTTGGTTTTGATGAAACCATTCGAGAAGAGATTTCCTAGAAAGAGTGTGTTCTCGTGTCGTCAAAGTGCTTACCTTGTTTGTTTCCTTTCCTGAAACCGAACTCAGCATAGTTTAGTTTAAACCCTGTTCATACCCTTCTCAAGCAGTCTTATCTTTTGGTGTGTCTCAATTTAACAATTGAGGAGTCAAAATGTTGAGAGTTGCACGCTGAGACTGTTACATTGAGGAAACCGGAGGCACTATGCGCAAAAAAGTATCAAAAAGACGATTTCTCGCTATTCTTTTGGGGGCTAGCACAATCATGAGCGTAGGGTGTGGACAAAACGAAACTCCGGCGGATGCCAAGCTCTTAGGTGAAGTCGCTCGTGGGCACGAGTTAAATAAAGTGGAGTTCAACAGCTTGGATACGACGTGTGAGTACGATTTTAAGTTCGTTTTTAGCGATGGGCGGGAAAACGCTTATGTGAGAAATATTGTACCACGAATCTTGCGCGACTATGATTTGGTTGAGCTCTCAGGAGCGCTGCCCGAGGGTGTCAGCCCCATCGACATTGCGTCTGTCGATGAAGAACTCTTTCTCGAAAATCTCGAGGAGTTCCATGAGCTTGAGAGTGTGGAAGACGTCAACTTTGCACGCTTAATACACTACGATACGGGTAAAGTTGTTTTTGGTCCGGCATCATCAAGGTTGCCACGTAACAGCCATAGTGGAGCCGTGGACGGCGAGTTCAACGCAATCGAAAAAGTTGAAATTTGGGAGCACAGTTGCTCAAATTAGTGTTTTTGCGATGCTCGTGATCTGGCAGTCCAACCACATACCGATTAACGATAGGGCATTAGCATAAAGTGGCAGATTGGCCCGGTGGCTGAGACGTAAATCCATATTGGCATGAGCCAAGTTGTAATCTTCTTGTGGCGTTCAATATGGCCCGTAATTGCCCGGTTCACCGCGAAAAGAATACAGGGCAGAGACAATGCCGCCAAAACAATATGAGAGATCAGAAGAGAAAAATAGAGAACTCGAGTGTTTCCTTCACCACCATAGCGAACCGGTTCATTTGTGAAGTGATAAGCGACATACGAGAGAAGAAACACGACTGAGATTATAAGCGCAACCGATATCGCTCGTCGATGGTCTTCAACACGTTTCTCACGCGCACATTGCCATGCATACGCAAGGATTAAGGTGTTCATCGTATTCAGCAATGCATGAAATGAGGGCAGAAAGGAAAGGTCCCACGGAATCTCAATGGTCATGTAGCCCATCAACACAACCAGCGCGGTGACGACAAGGCTTATTAGAATCGCGAGTCGATCAAGCTTCTTAAGTGTGTCCGCAGCATTCTTTTTCATACTTGAGCTCCTGTTTAATTTGATTGAGAATCATCAGTTTTTGCCAGACTTTGCGACTAAGCCCTGAGCATAAAAGCTCGATTTCGGTTGCGGCTTGAACGACGACGGGGTCTGGTAGGCTTTGTGCATAAAACGCAGCCACCTTACCAAGAAGTGCGAACAACTCCGCACAATAGTCGAGATAGCGTTGCAGCTCGAAAGCACTCATTTGTTGCTTTGGGCTACTGCTTGTGTCGTGTGGGGCTTCATCTTTTGATAGCCCTTCCCGTAGGGTAAGCTCGGTTGGCTCTCGAGTCGTACGCAAAAGGCGATGGGGGTCCTTGGTCAGTTGATGCATGTCAATTACGTGCGCAATCATGCGCAGTTGGTTCAAGCACTCAATCGTCTTTTCGCGCTTTAAACGTCGCTCTAGCCCCAGGCAGAAGAAAAGTGCGGCACCGGTAAAGATGATGTCATTAATAGATGCCTCGACAACACCAATGAGGTCAATCAATGTCAGGTTTGCCCCTTGGGTTTCAACCGATGTGAACGCATAAGCAATCGCCATGACACCCAACGCGATGAGACCAATGAGAAGAAAACGAAGCCCCCACATCGGGCGTTCAATCCAATTGATGTTCTCATTCGTTTCTTCTGTCAGGTTCCGGACGGTGGCACATAGTTTGACAAGACTTGCCCTTGGGAAACGCTCAACGACCCGTTTTTGAAGCAATGCCAATGTCTTTGCGATAGGGGCAACCTGTAGAATACGCTTTTCGTGAGGGCTGACCACATCCATACGACGGGGTTCGCACGTTATGTTCCTGTGTCAAGCACGACCAAACCCAGGCTCTTCTTAATCCTGAATGCGCTAGTCTTAATGAGCCCTCACTCAGATTCCTGGCTTCGCGGCGGAGATCGTTCTCGGTGATGCCGCCGCATGGAAAAAGATCGAGGGCGTTTGTGCCAGTGTTTCGGCTCTGCCCCTGCATCAACGATTTCGCGCCTTTGCTAAGTCCTTTTAGCGTTAGAGCTTTGGCATGGCACGATGACTCAATTCGAGCATCAGCATCTGGACATAAGAAAGCGGCTAGCGTCCCTTCACGTGGAGTCGCGCAAATATCGCTTAAGCTTTGCCTATCAGCTCCAAGCTGACCGCACCCTTGCGAGTTATAACGCGCAAACTTCTCTGCATAAAGCTGTGCATTCTCTTGAGTTAACCACTCGTAGGGCTCACGTACAGCGACACGTTCGCCCACACAGTTGCGAGGGCGCTTTTCGTCAAGCTTAGCTACAAGATCGATCATGCAGCTGTCGCAAAAACCACTACGGATATTTGCAAGATAGCTTAGCATCTCCACCGTCAAGGCTTCACGCCCGGACAGCTCAGAAGCATCATAGAGACTTTGAATGCCGCTTGCGTCAAGCAGACGGTAATCAAGTATCACACGTGAGATGGGGAACTCCTTAGAGGCGCAGAACGCAGAGTTTTGAGTGCTGATCGACGCCATAGTGTCGCTGCAGCGCGCGTGGCTTGACGAAATTCCAGGGCCGACGAAATGCTCGGCTTCGTCGTCTTCAACCGTACATTCCGCACTGCAGCCATCGTTATTAACGGTATTGCCATCATCGCACACTTCGCCCTCTTCAAGGACTCCGTTGCCGCAGACCAAATCGCATTGGCCACAATCTTGAGCACAAAATGAACAGTGCTCTTGAAGTTGGCATTGCCCATCGCCACAGAATTCAATAGTGCAAGCAGAGTCACACCCGTCGTTGTTGATGAGATTTCCATCGTCACACATCTCTTCTGCATCAACACTACCATCGCCACATATGCCGATCGACGCAACTTCGATTTGACATGCAATCGAACACCCGTCGCCATTCGTCAGGTTCCCATCATCGCACTCTTCACCCGGCCCAATGCTCCCGTCTCCGCAGTGTGCGAGGACACATTGACTTGAGCAAGAGTCGCCATCGACATTGTTGCCGTCATCGCAGGATTCACTCAGTGGGTTCAATATTGAATCGCCACACACCGAGTCGCTGCAATTGGCATTGCATGAAGCGGACCAGCCGCCATCGTCGCAGGCTTCACCTGCAGCGGTATTCACGTGACCATCGCCACAT
>JAHDBA010000016.1:0-21913 GCA_020630615.1 Myxococcota bacterium | reverse complement strand
CCATCGCCACATCGAGAAGGTGTACATCCATTGGTACATGGATCGGAATTGTCGTTATTCCCATCGTCACACTCTTCATCGTTATGACGTAGACTATCTCCGCAACGCGCAAGCAAACACGTATTCGAGCACGCGTCTTCATTGGAGCTGTTTCCATCGTCACATTCTTTGCCGCTGTGGAGTTCACCATCGCCACCACTGCTCACTCGTGCAAAAGTGAAACCTTGAGTTTCGATGGTGTTCATGTCTTGGAATCCCATCGGGGTGTTTCCACCATCTGCATGGCATTCGATGCATGACGTCGCATTTGCAATGCGCGCCATGAGCTCTGTCTTGCGTTCGTCATCATTCTCTTCGGGAGTCCCCTCCCAAATAGAACTGCTCTTTACTGCGGTGATTAAGCCGTTCTGGGTAAATGTTCGACTGCCGACAAGAGAACTCGAAGATGTGGAACGGTCCAAGCTTTCGGATGCAAACCATTCAGGGTGCGACGCAAAACCCGGATCAATTTCAAAAAATGTCGTCGCGGAACGCGCATTGGGAAGGCTTATATTTTGAAAGTGTTCTTTGAAAGTGTTCAAATCGGATGTGTTGATCATGTCGTTGTTCGTGGTTTCGAGGTCCATGGCGAAAATGTCCCGAGGCAAATTGTTTGCAACGGGTACGGGTTCAGCCTCCACGGTGCAGGATGGACCGGCACAGTTCTCGGCAACCTTAAAGTCTCGCAGTGTCCAACGACCATTTTCAATGCTGTTCGTTCGGATTTGTCCCAGAGAACTCGAATAGTTCTGCGCCTGAAAGACAGGGGCAAAATCTTCAGCGCCATCTTCATCAACGTCCAAACCGTTGAAGAAGAATTGCACGAGCGCATTGCCAAGCAACGTGGTGTCATCCACAGCGCTGAGTTGCGACCAGAATTGCGCGATCGGGCGACACGCGTCGTGTGTTGAGCCTGGGTTGGGAAGTGCCGCTTCAAAAATTAGAAACTTGCTCGATGAGGCTTGGAAAATAATGCGGTACTCTCCGCAGTGCTCTCCATTTTCCGGGGCCAAGTCGTAACGGTTCACCAAGGCTACCGGTTGCCAAAGATCGTTGAGGTGTCCTTCAAGATTGTTTTCGCTTCCAGATGGGATGTCCGAGAGATTTGCCATTGCCAGACGACCACAATCAAGAGGCCATCCATTGAGCTCCGGTTCGCATCGACCTGAGCTATCGCCCTCAGTGTTTTCGTCCGTAAAAGTTAGAAAGATGTCTTTTTGAAATGCGTCAATTGTTAAAGGTCGTAAACGACTCTCGTCTTCATGCGCGTCTTTTGTGATTGCAGCGATAACATTTGTGTATGAGAAATGCTCTTTGAACGTATTGATACTGTCTCCAAAGGAGTCCGAGTCAAATTCGACAAAGAGAGAGCGACGACGAAAGTTCTCATGAATGTTGGTAGGTAACGTGATCACGGTAAGCTTTGACGGCATTTTGAGAGTCGCATGCGCTAAGAAGAATGAGCGTCATGAACGCTAAAGACGACCCGATTCGATGATAAGGGCGCGCATCTCTTTGAGTTCCCAGCGCTTCGCTCACTACAGCACACGTTGATGTTGCTTCCACGCTTTGCGTAAATTTTTTGCTCATCTTTACCACCTCAAATGCCTACCCCTTAACTATAGAAAGACTTCGAGCGGGTAGCGCCGGGCAAGCGCCTGAGGAGCGCGTGTAGTTTTGTGTGCGAGGGGCCCGCACTCTTTTTGCTGTTGCAACACTCGAACCCTTCAATATTATGTCGTTTGTATTTGAGTGTTTTTGTTGAAGAGCTGAATTGAACACGAATGCACATCTCAAGTTTGTTTGTGATGCAACAACGATCATAGACTGGAACCAGTTGAGTGATCGCTCCGATCATTTTGAATTTTGGGGACTGAATGGGCTTGTACGCAGATGTCACACTTGAAGGGCCTCCGGTCTCAGAGATTGAGTTCGGAGAAGAAAATCAATATTCGATGTCCTCTGAGGCTGCAGATCTGTGTGTTAGTTTGAGCAAGAGTGCAGAACAGAAATTTGCATTCTCAACCTCAAACCTTTTGGTGACTTTGGAGCGAGAAGCAAAAAGTGTACATGTACGACTTTCAAGCTTCCTACAACAAATTCAGAAACGGATTCAAAACGACAAGTAGGTGTTGCATTTTTGCTATGGTTCTAAAGCGAAACCACTTGCAGTGGTGCCTCGTTATATCAAGTCATATCGGAGAGCGTTGGCCCGAGTTCGATTATCGTGTTCAATCGGTACGCAAGGTCCCTAGGCAGCTCATCACGCCTGAGCACACCACTACCAACACCAATTGCGTGAGCTCCCGCGCGCTTCGCCATCTCAAAATCGTGCATCGAGTCTCCGATAACCCATATGGAGCCCGGGTCCAGTTGCGACGATTCTGCAAAAGCATTCACCATACCAGGGCTCGGTTTTTCTCCCACGCCGGAGTCAAAGCCGACTTTGAATGAGAAGAGATCAGAGACACCCCATCGCGAAAGGTCTGAAAGCATTCTTGCTTCTGAGTCCATGGTTGCTAGGCCTAATAGGAATCCGCGCTCTGATAATTCCTTTAAAAGCTCTTGTGTGCCTTCGATCGCTGGAATTTCAGCGAGAGCTGTGTCCAAAATCGACTCCACGAGAGCAATTTGCGTATCAAGAATCGGGTCTGAGAAATTGAGTGCTGAGCTGCGTCTTTCGAAAGCTTGCGCACTGAGTATGGCTCGGTTCCATGCATCAACAACCTCAGGAACAGTCCCCGCCGCGAGCAAGCCATTGGCGACCAAGTTTTGCTCTTCGCCATTCCAGCCGCATTCACTTTTAATGAGAAGCGTTGTCGCGTCGATTTCTTTCGCATAGCGATGGACATATTCTTGCGCACATTTCCAGTAGGCGGGCGCCCAAGCACTTTGCAGATCGGTTAAGGTTCCGTCTTTGTCGAATAGAATTCCTCGGGGGCGCTGCATAGGGTTCATCATAGCATAGCTTGGTAGGACTTGACGTAAACAAATACTTTTCGATTGGGATGTATCACATCAGGACAGGGCACGAGAGAACTTGAGGCTCTTCCAAAAAGATTTTTATAATTGAAAGTATGCAAGATTACCTTTTGTCCCATATTAACCGTCCGATGTTTACGGTTTCGGGTACGGAAGTCACAGCCGCAACATTACTCTCAGGGCTTGTCCCGCTTGCGATCACGGTTGTCCTTGCCTTTGGTATCAGTCGTGCTTTTCAACAAGCCATTCAAAAACGTGGGCTAGAGAATTCTGGGTCGCTAGCGAGCATACGGCGACTTGTCGTCTACTTTGTTTGGATCATTGGCGTAGCAACAACTCTCGACTCTGTTGGCGTGCATCTCTCAGCACTTTTTGCAGCTGGCGCTATTTTTGCAGTGGGTATTGGTCTTGCCATGCAAGACGTTGCAAAGAACTTTGTTTCCGGTGTAATCCTATTGGTTGAACGTTCCATTACACCCGGCGACATTCTCGAGTTTGACGACACGATTTGCAAGGTCTTGCGCGTTGGAATTCGAACGACGATCGTTAAAACACCCGATGACTATGAAATAATTATACCCAACAATGATCTGGTTCAGTTGCGCGTGAAAAACCGCACCCTCATCGATAGACATTATCGGATCAGTATCCCGGTTGGCATCCATTACAAGGAAGAACCAGAGCATGTACGAAAGACATTGCTTGAAATCGGCCGAGCGCAGAACTTTCGAGACCACAGTCGGGAACCAATCGTACTGATGGAGGGCTTCGGTGCGAGCAGCGTAGACTACCGCCTTTGTATCTGGACACGTCAGCCTTGGCATACCGCACAACACCAAAGCAAACTTGGGGAAGCAATTTGGGCAGGCCTTCGAAAGGCCAATATCGAGATTGCCTTCCCGCAGGTCGATGTGCACATGATTCCCAAAGCGTAGTCCTTCGTGTTGAATTGAGATCTTGTTCTGGTGGGACGAAGGACATAGACGAAGAGTATGACTGTAGTGTTGACGCCATCCGAATCTCGCTTCACATACTTTAACAGAGAGGTTTCGCTGCTTCGATTCCATCGTCGTGTGTTGGCGGAGGCTGCGTCGGAGAAAAATCCTTTACTGGAACGATTGCGTTTTCTAGCGATATCATCGAACAATCTTGATGAGTATTTTGAAACCCGCGTTGCTGGGTTGGTCCAGCAGCAGCGTTATGCGCATGAGGCAGGGCGCGTTCTGAATACGCATTACAGTGAGCCCTTAGGAAAGATACTACGCCAGGCACAAAGCATGGTGAGTGCACAATACAAACTTCTGAATAATGTGCTCGTACCCGAACTTTCGCGCCAAGGCGTGCACTCTCTACGGCGTCAGTGTTGGTCCAAAAAACTCTTGAGTTGGGCAGAAAAATATTTCATAGAGCAAGTCGCTCCAGTTCTTAGCCCTATCGCCTTAGACCCTGCGCACCCCTTCCCGAAGCTTCACAATAAGAGCCTCAACTATATTGTTCGACTCTCTGGGCGAGACGCATTTGGGCGTGAGAACAACATTGCGGTTGTTCGGATCCCAAGGTCTTTGCCACGAGTCTTGCTTGTCCCCAAAGAGTATCGGCGAAGTAAAAAAGAAGAAGAGCTTGTACTGCTGTCTTCAGTTATTCGCGCCAACATCGAAGAACTTTTTGTCGGAATGAAAGTCGAAGGTGCATGGCCCTTTCGTATTACACGTAACTCGGATCTTTGGGTGGATGAAGAAGACGTCGAAGATTTGAAAAGTGCATTGAACGATGAGCTCTTTCAACGCCACTTTGGTGATGCCGTTCGGCTGGAAATCGACCACAGTTGTCCCGCGAACATTGAAGGTTTTCTTCAGGAGCAGTTTTCGATCCCCGAAGGCTGTACTTTTCGAGTTGACGGGCCGGTCAACCTCAACCGACTGATGCAACTGCCAACGCTGGTCAGTCGCCCCGACTTGAAATTTGTGAGCCATATTCCCAGCAAGCTTGAAATTTTCCAGAAACATTCGTCAATGTTTGATGCGATTGCCTCACGCGACATTGTCGCCCATCACCCCTACGATTCCTTTGGTCACACCACTGATTTTGTCGCAGAAGCAGCGGATGACCCGAACGTGCTCGCGATTAAAATGACTCTTTATCGAACGGGTGAAGACTCCAGAATCGTCGACAGTCTAAAACGTGCTTCGAAGAATGGGAAAGAAGTGACTGTGATTGTGGAGCTAAAAGCTCGTTTTGATGAAGCTGCGAACATCGACGTTGCCAATGAGTTGCAACTTGCCGGCGCCAACGTTTCGTACGGCCTTGTGGGACATAAAACTCACGCGAAAATGATTTTCGTGGTGCGCCGAGAGAGTGGATCGTTGAAACGTTATGTCCACGTGGGTACCGGCAACTACCACTATCAAACAGCCCGCATTTATACCGATATTGGGCTCTTCACGGCCAACGAAGAAATTGCTTCGGATATCCAAATGCTCTTCACGGCCTTAACAGGTCAGCAGTCGATACCTCTGCTAAATCGAGTGTGGATGGCACCGCTGAATCTTCATGCAAATCTGATTCAAGCCATCCGACGCGAAGCTGAAGCGGCACAAAAGGGTGAGAAAGGACGAATCCTCCTCAAGATGAATTCGCTGATTGAAAAAGAATTGATTGCGGAGCTCTATCTTGCGTCGAACGTGGGAGTCAAGATTGATTGCATTGTGCGTGGAATGTGTGCCTTGGTGCCGGGCGTTGCGAATCAGTCTGAGAATATTCGAGTCCATTCGATCGTGGGGCGTTTCCTTGAACATGCACGTGCATTCTATTTTCATGCGGGTGGACAAAAAGACCTGTGGATCAGCAGTGCGGATTGGATGGGTCGCAATATGTTTCGTCGCTTTGAACTTGGAATCCCGATTGAAGACAACAGTTTAAAAGAAAAGCTTGTGAGAGAGTGTTTTCATCATGCACTGAAAGACAACCAACAACGGTGGGAGTTGGGCACGAAAGGAAAATATCTGCGTGTCGACGAGCAGAATGAAACGCCCTTCTCGTTGCACACGTGTTTAATGCGAACAGGCCTACGCTAAAGTCAAGTTTCAAAGAGCTTAGCGAAACTCGTCGCGGATTTTCTCTAAGAGGTTTATGGCATCGGGGGCCACTTCGAGTGCTTTACCCGACTGAAAAGGAAGCGTGGCATGGGGAGAAGTGATCGTGACCCATTGCGCGATAGGGCAGTCCCATACGATTTGCCCTTCGGGCAGTTCGACATTCTTCAGTTGCTGACGTGTCGTGGCTTCAAAATTTCGGGAACGAATCGTGACGTAAATAATGGTGTGGTTTTGTTGCGCCAAAGATTTCACGCAGTCGACAGCGTCTTGATGTGGCTGCGTGTCGTTGAAGTGTGGTGCAAAATGCTCAGAGCCACGTTCAAAGAGAAAACCGTCGAGTGAAACAAAGTATGCTTTGCGCGCAAGAAGCGCTTGGCGCCATTCGTGAATCGTACCCCAATCTTGGTACTCACTGACCATTTTTTTCTTAAAGGGAATCCCATCGAGAATCATTGAGCCAATGATATCCGAGAGGTAAAGCTCATCCTCCCATTTTTGGCGCGCGTTGCTCAAACGATCGTAATATTCCAGAAAGTGTTGGGAACTCGTAAAATAATATCCGCCCACATTAAAGGTGTCCGAGATGACCTCTTTTTCGCGAATATTGGTAATGATGTCTTGATGATCCGACTGAATGTAGGATTTGTTCCGTGGGTTGATCGAGTCAAAGTGATTCAAGGACTCCGTGCAGATGTAGTTAAAGTCTTCTTCTGGTGTATCCAGCTTAAAAATATTATCCGAGTCTTTAACCAAAAATGCGTCATCCAAGTTTAATGCTTTTAAGGCCTCCGCAACGGTTTCGGACTGACTGCGTGTGGGTGTTTCCAGAATTACCGTTTGAATGTCACGACCAAATGCGCGTTTTAGGCCTTCGCGCACTGAAAACTTTTCTTCGTGTTCGCGCAAAATAACGACGCGCAAATCGTCAAGGTCAAAATCAATCTTTGAAAGTGCAAGCTGAATCATGGGCCTGCGATCGTGGGAAGGCAGCATCCATTTTGGGGGCTGATTGGGGTAACGCGATGAGGAGCCACAACAAGGACATAAAACAATCATAAGGAATCCTACCCTAAGAACTCAAACTAAGGAGCATAATCTTGATAGTTTCGATCAAGGTTTTCAAAGCGGGTGAGTTCGGACAAGAATTTTAACTCGACAATACCAGTGGGACCATTCCGATGTTTGCCAATGATGAGTTCCGCAACACCCACTTTGTCTTCCGGTGTTTTGTCTTTTAAGTAGTATTCTTCACGATAGAGAAAACAGATTAAATCTGCATCCTGCTCGATCGCGCCAGACTCACGAAGGTCGGACATCATAGGGCGTTTATCGGTTCGAGATTCAACACTACGGTTGAGCTGCGAAAGGGCAATCATTGGGACCTTGAGTTCCCGTGCAATGGACTTCAATCCACGCGAGATTTCACCGACTTCGGTTGCTTTGTTATCCATGCCGGGAGGTCCAGTCATGAGCTGAAGGTAATCGACCATGATTGCACGAACACCAAAATCATGAACATAGCGCCGTGCTTTCGTTCGCATTTCAGCAATGCTAAGGCTGGGGGATTCATCAATATAGAGCGGGGCTTCAGAGAGTTGCCCAGCAGCTCGAGCCAAATCGGACCACTCGGTATTTTTAATTTGGCCTTTGCGCAGTCGAGAAAGGTCAACGCGTCCCTCGGCACCCAGAAGACGTTGAACCAATTGCTCAGCGCCCATCTCCAATGAAAACACCGCAACAGGAAACTCACTGCGCAGTGCAATGTGTGAGGCCATGTTGAGCGTGAATGCTGTTTTTCCCATGGAAGGTCGTGCGGCAATAATAATCAAATCACCCGGCTGAAGTCCACTGGTCTTGTGATCGAAGTCGCGGAAACCCGAGGGAATCCCCGTTACAGCGCTTTTGGCTTCGTAGGCTTGCTCGAGCTGTGCAATCGCACGTTTCACGAGCTCTCGCATGGGGATAACACCCTTGCGTTGTTTGGACTCTGAGATTGCAAGAATCGAACGCTCTGCTTCATCAACAAGATCGCTCACCAAATGGTTTTGTTGATAGGAGGCTTGAACAATATGGGTCGCTGTATTGATCAGTTGGCGAAGGGTGCTTTTCTCGCGAATCATCCTAGCATAGGCCCCGACGTGCGCACTGGTGGGTACCAAGGACTCAAGCTCTGCCACCGAGGCGGCCCCGCCTACGTTTTCAAGTTGTCCTTTGGTCCGAAGCGCATCGACGACAGTTAACGTGTCCACGGGTTCACCCGAATCATAAAGCTCACGAATGATCGTGTAGACAATGCCATGAGCGCTGCGGTAAAAGTCGTCCTGACGGAGACCCTCTTCAAAAACAGACTCGATACTCTCAGCATTGAGAAGCAAGCCTCCCAATAAAGCGCGCTCGGCCTCTAATGCGTTGGGCGGCGTTCGGACCTGGCTGAGTGCCTTGGAGTCTCCAGCCTGCTGCAATGCATTCTTTGAGCGTACACTTTGAACCAGTTCCTGGAGTGCCTCACCCAATGGAACCAATGCATTGGCTTCACCTTCAGCCACAGGAGTATCGGGGGGCGTGGCGTCGCTGTTTTCAATGTATTGCGTGCTCTCGGCTTCGGCATTCATTGCAGCCAAATCTTCAGCGCCTCGAGGGTCTGCGACAAAATCACCCTCTGCAATCACGTCTTCGTTGTGATTCGACTCTTCCATAGCGTGAGGTTAGACTTCTTTCGTCGCATTCGAAAGGGCAGAAGCGAATTGAGCTCGCAAATCGTGTAAAAAAAGGTCTTGCGTGCATGGTTGTGCGTCCACTTTTGATGCTAAAACAAGAAATCACCGTAGATCGGGAGCACTATGGACTTGTCAAAATACAGTCGAGCAATGCAACATCGCTTGGTTGAAGCACAGCGTGAAGCCAAAGCCCGAGGACATCAGGCAATCGAGCCAGAGCATGTTCTATGGGCAATGACTCAAGATGCTGAAACTCGGAATGCAATGGGAGCAATCCAAGGGGCACGCGTTGATGGCTTAGAGCGGCAGGTCGATATGGCTCTGAAGCGAATTCCGAAAATCTCAGGGGCGAAAACATATCTTTCCCCACGCTTATTGAAGGTTGCGGCACACGCTGAAGTCTCAATCTCTGGGCTTGGGCATCCGGAGGTCCTATGGGGGCATTGGGCCAATGCGGTTCTTGAATTGGGTGCTGAAGCGGGTTCATCGAATCGCCTGCTGAAAGAAGCCGGTTTAATACAGAGTGAGCTCTTGCAACATCTTAAGAGGGGGGCTTCACGCTCGATACAAAAACAGAACTCTAAAGAAAAGTCTGACTCTGTTTTGGATGAAATGGCCACCGACCTCACGCAACATGCAAGGAAAGGAAAGCTCGATAAAGTTATTGGCCGTGATGACATCATGCGACGTATTATTCAGGTCTTGGGCCGACGACGGAAAAACAATCCAGTGCTAATTGGTAAGCCCGGCGTAGGTAAAAACACCATCATTCAAGGATTGGCCCAGCGGATCGCAAAGGGTGATGTGCCCTCAGTCTTGGCGAACAAACGCATCATGAGTTTAGAAATGGGATCTTTAATTGCCGGTGCAAGTTTACGGGGGCAGTTTGAAGAACGCATGAAGAAGATTCTCGACGAATTAAAGGCATCAGCGGGTGAGATTATTCTTTTTATCGATGAGGTGCACACCCTTGTTGGCGCAGGCGGAGACGGAGCCTCGGATGCATCAAACCTTTTGAAGCCGGCATTGGCGCGAGGTGAAATACAGATTCTTGGTGCCACAACGCCCGATGAATACCGTAACAGCATCGAAAAAGACAAGGCCCTTGAGCGTCGCTTTCAATCGATTCTTGTCGACGAGCCGGACTTCGACGAGTCAATTCGTATCATGCGTGGGATCAAGGAACGCTTCGAGGTGTTTCATGGGGTCCCTGTGACGGACGATGCGCTCGTTGCCTCGATCCAACTTTCGACGCGTTATATCAGTGGGCGTTCATTGCCCGATAAGGCGATCGACTTGGTTGACGAGGCGGCAAGTCGTTTGCGTATTGAAATTGATTCGATTCCCAATGAATTGGATGACGCACAACGTGAACTTGTGAATGCACAAACGGAGCTCAAGGCTCTCGACGGTGAGAGTGGTTCGGACGTTGCTGAACGCCGTGAGAAATTGGAGGCTCAAAGCAACGAACTCGAAGAAAGTGTTGAGCGCTTGCGTGAACAATGGGAGAAGGAAGTTGCCTTGGTGCAAAGCATGCGAAGCCTGAAGACGGCACTCAATCAACAGCGTGATGCATTGAGCGAGGCGGAACGACTTGGCGATATCGATGAAGCAAGCCGATTGAAATACGGGGTGATTAAAGAACTCGAGACCGATCTTGCACAAGCAAATACATCGTGGGCCGAGATAGGGGAGACGCGCCTGCTTCGAGAAGCTGTCGAGGCTGGCGATATTGCTGAAGTGGTCGCAACGGTGACGGGTGTGCCTGTTGCACAGATGCTCGAAAGTGAACGTGAGAAGTTGTTGCAGATGGAGACTCGCATCGGCAAGCGCCTAATTGGGCAAAAGCTTGCAGTGGGGGCGATTGCACAAGCAATACGTCGCTCTCGAGCAGGGCTCAATGACCCCAAACGACCGGTCGGCAGCTTCTTCTTTTTGGGCCCAACAGGGGTTGGCAAGACTGAGCTCGCGAAAGCTGTTACCGAGTTTCTCTTTGATGATGAAAAAGCCCTTGTTCGTTTGGACATGTCCGAGTTTATGGAGAAGCAAAGCGCGATTCGCTTGATTGGAGCTCCGCCCGGGTATAAAGACTCCGACGCAGGGGGGCAACTGACTGAGGCAGTGCGCCTGCGACCCTATTCAGTGGTGCTCTTTGATGAAGTGGAGAAAGCCCACCCGGATGTTTTCAATATTCTATTGCAGGTTCTGGATGATGGTCGGTTAACGGACTCCAAAGGAAACCTGGTCAGCTTTAAGAACACTGTCATTATTATGACGTCAAATGTGGGTTCACACTTCTTATTGGAATCGAGTTTGGATGATGGTGTGATTGAGGACGAGGCTAAAGAGCAAGCGATGGAAGCCATGCGCGGTCATTTTAGACCCGAGTTCTTGGGGCGCATCGATGAAATTGTCATGTTTCATGGTCTGACTCGCGAAAATATTGGCGATATTGCAGAGCTTCATTTTCGAAAATTGGACAAACTTTTGGCTGCCCAGAAGTTGAAACTGGCCTTTGATGATGACGCACGGGAGTTCGTCGTCGATGCTGGCTATGAACCAGCGTATGGGGCGCGGCCACTTCGGCGTGCGATCCAGCGGATGCTGCAAGATCCGCTGTCGACCGCTCTCTTGGAAGGCGGCTTCGAAGCAGGGCAAACGATCCGTGTCACCTTAAAAAGTACTAAAGAAGGAAGCAAAACGCTCGATTTCATACCTGAAGGGTGAATATGAGTAAGAAATCCATATGTTTTACGCACGAAGAGTGGGTGTCCTACCTCTACCGACTTGCAGAGTTGAAAGGCGCCTATGTCGTTGAGCCTGATGCCTTGGCTTCGTCATTCGTAAACCTGCGCCGAATCGATGACTGGGAAGAATCGAGCGCGGAGTTTGAGTTAGGGCTTGAGTTATCTCTTAGCGAGGAGCTCTAGCCGATGCCCATAAGCGAAGTAGACTCGAGTCGGTCTCTCCCCAAAAAACTTAACTCTCTTGTGGAACGACGCTTTTTGGATTTCGTCACGGATGCGTCTTATACTGAAATGAAGGAGCACTAAACGAAAGTTTGGTCTATTGAATCGATGTCCAAGAAAAATTCCGAATCGACGAACGATGCAAGTGGGCCGAGAATCGACCAGGATATCGATCGTACTCGCAGTGAAATGGCACCTCGCTTTTCAGAAGTCTTTGAAGAAATGATGGCTGATGGGAGTCCAGGTCGCTCAAGTGAAGATCGGGCGCGCGCGAAGACCGCGGGTGAAGATTTGTCCCATCAACGGGACTTTGAAGATGAACCGACGCAAGCGATAGCCTTTGACCCTTGGGAACACACCCAAACTGTCGCCTTGGATGCAGAAGACCTTGATGTCGTCGAGCCCCAGACTTCGCTTGAGGATCGAATTAAGGGGCCCCAAGCTGGGGCGACTCAGGTTGAAGCGACAAAAGTGCTTGCGCAACGTCATGATTTTCATGCGGAGAACACTGCACGCGTCGAGCGCAGAAAGAGCATGAAAACGAATGTAAAAGCCAGTACGTCTTCAACATCGAGGTCGTCGTCGAACTCGAGGTCGAAGTCGAAGGACATTGATTCTGGCGGTTTTGTACAGCGTGAGCGAACAGCGGGGCGCGGATACTTTGGAACGACCGAACATGCGGATGCCCCTTGGTATGCATGGATCTCACTCGGCTCACTCTTCGCTCTTTTGTGCTTTGGATTGTTCATCGGCGCATTGATTTCGGGTGCACTGTGGTGGCAATCGCAACAAGCGCGGTCAGCCAGCGATGTTGCGAAAGCACACTTTGCATCGGGGAACCGAGCCTTCGCTGAACACGATTATGAAGCGGCTTTAGACTATTTTCGGCGGGCTCGCAATTTGGACGATACCCTTATTGAAACACTCCGCGCTGAAGCTGCAGCACATGTTAAAACTGGGGATATTGCTGGCGCGTTGGTGCTTTTAGAGCACTATCAAAAGCTTGGGCTTCGTGATAAGGAGCGTCAGAATGTTGACGCAATGGTTGAGCATTATCGCGAGGTGCTTGCGCCAAAATAGAAGTGTGCTCCGCTTTTATGAAGATTTTAGATTCTTGTACCGTTAACGAAGGGGATCACTCCACTATCTTCTCGAAGTTTTGTTCAAACCTATTTCGCGACACTGTAGTCACGAGCTTCTGCGATAGACGTGTCGATATCGCGAATATCTTGTTTGAACTTGGCGATGATGTCTTTATTGCCTTCGGAAAGGAAAGTACCGCGCCTTCGGGCATATTTAGAACCGCCATCGAACCATTGTGACGAAGTTGTTCGTCTTCAATATTTTTTTCTATAGACTTTCAACAGAAGTAATACCGCCAAAACCCACATTAACTACAAGACCGTGGTGTGCGCTACTTCGGTTGCGTCTTGCTCCTTTCTCGATGTGACGATACCCTCCGTTTTACAGGATATAGGAGACTCGCGTGACCCTTTTGCTACAGCGAAGTAATAATGTTCGTATTTTATCATTAAACGTAATTGTCTTTGCACTTTTTAGCATCGGCTTTACTGCCTTCGCTCAGTCTAACTCTTCTGGGCCAAAGAATGATTTCGCGCAACACCAACGGTCGATCGATACGAACCACTCTGAGATCGGGTTTAAAGTGAAGCATTTGGGTTTGAGTTATGTTCGCGGACATTTTGACTCCTACACTGCGTCGCTTGAAAGCAACGACGCGGGCAAGCTAAGCTCGGTTGAGGCAACAGCACAGGTCAAGTCAATCAATACTGGTATTGCTAAACGCGACAATCATCTTCAAGGTGAAGACTTTTTTCACGCGGCAAAATACCCAAATCTCTCGTTGTCTCTGGATCGTTTTCGTTGGAGAGGCGATGATTTCAAAGCAACCGGGACATTAACAATGCGGGGCATCAAAAGAAAAATCGTCTTTATCGGCGAGCGGCAGGGAACACATGTTGTCGACTTTGGTAGCGGGCCCCAGCAAAGGGTCGGTTATACGCTGCGCACAAAGGTTAAACGAAGTGATTATGGGCTGCTCTTTAACAAACTCGCTGAAGGCGTTGCTGTGGTTGCAGACGAAGTTATCATTGAGCTTGAGGTTCAAACAACCAAGCCCACATAGAGGTATGCGTGGGCGGGTGTGGTCAGGTGTGGGCCCGTCTCCCGCTTTGACGGGTGCGCACAATTTGTGTCTGGATATGTGTTCTTGGGCCTTCTGGCCCCTTTTTTTTGCAAAAATACGAAAACCCGGGAATTTGAAGCGCATCAATTACGAATGCTAGCATTAAAAAGGTACCTTAGGGCATAGATCCGATTCCCCCTCATGGGGGGACATGTGTCATACTAAGGGTGTAGAGGTTTAAATTCATATGAGACTTAAGGACACCACCAATGCAGTTAAGAGCTTCGTGGAGCAAGGCTTTGCCCGCGAGTTTTACAAGTTAGTAATCAGCCAACTGGCCTTTCTTCTTTTTCTCTTAAAGGGATGCACTTGCGGGTCACCGTCAATCGCACCACTCAATGAAGACGAGACATTGAATGAGGACGATGTTCTGGAAGCTGGAAGACTGGTTGTATCTCCCTTCCCCAATATCGTGTTCACCTGCGATCAACTCGGGTGCTCGGAGACAAAGACGATCACCTTAGAGAATCGAGGTGATGGCCCCCTTGAACTTTCAAGTGTGGAGATGGCTGCATCGGTTGAACTTGTTCTGAGCAGTGAGGTTGGCCTCCAAAATGTTATCCCTAGTGCTCCTTTGACTTTGGAAGCAGGCGAGAGTTTTGATGCTACGCTTACCTACAATCCAAAAGACGATATTTTGGACGATCGGACACTATCCTTTTCATGGGTTGGTTTTGAGCCGGATAGTGTGCTTGGGGATGCCCCTGCGCGTACGGCAACCACAACATTGAATATTGTGACGACTCTCAATATTGGAGAGCCCTCTATTGAGATCGTAAACGCCGAACAAAATCTTGGGTATCAACCTGTTGGTGCAAATGCTTTATGGAGCATTCAAGTGCGTAATACATCTGCAGGGCAACGAATTGTCGGAATCCATGACATTGAAATCCCAGCCCTTGCTGGGTTGAATGCAAATGTACTCAGTGAACTACCAGCCTTTATCAATCAAGGCGAAGTGTTTGAGCTGGACGTCGAAGTCGAAGTCGAGACTGAAGGGCTCTTTGATTTGACCGCTCTTGTATCGTCGCAAACAAGTCAGCAAGCGCTTGATGCCAGGGCAGCGCTGACCTCGCAAGAGAATGCTGAGTTTGTCGTATTGGAGCCATCGGACTTCGAGTTGAAGTGGCTTACACCGATGAACCTTGGAGAGAGAAAAGAAGTTCGAGTCCAAAATGTTGGTAACAGTGCGATTCAACTGGAGCTTTCACTCAACGACGATAGCCATTTCTCGATAGCCCTCACAGAAAACACGATTGAGCTGATGCCCCTAGAGACAGCGAGCATTCCGATTGTTTATAACCCAGGCGCTGAACTCATCGATACAATGACTGGGCAGGTTATTGAAGACTTTGCATCCCTTCTTCTCGAGGATGAGAGCCTGGGCTTGGCAACAAGCATTGATCTCTTTGGGTCTCCGCAAGGGGGAGAAATACAAGTTCTCACGCTCAATGGTGACATCGAGGTGCAAGCCGATTCCGTTGCAATGCAGACCTCTCGATATGGTGACGCGACGCTACAAGACATTCTTGTTCGCAACTTGGGAAATGAAGATGTTTGGCTCACCAATATTTTTTGGAAAGACGGCAATGGTACCTCACCCGAAGCGGAAGGTGTATTCGAGCTGGAGAGCCTCTTTGGTTCATGGGAAGGATGGCTCAATAGCGCACTTGTACCTGCTGAGAGCGAGACCGTTTTTACAGTGAAAGCCCAAATGCTGAACCCAGAATCCGATTTTCAATGTGTCTCGCCCGTGGGTGGTAGCGCTGAAAACCGGAGCAAAACCCTTGTGATTCAAACCAACGACGCGTTTTCAAGAGAGTTTGAGGTTGATTTTAGCGTGCGTATTCAAGATTGCTCCGAGTATTGTCATAACAGCCTTATTGATGGCTTTGGCAATCTACTTGATGGAGATTGTGACGGCGAATCATGTCGCTTGCATCGTGTAAGCTGTTCTGCCCCGGATTTGGTGTGTGAACCGTGCCGTGGTGACGATGCATGCCCTGCTGGCTGGGCTGATGCTGACGGTGACCGAAGAACCTGTGAATGTCCGGAAGACCCCGGAACGACGAGCGGTGACTTAGGGGAAGACATTGCTGCATTTGCCGGAACCGCGTACGAGAATGAGTCTCAAAGCTCAACGCCTTGGTACAGCGGGACCATTTCACAATTTGGTGATGCAATTGACATTGACCGATGGTTTGCAGGGATGAACGACAAGAATCCTTTCAATGGAGATTTTAAAGTCTGGGCTTTTGTCCGTTCCAACTCGCCCAACCTTGCAATTGCATACCACTACGAAGAAAACGGCAATCCATTGAATCCAGGTTCGCATGAACTCCACGCGGATGGGTGGATTCCTTGGTCGGAGGCTCCAGAGTTTCGCAACGGAGAGTATCGTTACGTTATTGTCGCGCGCGACGATGACACTTGGGGTGATGAGTCTGGTGGCATGACGCTTCGAGTTTCAGCGAATGTGAATGCTCCAGCGGAATGCATCTATTACGATGTTCAATTTGCTGCGGATGAAGACGCGAGCCCATGGTAGTTTTGAATCGAAGTCAGAGGCGGAGACAATGGCGATGAACCTGAAAAAGCACAATCGTGTCTTTGGAGCTTTGCTCTTCGGTGGTATTCTCATGGGATGTGGCGGCAGTGATATATTCACGCAACGGGTCGAGATTATTCGTGAGTGTCTTGTTGATGAGGATTGTTTGGGCGGTGTTTGTATTGATGAGCAGTGCGTAGCGACAGGCTGTGAGTCTGATGAAGAGTGTGGCCCGGGGGAAGTTTGCTTGCAAGGCGTGTGTGAAGCCTTAACATTGGTGGATTGTCAGGAAGGGGAAATGCCGATTCCTCGTCTGTCGACGAATAATTGGGATTTCGGAAATGTTGCGAGCGGTGAACGCGTCACCGTTGGAATCACTCTTGAAAACCTTGGTACGTGTAATCTTGAGATTTCAGACTTTAGCTGAGCAGAGTGACCTTGGTTTTGGGTGCGACGATTGCGGGCCTAATTCCTTACCAATCACACTTGCTCCTGGTCGAATACATACACTTCAATTGTGGTTTGAATCGACCGTCCCCGGGACATTCAACGCGCTCTTTCAAGTTCGCACCAATGATTTTTCACAGAACGACTCTGGAATGATTTCAATACCACTCTCTGCGGAGAATCAAGGTGTGGCGAGACTGGTTGCGGAACCCACCGAGATCAATTTTGGTTTTCGTCCGGCTGGGCTG
Source organism: Myxococcota bacterium (assembly GCA_020630615.1). Lineage (GTDB taxonomy): Bacteria > Myxococcota > UBA727 > UBA727 > JAHDBA01 > JAHDBA01. The sequence continues at coordinate 4,662 of JAHDBA010000016.1, read as the reverse complement.
CGTCACGTTTTGCCCTTAACACTTTCGAACCTGGGTTCAGGAGAAGCGAGTGTGCACGTGAAACTTGTAAGCGACCGCAATGTTTTTACCACCAACGCTGCTTCAATAATTGGTGTTGACGTAAATGGCTATTTTGAAATTGTGTCCGGTGCTACGACCGAGAATCTCTTGGTGGAGTTTGAAAGCGGTGAGAATGCACCTTCTCAAAGTTATGAAGGTACATTGCAAGTGATTGGTTACACCGACGAGGTTGCAGCCTCTGAGGTCCTCGCCACGATTAATCTTCGCGCGACCACAATGACTCCACCGGATATTGTCGCAAACCCGACAGCTTTAGAGTTTGTTCGACCGGACAATCAACCCTATATCGTTGGCGATGAGCCTGTGCGAACCGTTGAAATTATGAACGTTGGGAGCACTCCTTTTAGTGTGGATAGCGTGCAGATACTTTCAGATATCGGGTATGCAAGTTTCTTCCAGATTGTTGGGCTGGACTCCAACCCTGTGCAAGAAATCGGCGGTTTTGAGTCACGAAATATTGCCATCCGCTATATCGCACCGGAACCCTCAAATTTGGACGACCCAACTTTGACGAACTTTGCGAACGACCGGGGACCAGCGCACGAAGCGCGACTGCAACTTATCTCATTCGAATTTGATGAAGTCGTTGAAGTGCCGCTTCGCGGGTGGATTTCATACCCGAATGTGGACAGTGGCTTTGTGGTTGCCATGACGATGGAGAAGGAGGGGCGGACTTCCGACTTACGCAACGTGGATCTCAGTGTAGAAGCGAGCGTTAACAGTGATGCCGCAGGCGTAGGGTCCTTCAACGGTGAGCACTTCTGTAAGCGACCGACATTGTTGACCACTTTTGATAGCGCGAGCAACGGTTATGTTGTGAGTGATATCCTTGATCATTGTGAAGAGGATTGGGCCTATGGAAACGCACGCTGGAGCATCGACGGGGCCGCAGAAGCCACGGAGATGATTTGGGTTCAAGAGCTTCCATCAACTGAGGCATTGGATGCAGAGTTCCGTGTCAAAGGGAGTTATGTCGAGAACTGCAAGCGTGTCGGCGGTGCAACAGCGGGCTCAATCGTGGGTGGTATCCTGGCAATTGGCAATATGATTTTGGGTGGTTATACGGGGGTTGCAGTGCCATTTGATGCAGCACAGATGGCAGAAACCGTTGCTGAATCGTGCTGGAATCGTTCAGGAGTCACAGTGAATTATGAGCTTCGAGCCGATGGTCGACCGCTACGCGCGGGCAGTCATACCTTCGATAAACATGATGTCGGTCAAGCTGCTCAGGAACTTTTGCGTTTTTCCCGGGAAAACGGGACTCTAGATTGATGTCGTTTTAAGCTTTGAGGTGTTCAAATGGTTCTCATTAAATATAGATGCTTCGCGCTAAACTTTGCGATGATTCTCTTCGGTTGTGGAGTGATATCCTTCGGCGGGTGCAAAGGCGCGGATCAAATCTCAATCAACCGTGGAGATGATTGTATTCAAAGTACAGACTGCGATGAAGGGGAAGTCTGTGAAGATGGTAACTGTATAGATGATAGCGCTTGCCGTCGAGACGATGATTGCCCGATAAGCCCTTACCAAATTTGCGTTGACGGGATGTGTGTCTCACCTGAAGAATATGCTTGCGATACGTCTGCGGGTGAAGGCCCTCTCATGGTTGTTTCAACACTTGCTCACGACTTTGGCGATGTGGGACTGAGCTCCCCCGCAGTACTCGAGATTGAGATCGAGAATCAGGGGGCATGCCTATTAACGCTGACGGGTATCGGTTTTGAAAACGGAACAGACTCTGATTTTGGCTGTGACCGATGTAGCGTTGAAGATTACCCTTATGCAGTTGCGCCGAACCGAAGCTTAATACTTAATATCGATATTACGCCGACAAGCGCTGGTACAAAAGCTGGCGCGCTTTTAATTAATGGTGATGATGACGTGTCCTTCCCCAACGATGGGATTGCACGAGTTGAGTTGTCAGCTCAGCACACCGGTGAAGCACGACTGGCAGCCGACCCTCCAATCCTTGATTTTGGGTTTGTTGACCCCGATGTTGCGCATGCTTTTCCAATACAACTTCGTAATCTCGGAACGGGTAGCGCTGTTGCTGTGATTCAGAGTGCAACCGTGCGCAGCTCTTTTGGCGGGGCTCTATCTCTTTCGGATATTAGCGGTACGACGCTTGTTCCTTACGATAATACAGCAGGTTCTGAAGTCGATTTGATGGTGTACTTTGACGCGCAAGGGGATGTTGTTGACATCGACACGGTATTAAGCATCCAATACAATGACCGAAGTCTTGATGTACCCCTCTTTGGTTCTTCGCGCACGCCTCCAGATATTCATCTTGTCGAGAGCAATAACGGTGCGACGATTGATTTGAACGGTCCTCAGCTTACTTCATTAACATTCAACGCGACTAATGGCTCGCCGCTTCCTCTTGGCTCGGCCATAACAGAGACTTTTGGACTCACCAATGTCGGTGGAAGCCCATTGGATGTAGAGAGTATCTCCTTTTTGGGAGATGGAGCGAGTGAATTTAGTGTTGCGCCTGTGAGTTATGCTGCCTTAGGTCAAGGTTCAGGGGTAAATATACCCGTGACCTACATACCTTCGACGGTTATCCCTGGTGGACGTGAGGTGACAATGCAGGTCTCTTCCAACGATCCCGACGAGCCGGTCATCACTATTCCGATTGTTGGCTACTCGGATTATAATACCGAACACGACTATTTGGTTGTCACCATGGATTACGCGCATGCTCCAGATAACTTTTCGGGTGGCTATGATTTTAGGAATGTGAACTTATCTTTGGAGGGCCCAGACGGTGTCGTCTTCTGTGGCAAGCCTGAAACCAATGTTGATGCAAACACGGGTGCAGTAGCGATCGATGAGCGTTGCTCGTGGACGACCCCTTACGGTTCTGCAGAATGGTACCCAACCAATATTTCGTACGTCGCCGACCGGATTCCTATTGATGTCGCAGAGCGGGTGATTGTGAGGGGGCTACCGCTTGATGGAGCGGCAGATGGTAGCGGTCAATGGCAAGTGAAGCTGACCTACACCGATGATTGCAAGCGTCGCGCTGTGGATAGTGATGGTGATTTCAATATGATTGACATTCTTGATATTGGCGAGGATGTATTGATTCAACTTGGAAACTCAGAGCTTGAAGAGCTTGGCCTTCCCGGGTTTATTCCAGACAATATCATTACGGACAATCTTCCATGTTTGAATCGTGATGGTGTTGATGTCGATGTCTCTATAAGAGCTGGCGGTGATGAGCTCTTTAATGACGTCGTGCGAGTTGATCAATTAAGCACAGCGTCCGCATCGACCACAGTGCCTGTAAAGTTGCTACGGCAAAACAATCGTTTTGTGACGGTGCCCTAAAACAAGGTGTTTTGAGACCAAAGGAATGAAGAGAATCTCGACAATCTAAGATTTGGGGCAGCGGATGGTGAGCCCACGCTTTTGAGCCTTGCGTCGTGCATTACTGCTCTTGGGACGTTGAGCGAGAATAAGTTTGTATTGTTCGCAGGCCCGCGCCACTTGTTTCGAATCGTAATAGTCAGCGGCATCGATTAGTGCATCTTCTGCTTCTTCTTCCGTCATTGCGTTTGGGGTTTGTTCTTCTGCTTCTTGTCTGCGTGTCGCGCGTATCTCTCTAAGCGCATCCTCGGACTTTGAGCGCAGAGATAGTATTTGGGTGTTCCCAGGGAATCGCCGCAGCGCACTGTTCGCTGCGCGTACGCATGCTTCATATTTTCGAGCTAGAAAAGCGGACTGAACTTTATCGATTGCTTTCTCAAGCTCTGGGTCCACCGCTTTGAACTTTTCTTCTTGTGCATCGTTCCCGGGGAGGGGCGTTAATGCATCACTGTCTTGAAGCAGCGACGGCCTTGGGTTCGTTGAAGTGCTTTGAGTTGCCTCAGCCTGAGCACCTTTGGGGATGTATTGCGAGACCGGCGCTTTGTTGGGTTTCATTAAAAGCCAGAGAACGAGGCCAAGCAGGAGTATGACGAGGCATGCAAGCCCAATCAATAGCACTCGTTCTTTGGATAGCGTGGAGTCTGGTTCCACGTAGGCACCTTTTGCACTTCTCGAAATGGGGGCAATGTTCAGCTGTTCCGTTGCGAGCGATTGAAAGGCTGGACTGTCCTTTCGATACAGTGAGGTCTCATCTTGCGTCTGCGCTTGTACACCCGGTTTTGGAATATTGAAGCTTAGGTTTGTGCTCGTATTTGGCAGCTCTTGGCCCACTGCGCCGGCAACATGTTTTTCATTGTGTGCAACCGAAACGAGAGCCTCGCTTAAAGCTGCCTCCAGAGCCGCATTGGGGGAAGGTTTTGTGGTTGCGGCAAGTTCTTCTGCGCGATCTTCATCGGTAACAAGTTCTATCGATGTGACATCCGGGTCTTGGCCGACGCATCGCAAGACACACCTCGTATTGCCGATGAGGATCGTATCGGCATGTTTTAGGTGTGTTGAAACGACAGCTTCATTGTTCACGATAGTACCGTTGCCCGATTCGAGATCCACAATTGAGAAGTTGTTTGTAGATTTCATTTGAATACGCGCATGTTCTCGGCTTGCCGCCAAGTCGCGTATGACGATGTCACATTCGAGCCCTCGACC
>JAHDBA010000002.1:125111-221288 GCA_020630615.1 Myxococcota bacterium | reverse complement strand
AACCGACGACCCCCTGCTTGCAAAGCAGGTGCTCTCCCAGCTGAGCTATGGCCCCACAGGAATCAAAGTGTAACACAGATCATTTCTGATGTGAACACTAAAACAATCGTCTTTCAACGATTGGTGGGCCAGGGGTGACTTGAACACCCGACCTCACGCTTATCAGGCGTGCGCTCTAACCAGCTGAGCTACTGGCCCACGAACACTGACTTAACCGATCTTGTTTTACTTGCAAAGCACCTTCTATGTTTTTCCTACAATCTTTTTTGACTGGCATGGCAAGTGGCCTCTAAGAAGGTGCGAGGCAGAACAAAGCATAGGATGATGCCCTTGTTGAAAGCGAAAACAGATCTTAGTGCACCAAAAGGAGTTTCTTATGATAAACCAAGGCCTTTCCCGATTCGCCATTGCCCTGATTCCAACACTCACCCTCATCAGCTGTGTCGGAACATCAAAACAAAGTGTCTTACCCCAATCACCAACCACTGAAAGTGTCGCGCATGACGAGACCAAGTCCCAACACAACTCGGGTAAACTTCCGCAAGGCGTTAGCCCCATTGCCCAGAAAATAGCTCTACATATCGACCCAACGCTTGAAAGTTTTTCAGGTACAACAACAATCAAGCTCCAGCTGAACCAAGCAACGCAAGAAATTGTGTTCCACAGTGCTGAACTCGCTATTTCAGATATCAGCTACGTGACCCAAAAGAATGGGCAAGATTATGTACGTAGTGGAAGCTTTGAGCAGCTCAACAAAGAAGGTCGTGCCAGTGTTCGCTTCGAAGAAAGCTTGCCGAGTGGTGAGGGTGAATTACGGCTACGTTTTAAAGGCAACTATACACCTGGTTTGCATGGTCTCTACAAAGTCAAAGTTGACGATGAAAGTTATGCCTTCACACAATTTGAGGCGATTTCAGCACGACGAGCCTTTCCTTGTTTTGACGAGCCACGTTTTAAAATCTCCTATACGATTGAAGTGATTACACGACAACAAGACCACATCATCACAACAACTCCCGAAGTAAAAAGTGAGGAGATTAAATATGATGATGGCACATCAAAGATGCGGCACCAGTTCAAGACAACCAAGGCCCTGCCCACTTACCTGCTTTCATTCTCCGTTGGCCCTTTTGATATTGTCGATGCGCCTGCCCTACCGAAGACCTCAATCAGAAATGTTGAAGTGCCCTTTCGCGGTGTCGCAGTCAAAGGTAAAGGGCAAGAACTCAAATATGCGCTTCAAAATACATCAGAGCTTGTCGAGTCACTTGAGAACTACTTCAACTATCCCTTCCCTTTTGAAAAGCTTGATATCATCGCGGTGCCAGACTTTCGGGCAGGCGCGATGGAGAACGTCGGCGCGATTACATTTCGCGACTACTTTCTTTTCATCGATGAAAACACCGCACCGATGGCACAAAAAACTCGCTTTGTTAATATTATGGCACACGAACTCGCACATATGTGGTTTGGTAATCTCGTGACAATGCCATGGTGGGATGACATTTGGCTCAACGAGGCTTTTGCAACTTGGATGGCCGCCAAAGTTGTCGAAGACACGCACCCCGAGTTTGAAGCCCAGGCGCGTCAGCTCTCTTATACCCATTGGGCAATGGATCAAGATTCCTTTGCATCGTCACGGCAGATACGCGAACCGATCGAAAGCGACCATGATATCTATAACGCTTTTGATGGCATTACCTACTCGAAAGGTGCTTCAGTACTCTCCATGGTTGAGTCATGGATGGGTCAAGACGATTTTAGAAAAGGTATGCGCGAGTATATGAGAACACATGCGTATCAAAATGCAGACTACAAAGATCTGATTCAATCGCTCGACGCCGCGTCCCCCAATAAATCCATACCCAAACTTTTTGAATCATTCCTTTTCCAACCGGGTGTTCCCCACCTACATGTGAACGCCAATGAAATCACACAGAGACGTTATCGTGCCAAGGGAAGCACTTATGAAACGAGCTCAAAATGGACCCTGCCTTTATGCGCAAGTATTGGAAAGCTTTCCTTGGCGCACAGATGTGCTCTCATCTCTGAACCCAAGCATAAAAGCGATGAACGTTTTGTTTCTGCTGAAGCAGTTGCGGCCTCAATGCCAACAAGCTGGGGGCACCCGAATACGAATGCTTCTGGATACTACCGCTGGTCGCTCAACATTAACGACCTGAGCAACTTGATCGAGAATCATTATAGCACCATGAATGTTCGTGAACGAATGAGTTTTCGTGACAGCCTTTTCGCGCTCTTTCGACAGGGCGATTTAAATGAGATATTGATGATAAGAACGCTCCCTCTTTTGATGAACGACCCTCATCCATTGGTTTGGTCTTCAACACTTAACTTTATGCACCAAGCAATTCATCGAAGCGGTCCTCAATTCAAACACGCATGGATTGATCTGGGCAAGACTGTGCTTTGGGAGAAGCTCGACGCGATCGGACTTCAAGCAAAAAGGGGTGAAAGTGCTTTGATTACAGAGTCTAGGCCCAAGCTTGTGTCAAGTCTTATTTTTGACTTTGAGCACGAAGAGCTCTTAGAGAATTTTTCAAAGCTTGGTGTCGAGTATCTTGGGCCATCAAAGATTGGAAAACTAAACCCGAAAGTCTTAGCGAGCGACTTGGGTCAAGTGGCGCTTCAAGCAGCACTTCAGGTTCGCGGAAAAAGTTTTGCGACCCAATTACGAACCCGACTCTCAAATGAGAGTGACCCTGTAGCCAGGCGACAACTTATTGGTGCACTGTCATCGATCGATGATCCCAACCTACAAAAGAATCAACTTCCCTTAATTTTGTCAGACGACCTTCGCGACAATGAAATCACAACATTCCTGTTTAATATTGCGCGCAGGAAGAAAGTGCATAATCTTGCGTGGGACTTCGTGGTCAAGAATATTGATAAAATGACTGCACGCGTCCCTGCCAGGCGTCAGTCTTCATTAATTCATCTCCTTGATTACAGTGGTGACCTTAAGTCAAAAGAGCTCATTCGTGAGTTTTTCCGAACTCGTATTGAGAATATTGATGGTGGGCCACGTCAACTCGAACTCGCCCTGGAAGCGATTGATCGACGTAGTGCCCAAGATGATTTGCTCTTAGAACTCGCTCAAACTATTCTAGATGCATCAACCTAGGAGTTTCTACCGTGGGAATGCTTTTAGCAGCATTATCGTTACTCTCGATGGGGACTGTAGTCTCCTTAGCGGTCTATCGTCGTCAGGCGCTCCTCGCACAAGGTGAAGATCGCGATGTTCAGCTTTTGGAAGGAAATGCATACGATCGTCCCCGTACCTTAGCGCCTGACAAAGAACTTACGAGTCTCAAACTTGGTGATGCGATTGATTTTGGAGTAAACGATTATGTCATCATGGGCCAATGCGTCTTTTCAGATTCAATCGACGAATACCGAGTATTGAGTGTTGATGATGGCAAGCAGGAAAAAATGCTTTGGCTGCGCCCTGAATCAACCAATATGATTTATTACTGTGAGCCCTCGCAGGTCTTACCTCAAAGTGCCCCCTTCCCCGAATCTTTACGTCTACATGGCAAGACAATGCACAAGGAACGCCGTTCGCAATGGCGTCTTGCCACGACTTCGGGGGAAGGTGTGGGGAGTATGCAAGAAGGCACAATCTTTGAATATGTTTTGTATGGTCATACGAGTGGCACGAAGGTACTTTTTCTAGAAGACCGTACAACACGCACACGTCGCGGATGGGTGTGCACGCCGCATCAGCGTGAAACCCTACAAATTTATAGTGGTCATGCATGAGACGAACATGGGTGAAGTCTCGAAGGTTAAAATCGATTGCGAAGCTGCGTCGTCGTTCCGGCACACCGAGTACGCGGACTCAAGCTTCCCCGAGTTCTCGAAGCGAGCTTTTGGCTTCGCTTGCAATCCATGTTGAAGCGAGTGCGCTCGAGCATGGTTTTGAAGTCACAGATGTTGCGCAACCAATTCACGAGACACTGCGCCTTGATCTTCAAAGTCGTTTTGAAGAGTACTCCGTCAAAGGAGACTTTTTTGAACGTCTTCGATTCTTAGAATCGCTCATTCAGACACTTGAGTCCCTCGGAGCTTCTCAAGGGCAAAAGACCGGTACGCAAACTCGGACCAAGGTTATTCCGCAACTTCACCAAGCGGAAATCTTGACTTGGACGTTGTACGCAAAAGAAATCGTACAACGACACGACTGTGACAACCTCGAGCGCTATTGTGTCTTGGAGCTCTTAAAACCCGAGGTCGAGAAAGCCTTGGAAGCCTTGGATCGCCTCAACATGATCGAATTGGCATCGCGGCTGAGAGCGGAACGCACACATCTTCAAAACCGAGATCTATTACACTACACCAGTCTCGATGCTTTGGATGAGTGGGAAGACGTTTTTGAACAAAATGAAGGTGCCCTTTCGAGCAACAACACTCTTTCACACGTACAAAGCGTCCTAGCGCTGAATCAACGTCGCTACGCACTGAATCTGTTGACGCCATCCTTGGTTGAGGCCGACCGGCGATTTTGGGAGCTCAAAGAAAAACTTCGAGCGAAACAATGTGCCAACACCTTGGGTCTCCGTTTTAAAAATTATCAGATTCTGTGGCATGAATTTAATGACGGTGTTTTTGAAATTGGGCCAAGTGGAAGAGACCTTGAGATCTTAAGCCCTCGCCTCAAGGGTGAAAACATGTCTATCGCTTGGCCAAAGGATAGGGCCTCACCCAGCTGCATGCTGGGGGTAAGTGAGCAAACACACGACTTCCCTCAAGACGACCTGCTTCACTGCAATGACCTTGTCTTTCGAAGCCTTGTTATTGATTCCAATACCCATATGTTGACGCTCCCGTGGTTGACATTAATCTTTTGCCGTAATTCCGTGAAGCGCTCGACCTTGCGCCCTGCAAAGGCTCCTGAGAACGTCCCCCTCTTGCCTCTTGACGCTTTTTCGAATGAGGCTGACGGAACTTTCAGCTTCAAAAATAAGAGGGCGAGGCTCACCGTATTTGATGAAGAGCTCAACCACCCCATGATGGCAATGTCGGGTGATCGCTTCACGATAGAAGGGCTACGAGTGGAAGTTTTGTAATACGGGTGATAGTCCAAGGTATGCCCTTTTCGAATCAAGCGCCTGGCTCAATAGTCTCGGAAATCAACGTTACGCCACTGGTGGATGTGATGCTTGTACTCTTGGTCATCTTTATGATCACGGCCCCAATGATGAGTACCGGTGTTGAAATTCAATTGCCTCCGAGCGAACATGCCGCAACAATGGATGCGCCCAAAGAAGAGCTCACGATTTCCATAGATGCGCAGCAGGATGTTTTTCTGAACGATTCAAAGATTCCTGCAGGTCGGGTGTTTGAGGTTTTGTCCAACAACGCAAAACTTAAACGCGACAAAGAACTTTTCCTAGCTGCGGACGCCTCGCTACCCTATGGACTCATCTTAAATGTCATGGCCGCGGCCAAACGAGCTGGCGCTGAAAGCATTTCGCTTCTGAGTGATCCAGAGACAGCCTCTGCAGGTGACGCAAGTCGGTCTTCTCCGTCGAAATGAATAAGCCCCTAACGCAGAAAATTGAACTTTAGCAAAGGGAAATGAAGTGAAATCGCCGTCGAAGATTGGGTTATGGATCGGACTCAGCATCGTAGCACACCTTGTTTTTGCACTTGCTGCATTTTTTCTCAACTCTTGGAACGTTGACGAGGTCAAACCCAAGCGAGAATTCATTCGCGCAAAACTTGTCGCTCGAGGAAGCCCAAACGCGAACCCTTCCCTTAAAAAGGCAAAGGCAACAGAATCAAAGCGCCAATCGAAGACCAAGGATATCAAAAAGAAAGCCAACGATGTCGACGCTGCTTTAGCTCAACGTGAAAGTCATCTTCCGCAAAAAGAAGTGAAGAAAGAACCCAGTAACAACGAAAGGGATACACTCAAAGAAACGAATAAAAAGAGCGAACCTCAAAAGTTCGATTCTGAGAAAAGCGCTCTCAACCCCAAGGCCGAAGCAACACAAGATGCAAAAGTTGAACGCGAAAAGAGTATAAAGTCCAATACGAAAGCACGTTCAACAAAAGACGATGCGGTCAAAGCGCGAAAATCCAAGACACCCAACCTACAAGACTTAATCGATAAGCGTCTTGGGGACCAAGGGCCACAGGGGCAAAGCGAGGGCTCGGAACTCGGCGCTGAACTTTCTGGAAGACTCCGTGCGGGGTACAACGACAAAATCTTAGCAAGTATTCGTACGAATCTAAGCGCACCGTCAACATTGAGTAAAAATGAGCGTATTCGACTCAAGACTCGAATCTTTATCGCGCTGGATTCCAATGGCATGCCGAAGCAAACAAAAGTGTCCAAAGCATCCGGTAATTCAAGTTTTGATAACGCGGTGCTTCAAGCGGTTAAAAAATCCACGCCCTTTCCGAAGCCGCCCATTCGCGAACGGGGCTTTTATTCGAAGGGTGTGTTGGTGAATGTTTGCCCATTACGCTGTAAATGAGTTAGACCCAAGACATGAAGAGTTTTAATCTTTTCGTTCGATGCAATCTTGCATTTCTCGCTTTCACTTTCGCTTCCACCTCGGCGTTGGGGCAAAGTTCAGTACCTTCATCTTCGAGCCCTGAAACGTCAGAAGCGCGTGAGGTTGTTGACAGTTCAGCTCCTGTTATTGGCAGTGTTGAAGGAGCAACCTTTCGTGCCTTACCCATCGCGATTACCGACGCTCGCGTTGTTGGACTGAATGGTGGAGAAGTCATTGGGCCTGTCACCATTTTGACGAAAAAAGTGCGTGCAGATTTGGCGATGACAGGACTCTTCGATGTTCTCAACCCAAAGTCTTTTATCGATACAGACGGTGTTGTGAATGAAGATGTTCGTTTTGGCGATTGGGTGGTGGTGGGTGCTGAGAACTTACTCAAATGGCGCCTCTCCGAACGCAAAAATGAAGCCAACAAATATGAGTTGGAAGTCTTTCTCTATGATGTTTCCCTCAAAAGTCTTCGGTTCACCAAAACCTATGTCGTGGACAAAGAAAAGGTGCATCTCAGCGCACATCAAGTGGCAAACGATCTTTTCGAGAACCTTTCGCAAGAGCCTGGTGTTTTTCTCACACGTCTTGCTGCGGTCAAGCGTATTGCAGGTGCCAAACATATTGTGGCCCTGGATATTGATGGCGAGAATGAGCGTCAGCTGACCCGTCAAGGTGGGCTGAATCTTTTACCTTCGTGGTCCCCCAAGGCTCGCTCTGTACTTTTTACGAGTTATCGAAGAGGAAACCCCGACCTCTTTGAGGTCTCTCTTAAAACATCCAAGGTGAAGCTTCTCTCAAATCACCCAGGTCTCAATACTGGGGGCAAAGTCTCACCGGACAACAAAACAATCGCATTGACCCTTTCAAAAGATGGCAACAGCGAGCTCTACCTTTTGAATCGAAAAGGCGTATTGAAACGGCGCCTAACCAACTCGTGGGGTATCGATACCTCAGCCGATTGGAGCCCAGACGGTCAATCCTTAGTTTTCGTGTCTTCAAGACGGGCTCAACCCAACCTTTACCTGATGAAACTCAGTGAGAAGAGTATACGCCGACTGACTTTCCAAGGGGATTATCATCAAACACCCGTGTTTTCACCACGCGGCGATAAGATTGCTTTCACCGCACGCGACGCCAACAATCGCCTGGATATTTTTGTTCTCGATCTCGAAAGCAATACCTTGTCGAGAGTGACACAAGATCAAGGGAACAACGAGGAGCCTAGCTTTGCTCCCAATGGAGGTCTTCTTGCCTTTACCTCCGATCGAAGCGGGCAAAAATCAATCTATATCACAACGCTCGATGGTAAGGTTCAAACGCGTGTTACACGCGGTGGAAGTTATTCTTCGCCTGCCTGGGGTCCTTTTTTGCAGTCGTATTAAATCGTCAAACCCTGATTTGAGGTTCCAACCTCAGATTAATAGTTAAGGCCGATAAAGTTTCGAACAGGAAGACTTCAATTTTTTTGACCGAAGTGTGCTGAATTACGCCAAAATACTCCTGAGTTGCATAGTAAACCTATACTCTTAACAAAGGATAATATTATGAGTACCAGGAGTAAGATGACCCAGTTCGTAGCCTCGTCAGCCCGTTACGTGAACAGAATGGTTGACCGAGCCGATATTAATAAAGATGGAAATATTGTCGGCAATGATGAAGTGAACAAGCTAAGTGATCTAAAAGATACGTTCGAACTTTATGGTAACTCCAACGCTGAATCCTTTAAGAACTTTTATGGTGACTACGTACGCGTTTCTGCGAATATCGGCGAATTGCCTGAGAACTTGAGGGACAACTACAAAAACTGGTCTGCCGCCCAGCCCATTCAAACACCACCTTCGACTTTTAATGAAACAGACCTTCTACAACAATTCATAATGGGGCTCGCAGCCAATGTCTTTGACTATTATGGACCTGGAGATGAAGATGTCTATCAGCAAGATAGCGATCGACTTGAGAACTTGCTATCGCAAAATGAAGTTACGCATCGAGAAGTGCCCCATACTTTGATTGAGGATGGAAGTAGTGTCCCGACAATGACAGAAAGAATTACAGAAGTTGGAAAATCTCTCTTTGAAACTGAGTTCTTTGAAGGAGCTATCTATGCCTTTTGGGATAGACAGGGTACTCTTATAGGCCTGGGTTACGGCAGTGAGCCTGGTGTACTCGAGCATGTCGAATAATCTTTTGTTTATAAATATATTTGTTTCAAAAGATCGTGTCGAACAAATCTCTTCTCTTGATTTTCGATCAAGGTCGGGTGCTTAAAAGAGATTAAGAAGAACTTTGGACGCCCTAGAGGATTTTAAGTAGGCTCAGACCACGTTCAAAGAGGGATCATTGATGATCGCTCTCTCATAACGGAGGTCAAGATGTTACACGGTTCTGGCTCATGGATTGATGCTTGCTTCAGCAAAGGGAAACAAACCCTAAAAAGTACAAAGCCTGCGCACGCCTTCGAGTTGCTCTTCGAAACAAGCTACGATCTTGAACACGTTGAACAGGCAGTTGTGTCTGCGAAGAACGCACAAAAGCAATGGTCGGCTCTCTCCTTTGCAGAGCGCTATCAACATCTTGAGAGGTTACGTGAAGCTTTCGTAAAACATGCAGATTCGTTAACAGAAGCCGTACTTCTTGAAACGGGCAAGCCATTGCGCGAAGCAAAAGCCGAAGCTGGCTCATGCGCAAACAGAATTAAACTGATCGCGAGTTCGGGTCTCTCTCGGATCGCTTCCGAACGGCTTCCCAATGTTCATGGTTCTGCAACACCGCACCCTCAAGGCGTTGTCGCGGTGTTGGGGCCTTTTAACTTTCCACTTCACTTAATGAACAGCCATATCATCCCCGCATTGTTGACGGGCAACACTGTGGTTTTAAAACCCAGTGAGTTTGCTCCTCTCTGTGCTGAACGTTACGCGAAATGCGTAGAAGAAGCAGGTCTTCCGGCTGGTGTTTTCAATATGGTTCAAGGCGGCGGCGATGTGGGGGCTGCACTGGTCGAACACGAAAATATTGATGCAATACTCTTTACTGGCTCATACCCCACTGGGCGAAAGATTGCGCAGCGGGCGCTGGACTTCCCCAATAAAGTTGTGGCACTTGAAATGGGCGGCAAAAACTGTGTGTATGTTCACGACGATGCAGATATCGATCAGGCTCTGGTTTCTATTGTTCAAGGGGCCTTTCAAAGCACTGGACAGCGTTGCACCGCAACCAGTCGCGTTCTCATTCATAAAGACAATGCTGAGGCGTTAATTGCAAAACTACAGTCGACCATTGCCACACTACGTCCTTCACAGCCGGACGCGGAAACGTGCGCATTCGGGCCTCTCGCAAACGAAAGCACCTACAAGCGTTTTAAGTTGATGCGTTCAAACATCCAAGGGTGTGATATTCTTGTTGCTGGTGACGATGTCGGCAAAGGTGCTTTTGTCACGCCTTCACTTCATCTTTTGAGTGACCCTAAAGCTGCGGAAAGCTATCTAAATGAAGAGCTCTTTGGCCCAGACATTTGTGTAGAAATCGTGGAAGATCTCGACCATGGCATCTCACGACTCAACGCAAATACCTTTGGTCTTGCGAACTCGCTCTTCTCGAAATCTAAGGACGTCTACGATCGCGTTTTCAACGAAACACGATCGGGAATCTTGAACTGGAATCGCTCCACAAACGGTGCAAACGGTGCCCTCCCCTTTGGTGGTGTAGGTAAAAGCGGAAACCAACGCCCGGCAGGGATCGACGCTGTGCGCTACACAACATACCCGGTTGCTAGCCTTCAAAGTCCTTTCGGAAAAAAAGAAATCGATGGTCACTTTCGTAGTGTCTTTAGCGATTCTCTTGATGCAAAAGAAAATGATTTTGAGACACCATGTTCAACCCAGCAATTGATTATGCGCCACCAAATTGAGTCGCTCTTTGAGAAATACCGATTCTTTGCAGATCGAGTTAATGGCCCGCATCTTTACTATACTACGAAGAGTTTTGAAGACCGACTCCCCTATGGATTAAAGAGCTTTGAGCAAACCACATTATATCAGACAGGTGGGTTCGTTCGGGAAGGTGATGAGTTTCGAATCACATCGCTTGAACTAGGCCCTGATCGAGCGCGTGGTTTTCTTGAGCCGCTAGAAACTGCGCTTAAAGTCTTTTCAGGACATCGCCCAGAAACTATTTTAGGAACACGTATCCAAGGTGTCCAGCGTCCAGAAGATGGCTTTATGCCGCGCTCACAAATGTTTTTAGAACGGATGTATAAAAATAACTTTGTACCCAAAGAGCGTAAAACGCCTGTAGTTGACCTCAACAATTCTGAAGGGCCTTTTCTATCAAGTGTCGATGAACAACCACTCATTCTTTTGGATGCAGCAAGTCAGATCGCAAGCTTGGGCCTAGGCTTTAACGATTCCGCATTTCGCAAAGCGCTTCATGAAGGCGAACTTGAAGCCTTAACACTCTCAAACAGTGAATGGATCGATGGCGAAGACGAACTTGTCCAACGCTTCAAAGAAACCCTTTTACAACATACTTGGGAGCCCATGCAGCACATATCGTTCACACATGGTGGCGCAGAAGCTGATGAAAAAGCTTTTGATCTTTGCCGCGTGAATGGCCCGGGCGGTAAGCGGATCATAGCATTTGAAGGCAGCTTTCATGGTCGAACCATGATGTCGATTCACGCGACCTACAACCCTGTTAAGCGTGCGCCTTTTGAATTTAAAGGGTATGAAGTACGCTATGTGCCCTTCCCCAAGTGGCGTGACCCACGACGTGAGCCCGAAGTCAACGATGCTTGGATCCAAACATGGTCGGAGGGTCGTGCTCCTGAAAAAGATGATGATATTCTACGTAACAGTGAAATTGATTCCTTGATCGCAATGAATGAAGCCATCGAAAAAGGTGATGTGTGCTGTGTGATCGTTGAACCCATGCAAGGTGAAGGCGGTGATAACTATGCTACGGCACGATTTTACAATGGTCTTCGCGCATTAACACGTTGTCATGGGATTCCACTTGTTTTTGATGAAGTTCAAGTTGGCTTCGGTCTTGGTGGACCCTTCTTTTGGCACGAGCTTTTCGACCTTCGCGATAAAGATGGGAACCCGGAGGGTCCAGAATGTGTTACCACCGCAAAGAAAGCTCAGACAGGGGCATGCCTCTCGGTATGGCCGGATAGCAGACCTTCGGTCCCGCATCGCTTGCAAGTCGCACGGGGATTGCTTCATGCCAAAGGTGTACTCACAGCGGATTGGGTATCGCTTGAACATTGGGTCAAAACACGTCTTTTCAAGATGGCGCGGACCCTACCGCAAATTGTGACGAACCCTCGCTGTGTTGCATACGCTTTTGCCTTTGACCTACCGAGTCGACATCTGGCGATGGAGTTTGTCAAACAACGCTTTTACCGTGGATTCATGGTCTACATTGCGGGTGAACGCACAGTTCGTTTTCGACTTTCGGCGTCTTGGAAGCCTGCGACATTGGACATCTTGTTTCGAGAAATTGAAGCAGCACTTCGTGCCTTTTTGAAACCGGCCTTGGTTCAAATGCACGACCAAGATCTTGATCCTAGTGTCGTAATGCCTGAATGGGACAATCGCGCTTTACCCGCGCAAACAAGAAGCTGTCGTCAGTCCAGTATCGGAGCAATTCTGTCGATGAGCCAAACGACTTTAGAGTCGTGGTGTGACCATCGACTTTACCATGAGGGTCAATGCGACAATTATGATCTTCAAAAGTCACTCAAAGCAGTCGATGAGAAACAAGAAGCTGCAAAAGTTACACCTCGCCATATCATCTCTACACTACAAAAAGGACTCTCACAGAGTAACAATGAAAAAGACTTTGAGGCACAATGGTCATCACGACTTGGCATGCCCGTGAAGTCTTTTCTAGCACAGGCCCTGGGCGCGCGTATTGCACGCTTCGATCAAAGTGCGTGGTCTTACTTTTCTGAAGACATTATGATGATTGAGTCACAGACTTACGAGGAGGGGCGTCAAGACTCTCCAGCCGAGCTTGAGCGTATGATTTGTGAGCCTTCCGGCATTACATTGCTTGCAACGCGACGTACCGATACCGGGCCTGAACTTTTAGGTTATGCCCTCGGCGGTGCGGTAGAGTCTTACACGGCCGATGGCTGCAAAGAGGACTTTACTCGGGGACAAGGTACGACTTTTTATTCTTCGAATATATCTCTGCGCGCCAGCGCACAGGGCTCTCGTGTTGGTACTCGTCTGAAGCTTGCTCAACTTAAGACTGTGCGCGACTTGCGCAATGATGATGGTGCCCCCAAGTATCTCTTTATGACCGGGCGCAACCGTGTTGGCCAAACATTGGAAATGGGCGCTATCAACAGTAAGTTGGGTGCTTATGTAGATACTCACTTCAAAGGCAATCAATATGGTGATGCCTCCGGTGAAGCGATTTATTATCGTATCCCTCTTCACGGGAATGAAGTTTGGCCACAACGAGCTGAGCCACAAAAGGTTGAGGAGAAATCCGAATTCATACGTCTTGATGACAGCATTCATGCCCCCCTTGGTGCACGACATGAGCGATTGATTCGTGCCTTTCGGCAAGGAGAGTTTAGCCCCGCACTCGGCTCGAAGCTGACCCTCTCCAACTGGGTTACGCCGAATGTTGTCCGCTATTCAGAGCTCTTGCGAGAACTTGCACCTGCGGGCTTAACGCATTCCTACTTTACATCTGGCCGCGCTGAACTGATTGACAAAGGGGTACGCTCTTTTCGTGTTCAACGCCCCCGTGCGCAAAAAGCATTGACATTAACACAGCAATATTTCGGTACGATTAGTGCCGCTGCGCGTTCGTTGACCGATCCAAGTGATTACCAAGCGCCCTTTTCGTTCTTTGATTGGCCGCGCATTAAGCACCCCGCACTTGATGGTGATATCGCCCGTGCACTTTCTGAGATCGAAACAGAAATACAAGACGATCCAGAGAACTTTTTGGCAATTGTCGTTGAGCCCATTGGCGAGATGAGTGGACTTGTGCTTCAAGATGAGTTTCTCGTAGGTCTAGGAAAACTCAGAGAAACCTACGGGGTGCCCATCGTATTCTGCGAAACAGCAAGTGCGCTTGGGCGTAATGGAAAAGCTCTTTGGTTCAGTGACACATCGCCCATTAAACCCAATATGGTACTTTGGTATACAGGTGGGCAACTCGGCAATATTTTCGTGGACGATGATTTCTTTGTGAAGAAACCACTTACGTTAATCTCAACTTGGGATGGAGACGAAGTTGCACTCTTGCGTGCGCGTCATGCACTTGAAGAAGCCTATGCGATTAAAACGCACGAGAACGCTACAGCATTCGATGAAGCTTTTGAGGAAGCATTCAAAGATACTAAAACATTGGGTCAGGGGTTTTGGAAGGGTATCGAATTCGAAGACATTGCAGCACGCGATGCTTTTATCAAAAAAGCAAGAGCACAAAACATCGTCTTGAAACCTGGTTTCGGTGCAAGGGTTCTGTTTGCGCCTGCGCTAACGACGAGGCATAATGAATTCAAGCATTGGTTGAGTCCGCTTGCTCTTCTTTAGAAGTCGATTCAGCATATACGTTGAGTAGTGTCTCTTGGGTACTCTATGTCTGTTTTGAATGTTAGTTGGCTTTCAATGCGGGTTATACACCTGTACCTGTCGTATGCGAAGAAGGCCTAATGTGTTGTATCGGTGGGTCATCGGACATTGCTGATAATGGTGGTACTTGTTTAACCAGTTGCGATGTGCCCCTAAGTCTTAGACTCAAGTATTTACAAGCCAGCAATGCTGGCTTTTTTTTAGCGCTGACGAGAACATTCGTCTTGTCATAAGGTCACAAGTTGGCGTCCTGTGCTCAATTGAGTTAACTCTTTTAGTATGAACGCACCCATCTTAGAATTCAGCGGAGAGTCCCCACGTGAATGGGGGAGAGAACACGGCGAAACTCTTCGAGACCGAATTTCTGAACTCTATCAAATCCGTCTCAACCTTACACTGCAAAAGTCTGACTTTGGCGATGAAGCGACAACACTTCAGATTGCTTCGATGCACATTCCAATCCTCACATCGTTCGATGAAGATCTTTGCAGTGAGATGTGTGGAATTGCGGAAGGATCAGGTCTGAGCCTTGAAAAGATCATTCTTGTAAATCACTACACCGATCTGCGAGACCTTTCGAAAGGTATTGTTGATGACGGTTTAGATCCGGGTGGGTGCTCGGCACTCTTTACACAAGGGAAACGCGGTCCGATTCTCGCGCAGACGTGGGACATGCATGGCTCGGCAACAGATCATGTGTGCTTTTTAAAAATCCCAGAATGTGAAGCCAACCCGAGTGGACCCACCTGGATGTTCTCAATCTCGGGATGCGTAGGCATGACGGGGTTGAATCGTCATGGTCTGGGAATGACCATCAACAATCTAATTTCTACAGACGCACAACTTGGAATCGTTTGGCCGGTATTGGTTCGACGTGCGCTGAAAGAGAGCAACGCGAAGAGTGCACGTGACTTGATTATGCACGCCCCGATTGGGTCGGGTCACCATTATATTGTCGCCGATGAAAATGAAGTGTACGGGGTTGAAACCTCTGGTTTAAAACGAAAGGTCATACAACAAGGCACTCAAGAAATACACCTGCATACCAACCACGCCTTGAGTCGTGATATTAAAGACGTCTCTCGTGTGAGCACAACGTCAACAACACATTCACGTTATGCAACCCTATGCGCGTTGCGCGATCGCGAAGCGTTAGGTGAAAGCCCAAGAGCGGTTTATGATAATTTCGCTGAGGTGAGCATGGTGCGCCCTGAGGACAATGCTGATGCGGTGGCAACTTGTGGCGCATGGGTCATGGATCTCAAGAAAAAGCGTGTTTTGGCATGTAAGGGTTTGCCTGCAGAAGAGGACCCATTAGTCTTTGAATGTCGATAACCTCTTGATTAGGAGCCCTCATGTCACTTGAAAACGTGCGACAATCGTTCTCAAAATTTGTAGCAAACGCAGATGCCGCACTTCACGACATTTTTGATGGTGCGCGTGTGATGGCAGGCGGGTTTGGCTTATCGGGTAATGCCGAGAGCTGTATTCAGGCGATTGCAAAATCCCAAAAGAAAGATCTTACTATTATCGCAAACAATTGCGGGAACCAAGGCAAAGGCCTTGCGATTCTCTTGCAGCAGCGACAAGTTAAGAAAGTCTGTTGCTCTTTCGTTGGCGGTAACCCGGATTTGGAAGCTCAAATGCTGGCAGGTGAAGTCGAGGTCGAGCTCAATCCTCAAGGAACACTTGCAGAACGTATTCGTGCCGGGGGTGCGGGTATCGGGGGCTTCTACACACCCACTGGTGTCGGTACTGAGATTGCTGAAGGCAAAGAGGAAAAGGTCTTTGAGGGCCGCCGCATGATACTTGAACGTGGCCTTAAAGCTGACTTTGCAATCATTCGAGCGAAAGAAGTGGATCCTTTTGGCAACTGTCGCTTCTACGGTACCAGTAAAAACTTTTCGCCGATGATGGCGATGGCGGCGAAAGTCACCATTGTGGAAGCAGAGAAAGAAGTTCCTTTAGGCGCTATCGATCCTGCAGATGTTCACCTTCCAGGGCTCTTCGTACAACGTTACTTTGTGCCTGAAAGCTTCAAGAATATTATTGAGTTTCGAACCACTTCGGATTGATTGAAGACTTTGAGATAGATCCGACAAAAAAACCGAGCACAAGGCTCGGTTTTCGTTTGTAAGCTCAAGCGTTCTTAACTTCCGCTTAAAAGCTCGTCCAAACCAAAGGTTTCATCCGCACAATCGCTAACGTCCATACACGCACCAATCTCCATAGGAACCTCGTAGTTTGGTAAAGTGATGTTCGGCGCACAACATAAACGCCCATTCGTACAGTCGCTATCATTCAGACATGTGTTGGTTCGTGCAGGAGCAACACACTCAGCAGGCTCAACACATTCAGATTGAAAGAGCGATTCGCTTTGCGTCAAAATGCTATTGATGGTGAGCTCTGTACCAACACAGCAAATCTGCGTACCGCTACAATCGAGATTATCATCACATTGAAGCTTTGGTAAAAGTACGACACCTGCATCTTGACCTGTCGCCGGGCACGCGTTCTCTTCAGCATGACATTCGCCGACGAGTTGAGTTTCATTAATATTCACGCCCAGACAGCACACTTCGGTTGCCAAGCAGAGATCGACCGACCCGTTCACCGGTGTTCCACACCCTACGCCTACTTCAGCTTCACCCGTAAATGCAACCGACTGAAAACTATCTTCATCACAGAAATCACCGATACCGTCTTCATCGAGGTCACCTTGGTCTGGATTCGGAAAACTGGGACAATTATCATCGACGTTTAGAATTGTATCACCGTCTTCATCACAAGCAGTCCCAATTCCATCATCGTTGGTATCGGCTTGGTCCGCATTGGCAACATTCACACAGTTGTCACAGGCATCACCTACACCATCCTCATCACTATCCAACTGATCAGCGTTGACAATCGAATCACAGTTATCCAAGTCTGAGATTACACCATCACCATCAACATCCGGCTCACACAAGTCACCAATGCCATCACTGTCAGCGTCCGCTTGATCTTCATTGGCGACCTCGGGACAATTGTCTTCAGAATCAAGAACACCATCCTCGTCACTGTCATCGGCTTCCGGGTCACGCACGGATGGGTCCGTGGTTTGGTCTTCTGTATTCGTGTCGTCACTGTCCGAACATGCAAGCCCAAGTATGAGTGTAAAAATGCACAGTACCACGAACGAGACCCATACACTTTTTGTTTTTAATCTTTTCATTCCAGCCTCCAAAGGTTCAACCACCAACAGTCACTGTTGAGCAGTCATCGGTTTCAAAACAAATTCCCATATCGAGTGGCTCGGAGCCATCACTTGAAAAGTTCAGTTTCGCAGTGCAACACTTCTCCCCACTTCCACATTCACCATCATCAATACAAGCGGCTTGCTCACCGATATCGGCATTGCAGCCATCGGCGCGACACCACGCCCCCGCACTATCAAGGTTACTGATATTCGCGCAGCACAGACCTGTCGGTTCACCTTCACGGTTCGTACAGTCTCGGTGATCGTCGCAAGACACCTCGATGCTTTGCGTTGAGAGACATCCCCAAAGCCTGCAATCGGTCTCAATGCTCAGCTCCCAACTCGAGCTCACGCCCCAGTTGATACAACAAAATGCGCCTATCTCACAAATCTGCTCACCTCCACACACGGTACCTTCTTCATAGTCTCCAACATAAGCGTTGGGTACCGCATCGGCAGCTGACCCATCTTCAGTGACAACTTCAGGGCTCGTATCGTCCGATGAGTCTTCTCCATCACCTGATTCTGTCGCACTTTGATCGGTGTTCGAAGAGTTGTTATTCGATTCACTTGTACTGCTGCTGTCCTCAGCAGTCGTTTCATCTGAAGTATCCCCAGACTCTATTGAATCGTTGTAATCTGCAACTTCACTATCGCTGCCTACCGAGGTTTCATCTCCAACATTTTGTGAATTCTCACTTGTACACCCTGCCCCAACCATACCAAGGGTTAGAGCTAAGCCGATTTGAATTAGTCTTTGCATCGTATCTCTCGCTCTTTCGATATCAGAAGAATGAAATGTTTGCGCAATCGTCGGTCACAGCGCATGCACCGATGTCTAATGGCAATTCCGAGTCACCAATGATTGAACTCAGACCCGATAGATCTGGAGCACAACACAATTCGCCGTTTCCACAGTCTGCACTCGTATTGCACGCTCGAGCCTGAGTTTCAGCTGGGCATACATCACCCGCAATACACTGAGAATCTGCCTGAATGTCGGTAAGCTGCGACGCATCAATATTAACGCAGCAGATTTCACCACTCCCGCAGTCTGCATCTTCATCACATGTGAAGGAGCTATTTATAAACCCGCCACTGCATTGACCGTCAAGCGGTGAACAGCTTCCGCTAAATCCAGTGCCCAATTGCACTGTCACACAACACTCTTCACTTGTTGTACACACGCTTGCACTTTCTCCACAAACAACCCCAACTTCACTTTCACCAACATGCTCACTCGCTGAGACCGTTGTATTGGGGTCGACTTCAGGCCCTATCGGATTCGTCGTATCCGATTCATCAACTTGAGGATCGCTTGTTGCACTACTCTCACCGCCTTCGCCATCACTCCCGTCACCTTGATTATTGGCGTCAGGTGTCGTTTCAGCGCCGTTCGTACCGTCCGCGTCATTTGGATCTGTAATGTTCTCCTCACTCAAAAAACTACTCGGGTCATTTGCATCACCGTCACCGGTTGTAGTCTCAGTATTCTGCTCATCCATGTTTGTGGTTTCGCTATCCGAACAAGCAAAAGCGAACAAACATAGTAACAGTCCCAAATTGAAACGATTCAACATATCGAAACCCCTCTTTGATAGCTCTAATGGAGGTTTAGCGGAATTCCAAGTGTACACAAGCGAAAGTCACCAACACCTTGCGTCAGTTCTATATGTAGGAAAGAACACAAGGCACCTAGCAGGCTTAGAGTCGAAACTTTTCAACAGCGTCGAAGGTCTTCATCAACAAAGCTTTATCATGCACTTTTGAGATAAAACCTGCTTCAAAAGCACTTGGGGCCATGTACACACCCTCACTTAACATATGCCAGTAAAAACGCTTAAATAAGTCTTGATCGGCTTCGCCCGCCTCAGCATAGTTCCTCGGCGCTTGATCGCGGAAGAATATTCCAAACATTGAGCCCACATGATTTGATGATGCAGGTACGCCTTTTTCGCGTAACCGCGAAACAATTCCTTCAGAGAGCTCTTTCGCATAAGCATTGAGGCTTTCGTAAAACCCTGGCTCCGCGAGAGGCGTAATCGTTGCCTCCCCGGCAGACATTGCGAGTGGGTTTCCAGATAAAGTACCCGCTTGGTATACAGGGCCTTCAGGAGCAAGTTGCGACATGATTTTCTTTGACGCACCAAAGGCACCGACCGGTAAGCCCCCCCCCACGACCTTTCCAAAACATGTAATGTCCGGCTTCACACCATAGACTTCATGCGCGCCGCCCAATGCAATCCGAAATCCTGTCATGACTTCGTCAAATATCAAAAGTGCACCGTGACGATCGCAAAGTTCGTGGAGCGATTCCAAAAAGCCAGGTGCAGGAGGAATACACCCCATATTGCCCGCAACAGGCTCAACAATGATTGCCGCGATCGAATCCCCGTGTTCGGAAAAACAATGTTCAACGGCATCCGTATCATTGTAAGCGACATTAAGTGTGAGCTCCGCGAGCGCTGAAGGCACGCCCGGCGAATTGGGTAACCCCAGGGTCGCCACACCGCTTCCTGCTTTTACAAGAAAAGAGTCGGCATGCCCGTGGTAACAGCCTTCAAATTTTAATACTTTATCTCGACCTGTTACGCCTCTTGCAAGACGTAAAGCGCTCATCGTTGCTTCCGTACCCGACGATACAAAGCGGAGCTTTTCGACGCTTGGGTAATGCGAGCAGATTCGTTTCGCCAAGCTCGTCTCAAGCGCACTCGGCGCACCGAAGCTAGTGCCCTTTTGAGCGCTTGCAGCAACTGCAGCTAAGACGTCATCGTTTGCGTGGCCTAGAATCATTGGCCCCCAACTTAGAACATAATCGATATATTCATTTCCATCCGCATCATAGACACAAGCACCCTTTGCGCGATCAAAGAAAATCGGAGAGCCGCCTACACCACGAAACGCTCGTACAGGAGAGTTGACACCACCCACAAGAACTTCTTGCGATGCTTCAAAAAGTTCTTTTGATCGATCTAAATTTAATTGTGTCATGAGGCCTCCTTCATGCCCTGTCAGGAGGTAAAGATGCCACTTACCTCTTCAATTATGTGTAGCGTCGAATCCTTAAAAGAGAAATAAGAGAAAGTAAAAAGGTGGCATGAAAGGAGAAATATGAACTCGAGGCACATGAAGTCTTTTCATCTTCTTGAGGCGCATCGCTTTGAGCATCCTCATTGAGCTCACTTTGATTCGCCCCTCTCTCATTACTCGCATGTCCACTCAGAGTTTGTTCTTCAAACACGGACTCTTCAACCGAACTCTCCCTAGAGTTCGCAGGTGCATTCACTGCATCGGTAAAAAGATAAGCACATGCATCAAAGGCATCGCTTGCTTGTGGGCATTGGTATTCAACAGTCTCAAGCATTCCCGCTTCATGCACCCAATTCATACCATCGGTGCTCCAACGAAAATGATTGAAGTCTTGAAGCTGTCCACATGTCCATACGCGATCTTCTCTTTCATCGTCGATGAGACATCTCGCCGGCCAACTTTGTTCTGAGAAAGGCTCAAGTTCAACATCCTCAATACGAACCAGGCTTTGAGAGAGGGAGTGTCCCGATCCAACTTGAACAACACGGTTTGCATCGAGCCACCAATATTCAAAAGCGCCTCTCTCCACATATGCGGTCACCAATGTATTGATGGGTACATCCTCTTCAAGGTTAAAGTTTTCATCCAACTCAAGAAGAGACCAATCCGCTTGCCCCAAGGTATCGACACCGTAGCTAAAAAGTAGGACGCGCCCCTGTCTCTCACCCAATAAAGTCAGAGGCTTTGCACTTGAAAACAAGATGCTTGTTTGAATTTCAGTCGACGAAAGCGGGTCTAAACCTTCATTTTCGCCATTCACAGTCACGTCGACTTCAACAAGAGAACTTTCATCATTACCCTTCACAACACTCAAAAGAAAAGTATTTCTTTGCTCGCTCCAGAAACCACCCGTCACAACCCCGGCTCCCAAAGTTGAACTCAAAGGTTGCTCTGCGATCAATTCGGCCTCTGCATTCACAACCGAAACAAAGTATTGGTCTTCCTCGCTCGAAACCCACAACCATTGCGAAGGCTCTTCAAAGTCCCGTGCACCGAATACATTCACAATGCGGCGCGCCCCCAATGCATGTAATGGCTCATACGAACAACCCGTCTCAGTGCGCAGCAGCCCACGCTCGCTCCCCACCCACAACATATCGTCTGTAGCCAATGCATAAACGCTCGGTCGCTGCTCAACACCGATTGCAGCATCCAAGGCTTCGTCGCAAACACGCTGGTACGCGTCTTCAGACTCTAGAATTACTCCCCAACTTGTTCCGCCAAGAATAGCCCCATCACTACGCACCCAAGGGCTTTGCCCTTCGAGAATCCCTTCATGACCTTGAGCTGAGAAATGCACACCCAGTAGAACGACAACAATGAAAACCAGTTCAAAGCGTGTACGCATGACAGATGAGAATACCATGTTAAGACTTTAACGAAGCGAACGAGGATTTCATATGTTTTTCAAGCCAAAGCTCACTAAAGTTATTCAAGGCAACAGCCTTCTTAAAGTTCTATGTCTAGGGAGTTGGATCTCACTTTTGGCTTGCGGAAACGGTTCAAACTCTTCACTCGATGAAGATGACACTCGTGCTGAAGACACGAGCCCTGCCCGTCAACATAACGATGAAGCCAATCATGAACATATGTCGCTTGAATGTCCTGAAGGTGTAACGATTGAGACTTTTGAGTCAGCTCTGACTTGGGCGAGTGAGGGTATGCAGATTCAACTTCATTCCTCAATTCAACCTTTAGATGTTGGTGAGGTAACCTTCACAATTGAAATCTCGACACCAAACGACCTGAACGCAACATTAAGCAATGTTATGATGATCCCTGATATGCCTCTACATGGCCACGGGACAAGTCCTGCAAGCTTTGTGTCACCTATCAATAGCGAAGGCCAAGCAGAGATAGGTCCCATCGATCTTTTTATGCCGGGCTGTTGGCATCTTGAACTTCTTGGGCTGAAGAATGGTGAAGAAGTATTCATAAAAGAATTTTATGCCAAGCTGGAAGGCTAGACCGAATGATATTCTTTCGAGCCTAAGGTGTGGGTGCTGGTATTGGGAGTCAGGGAAGTTGCGTGTTCAGAGTCATCATTTCGGCAGAGTTCTTGCGACCCAAATCATTTTTCCGCTCGTTGCCCTGAGCTGCTTGAAGGGTGCTGAGACGCATCACACGAACTCAAACGAATCGGTCTCTGAGGACACGATGCTTCAAGCTGAACTTGAACGGGTTCTTGACCCAGAAACATGCCGGGGTTGCCATGAAGCAACAACGCATGAATGGGAAGGATCAATGCATGCCTATGCGTCGATAGACCCTGTCTTTCGAGCCATGAATCGGAAGTACCAAGCAACCCGTGGCGATGCAGATCCGAGTTTTTGCATTCAATGTCACGCACCACTCGCACTACGTTATGAAAAGAGCATTGATGGTTTAAATCTCCACGATGTCGCTGATGAATATCAAGGTGTCACGTGTGTCTCCTGTCATAACGTGGATTCAATAACTCGGTTGCACAACAATGGTATTGTGCTCCGTGGCGATGATACAATGTTGGGCGCATTGGAGAATCCACTCGCCAATGACTTTCATTCGCAAGACTACTCAACCTTAACGGATCGAAGCCAGAGCGATTCATCAATGTCATGTGGCAGCTGTCACGATATCGTCAACCATAAGGATCTCCATCTCGAACGTACCTATGCCGAATGGCAAGAATCGCTTTACGGCACGATATCTACAGAGAACACGCAAGGCCTATTGAATTGTGGCTCATGTCATATGCGTGGTCGAAATGAGGTTGTTAGTGCCATGCCGAAGAGTCCAATTCGAAGACGACACGATCACAGCATGCCGGGTATCGATGTGGCGCTTTTAGAAGGCTTTCCCAGACGTGAAGAGCAACGTGAACAGATTCAAAGATTGTTGAATACTTCTTTGGGTGCACATCTATGTGTCGATGCTCGAGCGGGTTTCAACGAGATCTCGGTCACACTTGAGAATATTGCTGCCGGACACGACTTCCCTTCAGGAGCAACCTTTGACCGTCGAATTTGGCTTGAAATCGAAGCCTATCGGAACAACACACTTGTGTTTACAAAAGGCCAAGTTGCTTCGAATCAAAGCTTTGAATCTCAAAGGGAAAATAGTGCTTGGCATCTTCATGCAACTCTTCAAGAGGAAGAGGAAGAGGAAGATACGCATAGTTTTTGGAGCGCAGATTCAATACGCGAAAACTCGCTCGAAGCGCCGAAATCAACTGCTGAAAGTGTGGACGGTGCTCATGCGCAAGAACGGCTCTTCGTGGTTCCAGGTGGTCCACTCGATCGCGTTGAGATGCGCTTTAAACTTCGGCCAATCGGGCTCGAGATTTTACGTGAGCTCTCGGAAGACTATGATTTGGACGAGCGTCTCATCGCAGAAATGCCCACCTTTACCTTAGGTTCCACCGAACTGAGTTGGAAGTCGGAGACAGACAGAAGGTGCATACCCACAACACCCTAAGTGCACTTGGAAAAACAATTTAAATTGGATAGCAGCCAATGG
Source organism: Myxococcota bacterium (assembly GCA_020630615.1). GTDB lineage: Bacteria > Myxococcota > UBA727 > UBA727 > JAHDBA01 > JAHDBA01. The sequence goes on along the minus strand of JAHDBA010000002.1, from coordinate 197,328 downwards.
GTTCTAGACTCTTGTTTGATGGGGGAGTGATTGGTTTTTACAAAAAGCTCGTTAACCTAACTCATGGGTTGTCAATGGGTCTTGAATCAAGCTGCTCGGAGAATTGTTAAGGGGTACACGACTTGCCTGGCGGCTTGTATGGCTCTTCTTACTCTATTCGGGTCACCGGATGTTGCAGGTTTAGAATCCAATTCCTTTGGCCCTGAAAATTGGAGTGGAGACAGTGATGCTTCTCCCAGTTTCAATCCACTCGACTCAAAACGACCTCGAGAAGTCAATCCAGAACACCTCCCATCACGAGGTGACTTTTCGGGTGTACTTTTTTACACATACCAAAACTTTGTCTCAAGTGTTGATGGCGTACGATGCCAACATTATCCAACCTGTTCCCATTTCGCAGCACTTGCATTACGCACGAAAGGCATTCGAAGTCTGGGATGGATTTTTGACCGTATCGTACCAGCGCATGGCAGCTATGGATACGAGCCAGTGCTCTTTAAAGACCGCCCTTATCTATACGACCCCTTGAAAGCGCATGAAGGGAAGGCGGATTCGGATGAAGAACTTGATATATTAATATCAAAAGCTTCTGAGACGCTCACCAAGGAAGATTATTCTCTTAAAATCCTTTCGAGAAGAAGTGTGCTCCATGGGGAGACGACTCCTCCAAAGTTAACAATGAACAATTCTGTAGAAGCTGAGTTTGCAGACCACCTTTTTGAAAGCGGAGATTTTTACCGTGCGATAACGGAGTATCGACGCTTGCTTTTCGCCCATCGTGGCCAAGGCCAGAATGCATTGCGTTATAACCTAGCGATCAATGAAGGACTCTGGCGTGCCAAACGCTTCGAGGCGGCACTTGTAGGCTATACCAAGCTCAACCAGAGTAAGCTTTCAAGCCAGGATCGACGCGCCACCCGTTTGGCAATAGCAAAGCTCTTGATTGCAATGGGACAACCCGAGAAGGGCCTCAAGATCTTGAGGGACAACATTGAAACGTTTGAACCTTCGACCCCTTTGATGGACGAAAACCTATGGAGTCTTGCGCTGACATTGGAGCTTTTAAGTCAGTATGATACCGAACATGAACTCGCGCGACTTGTACTGTCCAACGCTTCAACGAAGCTTGCCTTAAGCCTGGAGACTGAGTTTAACAGTGTGCGCTCAACCGAGCTCTTTGGTGAGCGATTAAAACGTAGGCTTCCTGCGGGAAGTCTCGCGATATTGCCTGGCGCGGGTTATCTCTATCTGAATCGTCCGAAGGCCGCACTTCTCTCACTGCTGGGAACAGGGATCCTTGGGAGCGCTACCGTCTTGAGCGGGATTAAGCAGAATTGGGGCTCAACCCTTGTCTTTGGACTGGCCACACTTTCGTTTTACTCTGCAACGATAATGGGTTCAATCCATGGCGCTTCACAATTCAACGAGAACTTGCAAGATCGCAAACGTGGTTACCTCATGGAGATATACCCAGGTTACGCATACCCTCGCGATGTAGAAAATTCGAAGCCTGGTTTTTGGAAGAGACTGCGATCAGCTCCAACGGATTCAAATGCCATAGAATGACATTGTGAGTCCACGCGTATGAGCATGGGTTCGGTGCTCGTAGAGATAGATGCCTTGCCATCGACCAAGCTTTAATGACGAATGCTCTACCGGTATTGTTAATGAGGTTTGGGTCAGCATCGTTCGAATATGCGCAGGCATATCATCCGGGCCTTCATCTTGATGACAAAAGGTTGGATCTCCATCGAGGACCAAACGTGAGAGAAAAGTCTCAAAATCGCTACGCACTTCTGGCGCAGCGTTTTCACAGACAATCAAACTTGCGCTGGTATGCGCCAACCAAAGATGGCAAGTGTGAATAGTGGTCGCACGAAGCTTCTCTGCACGCAGCATTCGCTCAATAATGTGATCAATACGTGTGGACCCACGCCCATCGGTATTGATAAATAGTTCGTCACGAAAAATAAGATTCATTTGAAAAGTCTATCGATAGCGAATCACAAGCTTCATTGGATAATTCATCAATGATGTTATCGATGCATAGGGTAAAATAAGAGTGGCATCCCCGACTAAACGACAGACAATATGGTCACTACAGATCTCTTGAATGCCATATCGAGAATCGGGCCGAAGACCGTCAGGACCTTCAAACTCGATCTTCTTCTCATTCAATGCGGCATCTTGAAAGATATTCTGTAAGGACCTCTTAAGTGAGATCTTGAGCGCATCATTCGACATCGTTGAACCTTAATATTCCTTAAGATGCAGTCGAATAACGAGCTCTTGAGATCGTTCCCGCTGATCGCATTGCGCGACGCAAACGAGCAACTTCTGCAGGGGCAAGCTCTTTCATACGACGATCCAACACTGGCTTCGCTCGGTGAATGTGTGAGTCCCCTAAGGCTGGAAGAATCGTTTCCGCATAGGCAGACACATCGGCAGGCAAACACTTGCCAAGCAAGTCAACCAAACCACCGGCAATAACGCGAGCTTGATCTGGGCTTGCAGCACACATCGCAGAAAGAACTTTGACTGCAGAAAGCTGAATATTACTGGCCTCACTCTCGGTCTCAGAGATGATGCTCCACAAAAGGTCGATATGATCCGTCATCTCCTCTGCAACTCGATCTGCGAGAGGAACAACCGCAAAGAGTACATCCCGTAGAAAGGGTGACTCATCGTCCAGAAGAACCAAGAGACGATCAAGCTCTGGCTCAACCAAATCTGCATCACGACTCGCAACTTCAGCAATGACTTTTGCTGCGTCGGAACTATGAACGTCATCTCGACTTTCAATAACCCTAACAAGCGCATCAATGGCACTGTGATTGAAGTTAAATACAATGTCAGCCGCAAGCTCAATATTGGCAAGCTCATCGTAACGAGTTTGAGAAACGGCAAGTCTCTCACACAACTCTCGTTGATAACTGTCTTTCTCAGCCTGGCGTGCAAGTGCTTCATCTTCATTCATGAAATCAGAAGCAAACATAGCGGCAGCCATCGACTCCGCCATCGCGGCAGCCATTGGTTCTTCTTCAACAGTCTCGACTTTAGCCTTCTTTGCAGCTGTCTTTTTCGAGGTGGTCTTCTTGGATTTTTTGGTATTGGTGGTCACGTTTTTAAGTAGCGCATTCCCCAACGTTTTGGACGATTTTATTCCACCTTTTTTTGATGCAGATAATTTAGGTGACTTTGTCGCACTTGACTTTTTCACCCTAGACTTCTTCGTACTCGATTTTTTAGTCAATTTTTTCTTTGTTGCCGACTTCTTTGAAGCGACTTTTGAAGTCGATCGCGATTTCACCTTCGATCGCGAGCTTTGAGGTGAAGCAGAAGCTGCACTTTTCTTCACTGACTTGGGCTTCGTTGCACTTGTCTTCGTTGATGTTGATTTTACTTTTTTTATTGTCTTACGTGTTGCTGATTTGTTAGGCATGAAAATATCCAATCTTTTGTTTCTTTTACTAAAACGTTAAAATCTTTATCTTTTACATTCATTCAACTCATACTTTGTCACTCACATACGTAGTTCGCCCTACAGTTTACCACAAAAAAGTATCTTTTGCGACACAAATCTATTGTTTTAGCCACTTGCCATGCGACTCTCCTCAACTTAGGACTCAAAAAACATTAATTATTCGGAACTTTAGCTATGATTGATTCAAAACTTCTTGAGACAAACTTTGACGATACACTTCAAAATTTGCGGCGTCGTGATCCGAATTTTGACCTGAGTTTGCTTCGTAGCCTGAGCTTCGAGCGAAAAGCATTGGTCGGGGTGCTACAAGAACTTCAAGAAAAACGTAATCGCATCAATAAAGGAATGCGAGGTGCATCACCGGACGAGATTTCCGCAAAACGCGATGAAATGAAGGCTTTATCGATGGAGGCCAAAGCGAAAGAAGAAGAGTTACGCCATACAGAGAATCGTCTTCATGACGCTTTGTTGGCCACTCCGAATATCCCGCGTGAGTGTGTTCCACAGGGTGTTGATGAAAGTGATAACGTTGAAGTGAAGAAAGTCGGGGAACCAACAACTTTTGATTTTGTAGCCAAAGATCACGTAGAGCTTGGCGAGAGTTTAGGGCTGCTTGATTTTGAACGTGCCGCGAAGGTTTCGGGTTCACGCTTTGTGTTTTTGAAAGGTGTTGGTGCACGCCTGAATCGAGCCATTGCGAACTATATGATTGATTTTCATGCCAAGGAAGGTGATTTGGAGCTCAACCCACCACTTCTGGTTCGAGGATCTGCCGCTGAAGGTGTTGGACAACTCCCCAAGTTTGAAGAGGGGATGTTCAAAACCCGGCGTGGAGACGATCAACTCTACTTAATTCCGACTGCAGAAGTTCCCGTTACCAACTATTATGCAAATGAAATATTGGAAGAGTCATCACTCCCAATGCGCTTCTTCGCCTACTCACAATGCTTTCGTTCTGAAGCTGGATCGGCAGGCCGAGACACCCGTGGTATGATTCGACAACATCAATTTGAAAAAATCGAAATGGTTCGATTTGCCACGCCCGACCAAGCAGATGCCGAACATCAAAATATGGTTGATCGTGCGAGTCGGATTTTGAGCGACTTTGAGCTTCCGCATCGAATTGTTGAGCTCTGCACTGGAGACTTAAGCTTTTCAGCAGAGCGTTGCTTTGATTTAGAGGTATGGCTCCCGTCACAAAACACCTACCGAGAAATCTCATCCTGCTCAACTTTTGGGTCCTATCAAGCGCGCCGGGCAAAGATTCGCTTTCGACCCGCCGCAGCTCCAGGTTCAAAAAAGAAAACCAAAGCACAACCTTTGGTGACTCTCAATGGTTCCGGCCTCGCAGTAGGGAGAACGCTTGTCGCAATTTTAGAAAACCATCAACAGGCCGATGGCTCAATTCAGATACCCAGAGTGCTTCAACCCTATATGGGTGGGCAAAGCGTCATTGAGAAAACTAGCGACTAATGGGTAAGAGACTGACGATCGAAAAGACGGTGCTCCTACTCGATCCATAAGTTGCGCCCAGAAAAAAAACCGACCTCAAAAGTCAAAAGGTCGGTTTTTATTCTCCGCTATGGATTTCTACTCGGCAGGTTTTGGTGCAACACCCTCTTGCTCAACAACATAGAAATCAACTCGACGATTTTGTTGCCGACCCGCTTTTGTGTTGTTGCTTGCGATCGGTTTGGTTTCACCGAAGCCCTCAGAAACCAAGCGCGTTGGACTGATACCATGATCGATCAAATATTGCTCAACAGCGCCAGCACGTGCTTGAGAAAGTTTCAGATTCATCGCATCACTACCACGACTATCGGTATGACCTTCAACCCGACACTTCTTAATTTCTGGGTGAGCGCGTAGAATCGCTGCGACTTGATTCAAGAGGTTGTAGCTTCGTTCTTTGATTACAGACTTGCTGGTCTCAAAGTAAACCGACTCTTTGATTTCAATATGGTCCGCAACAAGCTTTACGAGCGTTTTACCCTCATCCGGACAACCATCATCGTCTTCGTTGCCATTAATGATTTCAGCTTCAGCGGGGCACTTATCAACATTATCAGGGAAGCCGTCGCCGTCTTTATCGGGACACCCTTTAAACATCTTAGGTCCAGCTTCGTCCGGACATGCATCATCGGCATCTTCTAGACCATCACCATCTTTATCTGGGATCGGACATCCTTCACGAGATTCCGGTCCTTTTTGTTCCGGACACTTATCTTGATCGTCAGGAATCCCATCTTCATCCTTATCCGTAATCGGACAACCTTCACGTTCTTTCGCACCAGGAACTTCAGGGCATTTATCATCTGCATCTAGGATTCCGTCGCCATCTGCATCTTTCGTTGGACATCCTTGGTGCGAAGGCACACCCGGCTCATTGATACATTTATCATCCGCATCAAGAACAGTGTCACCATCGTTATCCGGATCGGGGCAGCCGTTTTCATCTTCCCAATCATCCTTATCTTCAGCGACTTCCGGACATTGGTCAACATCATCAAGAATTCCGTCTTGATCAAGGTCTCCGATTACTTTTGCTTGCTTGGTGTAGCGAAGACCACCAAAGATACGCCAGTCTGGCGTACCATAACCGTTGATTAGGCCTGTTCCACCACCAACTTCAAGGTTAACACCCTTACCGAGGTCTGCCCGCACGCCAGCTAACCATTCCATACCAGACATAAAGCGGGCGCTGTTGTTCCAATCTGGGTCTGTTGTCGCATCAACTCCAAGACCAAATGGGGCACGGTCAGCGGTATTGCCCGCAAGTTCTGCAAAAAGAAGAAGGTTACGGCGATTGTCTTTATTGTGAGCAAGGTTGATACCAAGACCCAAGTTGTATGTGATTTCACTGCCCACTAGAATGTCTTGCTGAACAGAGGAGTCGGTGATCACATAAGGTCTAAAGTTTTGAGGGTGACTAAAGCGCCATCCCACATTCCCTGCAAAGCGAAGTGCTTTCCAATTGGTTGAAAGCGCAAGCACAGGGTGAAAGCCAATTCGCTCATACCATTTGTTTCCTGTACCACCGGCGGAACCAAGGTAGTTTTCTCCGTATTGAAAACCCTCAGTATTGGCACCACTCAACCCGGGCGAATTCCAACCCATGGATGTCGGTAAGGTGAGGTTGGTGATTAAGGCAAGTCCAAAACCACCCTCTTCACGACCTGCAAGACGAAATTTAGGAACCAAACGAATGTCACCTAAACCACCACCACTCACTTCGTTATTGTAGTTGATTGCATCACTCGGGGTTACTCCCGTACTTGTAAAGTCAAAGGTCCGTGATGTTTGAAAGAAAGTCACCGGCACATCGAAACCAAGTGACAACCATGACGCTAAACCAAAGGTACCAATAAGATTACTCGTCAATCGGTTTTTCACCAACCATCCATTTCGGGTTGTTGTATCCCCCGATGCGTCCGTGGAGATTTCATTAAGAATGAGAGGCTCATCCGAGTAGTTGAAGATCCAACCAAGCTGATAATCACCTTTTTCGCTAATGTCACCACCCTCGGTGACTGCAAAACCTGTGTCGTCAATCGCAGGTTTAAAGCGTTCGAGCGGCAACGTCTCGCTCGTATTGGCCGGCAACATATACTGTGCATTCACTGAAGCCGCAGACATCGCGACCCCAAGCGAGAGACACATTCCCAGGCTATAAAGTTTCTTTGGCATTACTTTCATGCTTAACTCCTCAAAGGCGGAAAATTCACGCAACTCGTGGGTAACATAATTGTGCTATGCCAAACAAATAAATGACGAGATGAACTTCAAAAAAATGAGGATAGAATGACTGAAGCAAAAGAAATCCGAAATCCTAGCGAATTTACCCTTCAAAACTCTGTACGCATCGTTACCGCTGCCTCGCTTTTTGATGGGCATGATGCCGCAATTCAAATTATGAGACGTGTGTTTCAAGCTCAGGGAGCTGAAGTTATTCATCTCGGCCACGACCGTTCAGTACAAGATGTGGTTCGATGTGCGATAGAAGAAGACACTCAAGCAATTGCAGTCTCGAGTTATCAAGGTGGCCACATGGAATACTTCAAGTACATGCGCGAGTCACTCGACAAAGCGGGCCGTGAAGACATTTTAATTGTTGGCGGTGGCGGCGGTGTGATTGTTCAAGATGAAATTGATGAACTTGCAAAGCATCGCGTAAAGATATTCTCGCCTGAAGACGGGCGACAAATGGGTTTGGTCGCGATGATTCAAAGTGTTTTGAAACGTGCTGATTACGAACCCTTCCCCCTTACCAAACACCTACCTCATAATCTTACATTATCGGAACGACCCTCGCTTGCCCGCGCGTTAACAACACTCGAACTCGAACATTCAAGAAATCGAGAGGAACTTAAAGAACAACTCTCATCAATAAAGCTTGCGGACGATGCCCCACTCGTTTTAGGCATCACCGGTACGGGTGGTGCGGGTAAGAGCTCATTGATTGATGAGCTCTTGATTCGCTTTTTGCATTCTTTTGATGAGCTAAAAATTGCCGTCTTGAGCGTTGACCCCACCCGTCGTCGTTCTGGTGGAGCTCTCCTGGGTGATCGCATCCGCATGAACAGTGCTGGACATGACAGGCTTTTCGTTCGTTCAATGGCAACACGAAGGGCTAATCTTTCTACGAGTGCTGCAGTGCGTGATGCACTCAAACTACTTCGGCTTCAAGACTTTGATCTAATTGTTCTTGAGACTGCTGGGATTGGACAAAGTGATAGTGAAGTTCGTGATCTGTGTGACCGCGCACTTTATGTCATGACACCGGAGTTCGGTGCCCCAAGTCAACTCGAAAAAATCGACATGCTTGATTTTGCAGATCTCATTGCAGTCAACAAGTTTGATAAGCCGGGTGCAATCGATGCATTGCGTGATGTGCAGAAGACAGTTCAACGCAATCGAGAAGCCTTTGATCAGGCTATTGAATCGATGCCTGTCTACCCGACATCAGCACATCGCTTTAACGATTTGGGAACCAACAGGCTCTTTAATGCGATCGTCAAGGATCTCGCGGCACACGATGCAAATCACGACTGGGATTGTGTTCCTCTTAAGGAAGGTGATGCGGATACCTCTGCGATGATTCCTGAAGAACGTGCGCGTTATCTTCATGAAATTTCAGATGGCGTTCGGCACTATCATTCTCAGAGCAAGCGTATGAGCGCTTTTGCAGCACTCAAGTCGAATATTGATTGTATCGTTAAACTTCAAGATGAAACCCACATTGATGGGACGCGCTTAATCGAAAAAGCCCGGTCGAAACATAGCATAAGCTTGGACGATGAAGCGCAAATCGATGACCTTTTAGAACAATATCAACGCGATCAAAAATCGTATCGTGCAGAGGTGCAGAGTTATCAGGTGCGGACACGCTCAATTGAAGTTGAAAATTTCCAGCGCAGTTTAGCAGACTCAGCCTTGCCTAAAGTTGCGCTGCCCCACTATCAGTCCGCGGCGGATCAAGTAACCTTTATGCGTGAGGAAAATCTCCCTGGGCGTTTTCCTTTTACTGCGGGTGTGTTTCCTTTCAAACGATCGGGCGAAGACCCCACTCGAATGTTTGCCGGCGAAGGATCGCCCGAGCGTACCAACACGCGTTTTCACTTTCTTTCACAAGGACAAAGCGCAACACGTCTTTCAACAGCATTTGATTCGGTCACCCTCTATGGAGCAGACCCTACCACGCGCCCAGATATTTACGGAAAAGTGGGTAACGCAGGTGTGTCGATTGCCACACTTGACGATGCGAAGCGACTTTATTCTGGTTTTGAACTTACCGCACCCAATACTTCTGTTTCCATGACGATCAATGGCCCAGCGCCGACGGTTCTCGCGTTTTTCCTCAACACTGCAATTGATGCTGAGGTGGAGCGACATCTCCGTAGCAAAGGCCAATGGGTAGAAACTCAGAGTAAAATCGATGCTTTTTTTACCCAAAAAGGTCTACAACAACCTGGCTACGATGACGAACTCCCTGAAGGGCATCAAGGTGATGGACTTGGCTTCCTCGGCCTCTCCGCAGATCGCATCGTCGATAAAACCTTATACGAGAATATTAAAGAGGATGTTCTTCAGAAAGTCCGCGGTACCGTTCAAGCTGACATCTTAAAAGAAGACCAAGCTCAAAACACCTGTATCTTTTCGACAGAATTTGCGCTTCGAATGATGGCCGATGTTCAGGAATACTTCGTCAAACATCGTGTTCGGAATTTTTACAGTGTTTCCGTGAGCGGGTATCATATCGCCGAAGCGGGTGCGAACCCGATTACTCAACTCGCATTTACGCTCGCGAACGGCTTCACCCTCATCGAGTATTATCTTTCTAGAGGTATGCGGATTGATGAGATTGCGCCCAACTTTTCCTTCTTTTTCTCAAACGGTCTCGATGCGGAATACAGTGTTATCGGTCGCGTCGCTCGACGTATTTGGGCGATCACGATGCGTGATCGATACGGTGCATCGGAACGTTCTCAAAAACTCAAGTATCATATTCAAACCTCAGGGCGTTCCCTGCATGCGCAAGAGATTGCTTTCAATGATATCCGCACGACTCTACAAGCACTCTATGCGATTACGGACCATTGTAATTCCTTGCATACAAACGCCTACGATGAGGCGATCACAACCCCGACCGAAGAGTCGGTTCGAAGAGCTCTTGCCATTCAACTCATTATCAATAAGGAACTCGGCTGGACTAAAAATGAAAACCCATTACAGGGTTCATTCTTTGTTCAAGAGCTTACGGACTCCGTTGAGGAAGCTGTTTTGGAAGAATTCGAAGCCCTCTCGCGTAGAGGCGGTGTTCTCGGTGCGATGGAGACCATGTATCAACGCTCAAAGATTCAAGAGGAGTCGATGGTTTATGAACATCAAAAACATAGCGGTGAGCTTCCGATTGTTGGCGTGAACACTTTCGTTGCCGAAGGCGAAAATCTTGTTCCAGAAGTCGAGTTGATGCGCTCCACCGATGGTGAGAAGAAGCGTCAAATCAAGCGTCTTGATCGGCTCAAGAAGCTCTATGAAAATGAAAGTCAGGAAAGCCTCAAAGAATTGCAACGTAAAGCCAAAGCTGGCGAAAATCTCTTTGAGTCCCTTATGGAAGCGACGAAAGTTGCCAGCCTTGGGTCTATCACTGATTCACTTTTTGCGGTTGGTGGACGCTACCGGAAGAACATGTAAACGCGCTACCGATGGCCCGATGAATGATTTACCGCTTACACTTTATTGAAGTGATGTTAGAACTTATCTAAGATTAATAAAGAACAGTGAATATGCGTAATGATCCAATCAAAGAATTGACGGAGCTTTGAAACACACAATGGTCGCTTTTGAACAATTCTTTCACGCTCTTGACAATGTCGACTCGGCCTCTCTCTCGCTGTGGGAAAGACAGTGTCAGCATCAAGCTTTTCAGTGGAATGAAGCCTTAAAGCGATCCCTTGACTTGGCCAGTGCTTTTGAGGTCGAGGTCGACCTTAGTGGTCGGCAAATTCTGATCTGGCGCTTGCTCAAGGCGCCGCGTTCAATGAAGTCCCTTGAAGACGTGAATATACTTCCAAAGAGTGAACTCGTGTCTTTCGTCCATGCCTGTGTTAAAGCCGAAGCGCTAGAACTCATTACAATTGCTTCAGCTTGCGCGATTGTTCCTTTGGAGGTCAAGTCCCTGAAACCCAAGGCAATCCGCGACCTAAAGGCAAGACGTCAAAATGCAGAACACCTTAAGCTCACAAAAGCCAATGTCAGACATCGACTTCGGGTGATGTATCAAGCGTGCAAAACAAAAAATTATTATGAAGTGTTACGAATGAGCTCAAAGGCTTCCCAAGAAGAGCTTGAAACCACATTGCTCAAATACTTGAAGGCCTTTCACCCCGATCACCTGGGACCTTACGTACCAGAAAAGGATGAAAAAGTTACGAAGGCCTGTCTAAATATTACAACCCATCTGAACAAGATTCGTTCGATCCTATGCAATCCAGATGCACGACTTCAATACAATACCAATTTGAGTAAGGTACGTGCGGGGGAGTCGAGTCCACAACAACTGAAACACATTACCACCCAGATCCCTATCGAAGATCCGATTCTCTTGAAAGCTCACGCCGAAAGTGCACTTGAACGAAAAGATATTAAGAAAGCTATCAAATATTCTAGAAAAGCGAGCGTGCTTTCGGGAAGGGCTTTGATGTATGAGATTTTCAGAATACAAGTTGAAATGCATGATCCCGATGAGGACAAATCAGAGCGCTTTCGCAAAACGATTCAGCAACTTCGTACACTTCTTGGAAGCTCACCCAAGAGCGAAGTGGCTCTGGCCCTTGCACAAGTTCACCGAGACCACGGTAATGATAATGATGCACTTCGCTTTGGAACACTGGCCCTACAACTTGAAGGTGATACGAGCGAAGCTGAAGCCTTTATTGAATCGTTGTCCATGAAACAATCCGATCCCAATTAAATCGTGAAGTAAATATCCTTCCCTTCATCGCTGGTAATACCATGAGCTATTCTCACCGATCCTTGTTCTCGAAGAGCCTTCAGCGTGAACCTAAAGATATTCAACACGTCGAACCTCGAAGAGGTGCATCCACCTCAACCAAAGACTCACAAGCATTAAGCGTATCCCAATGTGTACGACAGGTTGCAAGACTATTGCACCAAGAGATTCCGCGTCTACAGATTCGTGGTGAAATCTCAAATTTGAGGCGAGCCCAATCGGGGCATATCTACTTCACGCTTAAAGATCGTGATGCAGAACTTGCGTGTGTGCTTTTTCGTGACGTTGCAAATCGACTCCGGGCAAAGCTCGAGGGTGAAGTGATTATTGATGCGCGCTTGACCCTCTATAAGCGTAGCGGGCGCTTTCAGGCTCAGGTCCTTGGACTCGCGCATAAAGGAGAAGGCGAACTACGCGTCGAACTACGGGAACGCTATGAACGATTACGCAACGAAGGCCTCTTCAATGATACTCGGAAAAAAGAGCTCCCCCGACTGACCCGAGACCTCGCATTGGTGACCTCGAGACAAGGCGATGCACTGCGCGACATTCAAAAAGTAATATTAAGTTCTCAATTACCGATCCGACTGCATGTATTTCATGCGAGTGTTCAAGGACAAAAGAGTGTCGATGAACTCCTTCATGCACTTTCGACCATCGAAGAACAGATTCATCGTTTTGATGCTGTGATTATCAGTCGGGGCGGTGGGGCTTTTGAAGATCTTCTTTCCTTTAGTGATGAAAGGCTTATTCGTTATATTGCTCAGATGAATCTCTGTACGGTCGCCGGTGTAGGCCATGAACGCGATCGCATGTTGATTGATGAGGTCACAGATATTCGAGCAGCAACCCCAACCCACGCTGCAGAAATCGTCTGCCAGCATCTGAAAGGAACGCTTGAGGAGTGGGCCTTGCTCCAAGAGCGTTTGCACGATCAGCTTCGGTATCGGCTGGATCACGCAGCACATCGTCTCGGCCTCACCGCAAGCTCAATCGTGTCACCCAAGCTCGTTTTAGAACGTGCATTGCATCGAATATCGACACTTGAAAGCACTCTCGAGCGCTCCATTGTTGACATATCCAAGAACGCGAAAGAGCTCAGGACTGAATTTGAGATGATACTCGAAAGATTTAGCCCACGAACTCTTTTGGGTCAGAAGAAAGCTCTGCTCAATGCTCATGAGTACGCACTCAAAGAGTCCTTACCCGATATTGATAGGCTTCGAGTTGGGCTTAAGTCCAGTCTTAAGCAGCTTCAGATGGCACAAACATCGAGTTTGAAGTCAAAATTCAGTGATTTGAGTCGTGCTACAGAAGTTCTAGACTCGTTGTCACCCTTGAAAACACTGGGGCGCGGTTACTGCCTTGCACGAAATGAGAGACGCAATGCGACACTAAGGTCGATGCGGGACTTTAAAGTTGGAGACGAGTATTCTCTCCTAGTTCACGACGGTCGCATCCAATCCAAAGTGCTTCACATTGATTTAAACAAAGAGAATAAACAAGAATCTTGAAAGCTTGTGCCGAAGCGCCTATTAAAGTGTATGCCTTCAAAGACAAAGTCGACCGAACAAACAAAAAGAGAATCCACGATGAATTTTGAAGACTCAATGGAAGAATTGAGTTCAATCGTGCAGAAACTCGAAAGCGGTGAGCTATCCCTCGATGAGAGCTTTACGCTCTATGAACGAGGAGTTCAATTGGCGAAAAATGGACACACGATTCTTAACGATTATGAAAGCCGTGTTGAAGAATTAAAAACTCCAAATGAGAACTAAGATGACTCCTTTAATCGACAGCCCTATCTCTCGAAAAGCACTCATTCTTGTCGTACTCTCGACATCGATATTTGCGTGCTCAAGCACGCCTCAACGCATGGCAGATGAGGCGAGTCAACGGACTCTACACGAGTCGCTATCCAAGCGAATTGCGCGAATGGGCAATTCTTTGGACGAGACCCAAAAAAGAGTCGACGTTGCCCTCTCTGCCACGAATTGGCGACTCATGAGACAACCTCAATGTCTGGACTATTTGTACAACAATTTTTCGACGCTCGATATCAACTTTGCACACAGTGCAGAAGTGCATCGTAGAATGAAAGAAGCACTACACAATTTCGTTCACACTTCAAAAGATGAACAAAGCAATTTGAGTGCCACTCTTGACCTTGAGGAGAAGTCGCTCTCTGACCTTCAAATTCGAAGTGTCAATCTTGTTGAGCAAGCCATGAACCCTTCTTTCAAATGCCCAATGCCGCAAGAACTTGAGAATGCCAGTGCGAGTTTATGACGCTCCACGAACTCTTTTGGAGTGCATCCAAATCTTTTGAGATATGGGTTCAGGAGCATTGCTACTCTGCTCAATGTTTACAGCACTACACTTTTGTGTTCGGACGCATTCTGAATCGATATCAACTTCCTGAACAAAGTATCGTAAGCTTTAATGCAGAGCGCAACCTTTGGTTTTGACCATCATGGCTGCGGCCTGGGATCGGAACCTTAACGCAATGCCTCTGTATTCGGGTTTACCTGCATCCGCTCGCAACGAGCTTATTGAACGTTTCAGTATCGCCCTACATGTTAAGCTTGCTTTTTGATTCTCAGCGCCTCGATGCTGGCACGACACTCCTTGTGAGCGACTCGCGTTCCGATGCTAAAGCGACACCCTACACACTTCCGTTATTTGACGGTAGCAATGCTCTCACCACGAATATTCACCAAGTTAGTGCTCCCTTTCTTCGCCCTCCTCAAGAAGAGGACATCGCTCTTTTGCTAACGACATCGGGAACGACAGGTGTTCCCAAAGGGGTCCCCTTAAGTCATGGGAATCTTCGTGCACAAGCGGAGATTCTTGTGGATGCCTGAAAAGCAGTGATCGCGACGTTTTTTTTTATACCTTGCCCCTACACCATGTTCATGGATTAACGAACCACATCTTCACATCTCTTCTGGCAGGTTCTCAAATTGTGCTCCCCGATCTCAAAAGATTAAAACAAGAGAACGTATCAATTCTATCGTCACTCATCGACTCCAAAGCCAATGTTTTAATGACTGTACCCACACCCTATGCGCAGCTCATTCAAAAGTTTGACCAACTTGCGCATATCGACCAAGAGCACGCTTCTGGTCGACTCGCAGCAATGCGCCTCTTTGTGTCAGGTTCTGCCGCCTTAAGTGAGCCGGCCTTTAAGCGATGGAGAGTAATCTCGACGCACTCGATTTTGGAACGTTATGGTATGAGTGAAGTTGGGATGGCGTTGAGCAACCCTTATCGGGGAGAACGTGTGGCTTCCAGTGTAGGCTTCCCGCTGCCAAGTGTTGATTGCGCAATTATGACGGAAGATAGATTGGTGATGGTTGATGAAAATACAGATGCCCACAAAACTTATGAAGGCGTGCTCCACCTCAAAGGTCCGAGTGTATTTCGTGGATATTGGGGTAGGGAAGACAATTTCAAGCAGTCAATACGAGAAGACGGAACGTTTGCCACAGGAGATCAAGTGCGTTTAACCCAAGGCAGATGTTATATTCTCGGTCGAGATGGTAGGCACGTATTTAAAAGTGAAGGCGAAAAAGTGTCTGCGCTTAAAGTTGAAAATGCCATCCAAAGCTCTTTCGACGGTTTTTCTTGTGCAGTAGTCGGGATCGATGCCCCCTGTTGGGGACAGCGTGTGGTCTGTGCTGTCGAGATGGAAGGTGATCGTGAGACGACACTCCCGCACGTTTCAGAGGTCAAAAAGATCTTGAAAACAAAACTCGCGAACTTTGAAGTTCCCAAGAATTTCGTTGTGATGAAACGATTACCACGGAATGCGCTTGGGAAGATTCAAAAGGAGAAGATTCGAGCGATAATCATGCAAAGTGTTTTGACAGAAGGACACGATTGCTGGCACCCTCTCACAGAGGTGGTTAAGTGAGTTTTCATGGTCTCAGCGACGCTCGAAAAAGTCGAAGGCAGCACCTTGTTACTGCCGCAAGGGCGATGGTGGGATTTACAAGCAATTCAAATTTCGACCCGATTCATAGCGACTTGTGTCCGATTGATGTTGCGATGGTCGCAGGTAGCCCATGGCTTCAAGATGCGATGCAACGCGATTTTCAAAAATCCCCTGAGGGATACCTAAAAATTGGTGGTGGTGCGAATACCCCCGGACGAAACTACTTTTTTCGTTCTTCGCTAAATCTCGCACACTACATGAAGCGACAGAATTTTTACCTTCCTCGTGGCGGGCACCCTCTTCCTGTTCCTGGTATGATTGCATTTTTCGATGTCGGCGATCGAGGGCGCTATAATTTTATCCCAGATCGCTCTGGAATAATCATTGAAGCTCAACGAACCCGTGCAACGCGAGTGGTGGTCTCTCAAGGCAACTCTAAAGATGGATACGATGTTAAGCTCATCACGATAAGCCGTGGTAGTGATTACGATCGCGACTTTATTGGCTATGGTGATCTTCCCTAAGTCTCTGAATCGTCCAAACTCATTTTGAGTCCGCGTCGTGTCAACTTACCTTGGGTGCCAGCCAAAAGTGGATCGTCCCTTAAGATCAAACGTTGAAAGTTCGTTTCTCCGCTTTTAAGCATTTCGTCCACATAGACACGGCACATGCCGCAACCACGACCAAAATCTGCTTCCGAATCTTCAAAGAGCTCCATGAACTCATCAAGTTCTTTTGTCTGAGCCAAAGATTTAAGATCATCGAAAGAAGTATCATGACACACACAACGATCAATTTTGATTGCCATTAAACCTCCTTTGACTCGATGCAGCAACTAACGTTTGGCTTTAGTTTACATTAAGTTGACGGGGTCGACATCACAAATCACCCGAATTTTACTGACTTCTTTTGCGCTTTTGTGAAACACCAACTCCTCAATCCAATTCTGTATACGATGCCGATGGGCACGATTTTCAAAACTCAACCAAATTTGAAAGCGAAAGCGATTTTTGATTTTGGACAGTGGAGATGGACTCGGCCCTGTGCACACAAAGTCAAATCCCACTTGCCTTGGCACTTCGCGTAAGGTGTTTGCCAACCAGTCGGCCCCGCGAGCGGCAAGCGCTTCTTCAGTTGAAGAAAGACGCACCATCAATGTTGGATACTGCGGTGCTAAGCCGGCAGCATCGCGTTCTTCCGCGATCGTTGCAAAAAGTTCTTCACTTCGATTCATCGCGAAACATTGAAGAACGCGATGGTCACAAAAATGACTTTGAACGATGACTTCCCCAGCTTTTTCAGCACGCCCAGCACGCCCAGACACTTGGATGAGATTGGTTAAAACGTTTTCTTCAGCTCTAAAATCCGGGAAAGCCAGACCAAGGTCAGCATCGATGACACCTGTTAATGTAACCCCGGGGAAATCATGTCCTTTGGTAATCATCTGAGTCCCGATCACCACATCACACTCTCCAGAATGTACTCTCGCAAAGGCCTCGATGAGATCCTTCTCATTGCGGATACGGTCTCGATCTAAACGTACAATCCTTGCTTGAGGGAGCAGGTTACGAACTTCGTTTTCAACTCGCTCTGTCCCCAAGCCGTAAGGAACAAGAGCTTCTTCACGACACTCAGAACATTCCGACCAAGCTTTAGCAGAAAAGCCACAATAATGACACTGGTAACGCATTCGCGATTCATAAAAGGTAAGTCCTGAACTACAATTCGGACACTGCTGAGTGAGACCGCAAGTGTCACAAAGAACAATGCTCGAAAACCCGCGGCGGTTCAGAAAAAGTAAAGATTGCTCTTGTGCCTCGAAGCGTTGTAAAAGTGCTTTTTGAAGGGGTCCGGAAAAGATTGCCTGACTTGAACCATGACTTTGAGCCCTATCCCGTTTTTGACTCACCTTCTTTTGCTCACGTTCCAACATATCAACGAGTCGAATTGTAGGCATTCTCGCATCGGACGATGCGCGTTCGTTCAAGGTGATTTTTTCCAGATGCCCATTCGTAACGCGTACACGGGACTCAATCGAAGGCGTTGCGCTGCCCAAGATCAATTGTGCGTTAAAATGATTTGAAAGCCACATCGCAAACTCTCGACCATGGTACCGAGGGGACTCATCTTGTTTAAGCGAAGCGTCATGGCTTTCGTCGACAACAATCAAATCCAATGACTGGTAGGGTAAGGTCAATATTGATCGTGGCCCGATAAAGAGGCGTGAACCTGCACCATACGCTGCCCACCATGCCTCTTGACGCGCGCGCACCCCAGCCATCGAATTCGTAGCACAACTCTTGACGCGAACGCGACTTTGAATACGTTCAGCGATTTGAAGACTCAAGGCAATTTCAGGGACAACCACACACGCGCTTCCCCCCGCTGAGAGTACTTGATGCAGTCGCTGAATATAAAGTTCAGTTTTGCCGGAGCCCGTCACACCATGAATCAAAAAACGCCCTTGAGGTTGTTCTTCCATTCGATCAAGCGCCGCTCGTTGCGCGCGATTCAGCTCGTAGGGTGCTTCCACAAATTCATAGTCTCTCGAGTCTTGCGCTTCGATATTCTTCGACTTTTTTCGTTGAGACTCCAAAACTGAGGGACGCTTCTCAATCAGCCCATTTTCCAAAGCACGCTCGATAAAGCGGAGAGTGAAACCTTTGCGACGAAGCTGCTCTTTATTCCGTAAAACCCCGTCATCAATCTCACTCAAGGCTTTTGCCTCTTTGGGTTTTAGATTTGAATTCGCATAAAAGAACTGCGATTTTTTTCCGTTCTCCGTGATTTTGTAGCGCACTTTAATGGAATTCAGTGCGTTGGGTGGGAGATTCAGCGCCCAAATACTCGATGCGTTTCCCCCATAATACGAACTAAGAAAACGGCTTGATTCGACTTGAGAGGGTCGACACTCGGGTAAGGTTTCAACACATGATTCGATAAACTTAATCTTTGCTTCAGCTACAGATGTTTCTTGATGACAACCAACAACAACGCCGACCTGCAATCGTTTTCTCAAAGGTACCTGTACCCATGCACCAATTTGAATGGTTTTCTCAAGCACCTTGGGAATTCGATAGGTTATCGCGTAAGGCATTTTCGCCTCAACAACAACTACATCAGCATACATACGCGACCCAAGGTTTTCATCTCCAAAACATCACCACTAAGAACGTTGGTGTGAGTGGACATTTAGTACAAATCTATTTTGCCCGAATTTGAGAGAAATGTCGTTAATTTCCATGCTTTAGTTTGATGTTGATTTTGTGCTGCACTTAACATGAACCATGAGGATTTTTGCTTTAACAACGATCGCATTTTGGGTCATGGCACTGGGTATCAGCTGTGCTGCCCCGAAAGTACGTACACCCGAAGAACTCACGCAGCAGCGAACTTGCATCACTCAACTCGAGAATGGAGATCTCATCGGTGCGGAGACTGCATGTGAAATCTGCTTGGAATACAATGAACGAAGCCCGGAATGCCTGAACGGCCTCGGTATGATTTGGCTGTCGCGCGGTAATGAAGATAAAGCCAGTACCTATTTTAAACGCTCCGTGCGTGAAGATGGAAATTTCTCTCAAGCACGAAATAATTTGGGAGTCCTTGAGTTTCAACGTGGAAATTACGACCTTGCATCGTATCACTTTGAAAGCTCGGTTGAAGTTGACCCAAACTATCTTGATGGCCGATACAATCTTGCGCTTGCCTACCTGCGAACAGGAGATAAAAGGCGCGCACAAAGTTATCAAAAAGAAGTGAACGAAGCAGAGAAGCAAAACATGCAACTCGATGCGACCAAGTTCTATTTGAATATTTCGCCAAGCGATAAAAAATATATCGAACGTTTTTATCAAAAAGCGGAAGATGAGTATCGAAAGATCTTTCAACTGCACCCAGAATATGCACCTGCATACCGCGACCTTGGGGTTATTATGACCTATCGGGCAGAAATGAGCGAACAAGAGAACAAGCGAAATCAACGTGTTCAAGAAGCAGAGGTGCTCTTCAATCAGTGTTTGGTCGCTCAGAACGACGAGAAAGACTGCATCGCCAATCTAGCGCATCTGTATCTTGCGAACGCACGTTTTGAAGAAGCCCTTTTCTACTTTTCCGCATGCTTAACCTTGGATCCCAAACATCCCGTATGCCGAGAAGAACTTCAACTCGCGTATCAGGGTATCAAAATTCAATCGAAATCCTTGAGTCGGTACATGAGTCGATTAAGCAAAGATGAGAATGATCCCCGTGGTCACTACGGCCTCTGTGTTTTACTTTTCGACAAAAACTTACCACAGCTCGCACAAGCGGAATGTCGTCGTACGCTAGAGCTTGATCCCAATTTTTGTTTGGCAAGTTTCCGGCTGGCAAAATATTATGAGGAGATTTCCCAACCCGATAGAATGGAAGAATATTGTCGGAGTTTTCGAAGTTGCCCGAACAACGAAAGTCATGCCCGAGAACTGGAGGAATGCCAAGGGTGGATTGGTACCCTCGAAAGCCCGGAGACACATACGAGCAACACTACGCAAAATTCGTCCCCATCGTCGCTACTCCGATCGGCAAACCTTTAGGGAATACGTATGGATGTATCACTTCACGTCGTCATGGATATCCCAGGTAAGGAGATCAAACGCTTTGATTACGACTTTAGCCAGAGCACTATTTCACTGGGTCGAGATGAGACGAACGACGTACAAATTCCTCTTTCCACTGTAAGCCGAAACCATTGTGTTTTGCGTGAAGAGCATGGCGAATGGTTCATCCGAGATTTGAAGTCAACGCATGGCACAAAGCTCAACGGTCGTCTGCTTGGGGCTGGTATCGATAAACGCTTGAGACATGGGGATGAGATTGACCTCATTCATTTTAAGATCAACTTTAAATGTGAAGCCCTTGCCGCTGACGAAGTTAAGGAGTCCTCCAGTGGGGATGAATTGGTCTCACGTGTTTTGGGCTCAAGTCTTGCGGAGGACCTTCCTTACCTTCGTGTGATGAACGGGCCCGATCAAGGTAAACACTATCGGCTGCCACCCGATCTCAATGAAGTTTTGATTGGGCGCCATGTGGATTGTGATTTTCATATCAACGATCCCAATATCTCACGACACCATGCACTCATTAAGCGTGATTGGACAGAAATCACCATTCGTGACAACCAGTCGAAAAACGGTGTCGTACTCAATCAACAAAAGGTGAAGACCCCAACTCTTTTACGCGATGGTGATGAAATACTCCTGGGCGCTTTGCGACTGACCTACATCGACCCGAGTGCTAAGTTCTTGGGGCGTCTCGATGATATCCCAGAGCTTGCAACGCAGGTTGCGCCAGAGGTTGCTCCGAGTCTTGACCCCGAGGACCCTTTGCTCTCTCCAGATCGTCTGGATGGGGCAGAAGAACATGATGAGCTCTCCCCCGATGATCTTGAGCCAAGTGCAACAGCCAACCCTGACCGTCTTGAAGAACAACAAAAAGGCGAGAGGGGAGAAGAAGGAGAAAGCGCAGGGACAAACCTGGCTCCGGACCAAAATATCGCCGATGAAAATCGGCAGAATGCCAAGGCGAAAGAAAACATAGCGCCCGATAAAACAAAGAAGCCAAAAGATAAATCGCCTCGTAAGATTGCTCTGGGGGATATCATTTGGCTTGGAATTGGAATTGTCTTACTCGCTGCAATTGCGTTTGCGATTTGGTTTGTCTTAACGCGACTCGATTAACATGACGTGATTGAGTCTTCTCCCACTTCTTCCTCCAAAGCACTTGCGTCTTGTTTTTTTGCATTGAAACTCTGCGCATGACAAGCATGCGGTACTGGGTCATAACCTGAGCCCCCCCATGGGTGACAACGCATCATGCGACACAATGAAAGCCAGCTCCCCCGTAGGGCGCCATGTTCCTCTAATGCCTCAAGGGCATAACTTGAGCATGTGGGCTGAAAGCGACACGTGGGTGGAAAAAGTGGGCTTATGACACGCTGATAAAAAAAAATGCACGCCCGTAAAAGGCGTACATGAAAGCGAATGGTGTGTTGCTTCTCGCGCACGCGATTATCGCATTCCTTGTTGTTGCAAGGCTTGCATCAATTGTTGTTGTAGTTCCGGTGGTAGGTTTTCCATGCCTCCACCCATGCCGGGCATTCCATTCATGCCCGGCATGCCTCCACGGGGTGGTGGCACTTCCTTCACTTCATCAAAGGGGCTCAAAAGCTTACGCGCCTGAAACACAGGAACTTCATAAGAAAGACCGCCTTCATGCCTTGCGAGCATGACGTTACCACCTTCTTCGCGCTCAAGTTCTTGCGTGGCCAGCTGAATCGTCTGTGAGGTGCCCGACTCGTCTTCGATAATCAAGGTGATTCTTGAAGCACCCATTTCGATAGGCGCCGTCAAAATTTTCTTAGCTTCAAGCTTTTCAAGCTCTCGGGCAAAACTCTTTGCACGCGCGCCATCAAAGATCGTGGCTTCAGGCATCAATATTCCATCGTTTAGGGCCCAGACGTCATTATTCAATTGCATAGCAAAGTTCAGCTCGGGCCCCTGAAGACGAATCTTGGCGATTTTTGTTTTCGGCACAAGGTGATGGTCACAAAGTGCATCTGTGTTCTTCATGAGTTTCTTCGCCGAATATTCCGGTATCGTGTAAACCAAGGCGTCCGTTGAGTTTGTAGCGTAATACGATACCTCTTCAGCCGCCTCACTCCCCTTAACTTGGTAGAGCTTGAAGCTTTGTGTGTCGTCTTTTGACTTGAGTTCAAAACTTCGAAGTAGAGTGGTTCCACTTGCATTGACATCCCAATCCTCAATAAAGTCTTTCGCACGTAGATTGGTAATTGCCGTGGCAAACTCGCGAACTCGCTTTGCGTCAAGTTGGTAGCCTTGGCCTGCCAAGCTATCGCTCAGACGTGTCGACCAGGTGCCCTCGGATTGAAGGAATCGCTGGCTCGTCTGATCGGCATTGACAACCTGAATACTATCAACATGTTCACCCGCAAAAGTTGTGAGTGTCTTACGACGCCAATTGAGAAAGTTTTTCGAAAGCGCAGTGCGCGCTTGTCCTTCCGTGATGAAAACTTCCTTTTCTCCTTTCTTCTTAAAATAGAAACCTTTGCTTTTGGCGTTGGAACCAATTGTACCTTCGAGTAGCGTTCCTTGCAAACCCTCAAGGGTAATATGGAGCCCTTTGTCCTCGCTAACTTCATAGGATTCATATTTGTCTTCACGCACCGTGACCACCGTTTCGCTACGCAAACCCGAGAGCTCGCGTAGTGCGAAAGCAACTGCGTTGGAGTCTGCGGGTACCAGCCCTTCATTCTCATCGCCTTTTGCGATCATCCAAGTTTCACCCTTGTTCACCAATGTAAAATTCTGGGTGCCGCTTATCCGAATCTTTTGAACTTCGGATGGCTCAAAGGTCTGTAATTGCATGGCCTGCATCCCAGAAGATACACGGTCGGGCCGCGTGAAAAGATAAAGTGCTGCGAGCACAAAGAAAAGAGAGACCGAAACTAAAGTTTCAACTCGTAGTGGACCTACCCGTCTGGATGAACTCATGCTGACACCTCCTTAGACCAACGTGCACGTTCAGATTGTCGTCGTGCGCGTCGCGTTAAACCATAGAGAACGAGAAGTAAGGGTGCTCCCACGACATTGCCATATTTGATCATTGTACGTGTTGACTTCGATAGTTCTCGATCAATCGGTTGTTCCATGGATGTTTTAGCCCGAACCGCAATCAAGTCTGAATCCAGGACCAACCAATCAATCATATTCATCGCCATTAAAGCATTGCCATTGCTCATAAAATCATCGCTCAACCATGAACCCGATCCAGAGATTAAGAGGCGTGTTTCAGGACTCTCTGAATTCGTACCCTCAAACTTTGAACTCAAGGGTCCTTCGAGGGTCACCGCCATCGTGTGTGGCCCGTCAAAGTTCACCTCATCTTTCGTATACTGGCGCTGCGGGGCGAGGTTTTGTGGGCTGAAGCTCTCCAACCAACTTTGTGCACTGGATTGGATGAGTGCCTCCCCTTGCACACCTTCCTTGAGTTTAAGCTCGGTGCTGAAAGGTATCACCAAACCTTGTACGCCTCGGGTCAAAATGCTTTCGCCCACAAGATTTTTGAGTTCTGGAATCATAGGATAGGGAACTTGTCGCATCATTCGGCCAAGTTTTGAGGGGACCTGCATTGTTAACTGTGTGGACTCTACGTCTGCAACAAGTTCCTGCCCAACTTCAACGCCATAATGGGCAGCCAAGGTCTCAAGACCACTTCTCACTTGGGTCGGATTGAACTCCCGCAGGTTGGCATCAACGCTACTGATTAACAGAGCGGCATTGGTTCCTGAGGACACTAAGGCATCGATCTCTTTCAATAGCGATTCGGGGAGCGTCGATTTAGGCCCCACGACAACCAAGGCATCCAAATCTGTCGGCATCGCAAAGTCTTCAGCATCAACATCGATTGCTCGTAACTCGTAGTTTTGCTCAACCACACGTTTCAACATTGTGAGCGATTCATCAATTTTGGGGAAGGCTTCGCCTTGTAGTACACCAACCACTGGTACACTCGGTCGCACAAGTTTTCTCAGAAGGGAGGTCATGTCGTATTCAAGGGTCTCACTGCTCTGCACAAAAGGAATCGCTTCTTTGTTGTCGTGATACTGAAAGGCAAGACCCATGTAGGCTCGTTGTTGTTTCGCAGCATCGTCTTCCAGAACTTGTAGCTCCACCGCCTGAATACCAAGTGCTTGTAACTCGCGCTCAACGGAGGTCTGCTCTCGCATGCTACGACCAAATATGTCACGTTTCACTTCACGTTTGGTGGCACGATCTTCATCGCTTTCTTCCGCTTGTGGATCGAGGAACTCAAAACGGAAATTGCCGCCGGACACATTACGATATTCCTCAAGCATATCTTTCGTATATTGACGGACGTTTGCGAGTTGAGGCGGTAAGTCTTTCGAGAAATAAGCCCGTACCGTAACGGGGTCTTCCAGGCCTTCAAGCGTGGTTCGTGTTGCACTTGAGAGGGTATAGGCACCCGACTTCGTCATATCAAAGCGGACAAAGAAATCGGTCGCCAACAAATTGACCAATGCGATTGAACCCACGGCACTGGCAATTAACAGAAAGCTATCCAGACCCGACATCGCATGTGCGCTTAAACTTGCGTTACGGTGCATGTCTTCACGCTCACGCACCAAAAAGCGAATCGTTAGATAGAGAGCGAGCCCAATAACGGTAACGTAATAGAGTAGGTTTCGTGTATCGATGACCCCCCGTGAGATGCCTTGAAAATGATGTGTGACCGAGAGGTATTGAACGACTTCACCCAAAGGGCCCTCTACGAGCTGTGACAGAGCGTCCGCGATAATGAAGACAAAACATAAAGCCAAGGCAACTATAAAGCTCACCATTTGGTCCCGTGTTATTGCACTACACAAAAGTCCAAGCGCACAGAAAACGCCAGAGAGCAGAATCGCGCCAAAGTATGAGCCCAGTACCGGGCCGTAATCAATCGACACTTCAGCGGGGACCATAAAAGACAGTGAGATTGCGAAAGGGATCGTCAAGAGAATACCCAAACCCGCAACTGTCCATGATGCCAAGAATTTTGCGATAACAACTTGCCGCTCGGTTAGGGGTAAAGTCATTAACGATTCAATTGTTCCGGTTTTCTTTTCTTCAGCAAAGAGACGCATGGTTAACGCGGGCGCAAGAACCATGAAGAGCCACGGCAAGAAGGCGAAAAGACCTCGCATTGAAGCGCGTTCTGTTGCAAAAACCCCACCCGAGAGAACAAAATAGTAGAGTGAGCCTGCAGCAAGAAGAAAGACGCCTAAGACAACGTAGGCCACAGGGGAGTTAAAATAGGCTTTAATCTCTTTTGAATAGAGACTTCGAATCGTACTCATGCATTCACCTCGTTTGCTTTTTGTGTGTTCGCGTCCTGATTCCTTTCACCCGCGTTCACCTCAAGATTCTCAATATTCGACATGTCGGTCATTGTGAGTTTTCTAAAGGTCTCTTCTAGAGAAATTGATTCTTGCTCGAGTTTAAGGACCGGGAAGCGATGTTCCATAAGAAGGTGCGCCAGCTCACGCCGAGGGTCACCACCTTCTACATCAATTTTGAATGCCCAACTTTGATCGGCAGCCACTTGGCGCTCTTGAACCCCAACAATCCCACTCAACTTTTGTATTGCAGTGGTAAGTTTCGTTTTTGAGTTGGCTTCTGCAGATGAAATCACTTCCAAATCGATTGTTGACCCTTCGTGAAGTAACTTGTCAGGTGCGGCATCGGCAACAATCTGACCTTCTGCGATAATCACGACACGAGAACACGTTGCTTGTACTTCAGGCATGATATGGGTGCTCATCAATACTGTTTTCTCTTGGCCGAGCTCCATAATCAGATTGCGTATTTCGATAACTTGGTTGGGGTCAAGACCCGTTGTGGGTTCATCCAAGATGAGCAGTTCCGGGTCCCCCAAGATTGCTTGAGCAAGACCGACCCGCTGTCGAAGACCTTTTGAAAGCGAACGGATATCATGCCCCAAGCGGGATGCGATGCCACAACGAGAAGCGGCACTCTTTAACTTTTCATCTGCATCGTGCCCGGTGAAACCACGGACATTGGCGCAATAACTGAGATATTCTGCAACCATCATGTCATCATAGAGAGGGTTTGACTCCGAAAGGTATCCAATCTTTGAGCGTGCAGCGACGCGATCGTCAGCAACTTCGATACCACAAACTTTGGCCGAACCGGAGCTCTGTGCGATATAGCCCGTCAAAATCTTCATTGTTGTCGATTTGCCAGCACCATTTGGCCCTAAGAAACCTAAAACTTGTCCACGAGGGACTTCCAATGATATTCCTTTCAAAGCCTGCGTAGACTGATAACGTTTATGCAGGTCATGGATTTCGATTACCGATTCTGTCATGATGATTACCTCCAACCTATTGATAGCGACACATGTACGCCGAAAGCGCCCTCGAATTTAGAATATAGAGTTAGGACGTCAAGATGCCCCTCAACCAAGAGTTACAATCGAAGAAAGTTAAGGACTTAAGTCAGTTGAGTCTTGGCGTTCGCAATACAGGCTCTCAAAAAACACCGACAAATATCCAAGAGTTGTTCATGATCGCTGATCAAATCGCAGGCGAAAATATTGAATGTTTGATCGATGCGCAACACAGCCAATCACAACATTTGAGTTACCAACCAAAACACAAAGGCTGGCAAGGTGAAGTGATTGAAAAGGCATTGCGAATTGATAACCCCAGCCAGAGTGGCCCAGATTTTTTACATCTTGGGGTCGAAGTTAAATCGATTCCAATTCGAGAAGATGGTCTGATTTTTGAAAGCACCTACATTTGCCGTGTTCCACAAGTTGATTTTGGTAGCTATCAATGGGTTGAGTCGAGAGCCTGGTCGAAAATGAAGAGAATTCTTTGGGTCCCTGTACTCCGAAAAGAATCTTCCCCCAGCCTCAAAGATCGTATTGGTTACCCCTTCTTGTGGTGCCCAACCCCTGAGCAAGAAAGTATCTTGCGTGAAGATTGGGAGTCACACATCAATGCGCTTTACCACGGTGTCCGAGATGCGCTTTCAGCAACACGAGGAACTTGGCTTCAAGTTCGCCCGAAAGGCCGTAAGGCCAGCGACCAAGTTGAGATCGTACTCGCAAATGGAAACGCTCAGAGTGTGCAAAGCGCTGGTTTCTACCTTCGCCCCTCTTTAACAAAGACATTGGTGACCCAATCTCTAGGCTCGCCCGAAGAACTCAAAACATTTGGCCTATCTCGAGGTTCGCATGCAAGCCCTTGAACAAGCGGATTTGACATCCATTCAAATGATCGCGTGTGACGTTGACGAAACATTGACTCAAAATGGACGCTTTCAGGCGACAACATTGGAGTGCTTTGAGCGCGCACGAGAGTTGGGACTCTTTCAAGGCATTGTGACCGGCAGGCCTTTCGCATGGGCACAGGTACTCTTGGAATGGTTCAACCTCGACTTTGCGATTGCTGAGAATGGAGCCGCAGCATTATTAAAAAGAGATGAGTCTATTGATGTTTGGCATAGTATTCCGGACCGTAGTGAACGCTCGCACGCCTTTAAAGAACGTGACAAAGCACTCGAAGAGATCTTTAGAACGAAAAGTCATATCGTGGAATCACTTGATAATTGCGGACGAATATACGATCGCGCATACGAGATAAGTTCGCTTCAGTCACGCGAAGAACTTTGCACGATTGAAAACGAGGCCAAGGCTTTGGGTCTCAACTTTACCTATTCGAGTATTCATTTTCATCTATGGATCGGCTCACACACAAAGGGTGCCGCAATCGAAGAACTCTTTTTCAAGAAATTTAAGGCGAAAGAGATTCTTTATTTGGGAGATTCTGCAAACGATGCATCTGCATTCAAACTTTTGCCAAAAAGTGTTGGAGTGGCCAACGTGGTTCGCTCGAACGATCGCCTGCAGCAGCTGGATTCTCTACCGAAATTTGTTTGCGACAACCCATCAAGTCTTGGGGTTCTGGAAGCACTCGCAAAAGTTCAAGCAACTCGAGAATAAATGGGTCAAGAAGTCGATATTCACCCTAGGAAGACATAGTCTTTATCTGATGCATGAACTTTCTACATCGTCCCGATATCGTGTTTTTGGGTTACCGACTGAAACAACCCTGACGGCCTTGAGTCAAGGCCATGAAAAACCAAGGGCATCTTTTGAGGTCTTTGACTCAATTAAAGGAAGTTTCACAGCCAGAGTTCAGCGAAGTGAAGCCCTGGAAGACCCTGAAGAGTCGCTTGAAGATGGTGCGCTCTTCACTCAAAGGTTGTGCGCCGTATTTGGGCGCGGAGAACCCACGAAACTCAAAGAGCAAGCCCAAGACAAGAACTTTATCTCAGGCTTCAGCGACCTTGCTTCTTCGATGGTCAACAACCTAATTAAAATTAGCATTCGTTTATTCGAAGAGCCTGACAGTATCCGGGACGTCCTGCTTGCTTTGTCCCAACATTTGGCGCACGAGGTTCACGGCTCCGACGTTTCGCTTATCACACTTGCGGCGGATGTGTTTGGCATGAGCGTCGATGAATCGACGCATGATGCTCTCGCTCCCCATGAAAAGCACAACATCTCGCTTCTTATTGAGAACCTCGTCTTGGTTTTACTAATTGGGCAGGACGACGCTGTTTTGGTTCGAAAACTTGAGCTTGCTCTCAACAAGGAATTGAGCGGGAAAAACGATAGAAGCTTTCCTCGAGCCGCATTTGCATGGGCCAAAGGAGAATACGGAGACGCCTCTGATCTTTTAACTTCACTCTGTGTTGCAAACCCCGATCATGCGTACGCGAGGGTTTTGCTCGGCCGAATCACACTGTCCCAAAATGACCATGCACGGGCCGGCACATTCTTTGAGATGGCAAGTGTTTTGGCGCCCAACAACTATCCGTTGGGGCGTGCCCTTGTCATGCTTCTTATTGAACTCCAACATTATGGCGATGCTCTCACGCATTTGGAAGCTCTTGTCGAAAGGTATCCAAACTCTTTTCAAGTTGTTCGTGATCGATGTGCACTGATGATTCGACTTGGCCAACATGACTTGGCGGAAATCCTTTTGTCTACGCTTGAAGACGAAGTCGAAGAAGAGCATCAAAGCAGTCTTCAGATTCTCAAATATGAAATGGACTTTGCCAATGGAAAAATCGAAGAGCTTGAATCTTTTTCGAACGAAAGTCATAAACTTTTGAGTCAAGAATGGATTGAATTCTTGAGCCTTCGAGCCCATGCATCCTACCGTAATAGCGGATACTCCGACGAAACACGAGACGCTCTTTCCAAGCTCTTGGACATGACGCCTATGGATATGGCGACTCGCTTCTCTCTCGTCGATCTTTATACACAACGACAAGAACCGGCGAATGCAGCCCGCACCTTACGTGAAATGTTAGATTTTGCGACACCGGTTCATTTGCTCCTTCAAGGCGCTTCTATGGCAAGGAATCTAATGCAAAAAGATCTTTGTACCGAGCTATGTCAACGCGCGACTGATCGTGTTGTCGACACCGAACTTGAAGGTGAAGTCGAATCGATTACGAAAGAGCTTTTGACTTTTTAATCTCTGCGCGCCGGGCTT
Organism: Myxococcota bacterium; assembly: GCA_020630615.1. Classification (GTDB taxonomy): domain Bacteria; phylum Myxococcota; class UBA727; order UBA727; family JAHDBA01; genus JAHDBA01. The sequence continues at coordinate 167,243 of JAHDBA010000002.1, read as the reverse complement.
TGAAAAAATCCTTCAAGCGCCTCGAGCTTTGCTCGGCAAGGCAACCTGTTGAGAGAGCGACTTGGTGATTCAAATCGGGTGTGGTGCCCACATGCCCCTTCGAGACCATTGCACCAGCTTTTGGGTCTAGAGCAGCACACACGACTCGAGTGATGCGCGAGTTCACAATGGCACCCGCACACATAAAACACGGTTCCAAGGTGACATACATCGTGGTGTCGAGAAGTCGCCATGCTGCAAGATGCAAGGCTGCAGACTCAATCGCCATGATCTCTGCGTGGCCTGTTGGGCGCCTTTGGTTTTCCCGTGTATTCCACCCTTCACCGATAATTTGATCATCCAGAACGATGACGGCACCGACAGGAACATCCCCAAGTGAAGCGGCATGGTCAGCCAGTTCAAGAGCACGTGACATGTACGTTAGGTCCCTTTGAGACCATTGACCGTGTTCATCCACCATCTTCTGACCACCCAGCTTTAGTATTGATACGATTTCGAAGAGTTGGACTCGGTTGTTGTAAATTCACCCGTCCCTTGTGAGTTGAGCTTTCGCTCTCCTTCAAAGCTTTTTGCATCATACGATGGGCCTGCTCAATCGAGTCTTCAATGGCTAATTTTGAGGTTAATGCCCCAGCGATTGAACTTGCATATGCACATCCTGTCCCATGGGCATCAACCTGGCGTCGAGTTTGCGAGTAGCTTCGGTATTCTCCCTTTGGATCAACCCAGAGATCTTCGATGCTTTCGTCCGAGACGCGAAAAGACTTAATCAGAAGTCCCTTCAGATTCAACGCCTTGATGCATTGAAGCGCGAGTTCAGACCATCTCTCAAGAGACGCTTGACGCATGTCCGATCGACTCAGGTTGAAGGACTTCATCATTTCTAATCCTTCACTACGGTTTGGTGTGAGAACAATATGTGTTGTGTTCAGATCGGCAAAGATGGAAGCCAAATACTTCCAATAATTGGGTTTCGACGCTGCGGAGTCATGCATTAAAATCCCACCGCTCGTTGCCAAGCGGACCGGATCAAGGATCCACCACCTTGGTGCGATAGCTCCAAGACTTCGAAGTTTCTCACACAATGCTTCAAGGTTTTCAAACGAGCCCATAGCCCCAGTCTTCAATACTTGCGTGTGTTCCCATTCAACCCAATTCAATGATGCTTGAAAATCATCTGTCGGTAGCGCGCGAAGCGATTGAAATGAGTTTGCACGTTGAAGCGTGGTGCATGTTAGAATCGATTCAATATTTTCAGTCCACACTTTTGCGAAGGTATAGTCGCTCAGCACCCCAGCTCCCGCAGAGGGATCAAAACCACCCACAATCACTAATCGAGTATTGGACATTCGACCTCTTCACAGACCGATTCGTATCAGGTCTCACACACAAGGTGCTGCTTTCAGGCAAAGCTTTCAAGACCATTGCTTTCTCTTCACGTTTTTTTTAATGGGAAGCTTATGGCTTTATGCCTTTATGGGTTTTAATCGCGACGCAAAAACCTGAAGTTTAAGGCGCGGTAACGAAGTTTTTGCCCGGTGCTTTCTTTGGGAGCGATGGCGCGTCCTCGTGCATCAATTTTGAATGTCGAAAGTGTCGGATTTTGCCTGTCTTGAGATACTGGGTCTTCAAACTCAATTCCCAGTTCCCCCTCGTCGTCCATTGAAAGTCCGGTGACACGAACGAAGTGATGGCTTCCCTGGCCATCAGACACCTGAGCTAGAACAAGGTCTCCTCTTTGGATCGCATGAAGAGTTTCAGCAACCCACTTGTGACCGCGCATCCCCGACCAACGTAAGTCATCATCGTAAACAAAGCCGAGAGATTGGGCAAAAGTCTGAATGTTGAGGTTCGTCCCTTCAAAGGCTTTTGTTTTTGTTTTGAGGTAGCGATCGAAGTTTTTCAGGGAGAAATCATTGGCCCCTATTTCTTGCATTGCCTCTGCTCTTTCTTCATTGGTCAAGCCGTTTGCCAAAGCTGTTAGCAAGCACCCACTACGCCTCAATGTATGGCGTTTGTTTGCATACATATAGTCACCTTCTGGGCCATTCTGAGCAAACTGCTCCCGACCAAAGACATTCAGCTCTTCACTCAGCTCAACCGACGCCAATGCACCAATATCAAAATAGAGTGTCTCTAAACTTGAAAGATTCAGTTGGTAATCACGACAAAGATCGATCAACGCCGCCTCTGTGTTGGGTCCATAATCTCCATCGATACTGCACGGATATCCCATAAGACTTAAAAAAGCCTGTAGACTGCTTTGTTGCGACGTGGTTTTTGATTGAAACTCGCTTTTCAATTTCTTGATCTCTTGAACAGCGTCAAAACTTTGCCCGTGAACCTCGAACTCGTCGACAACGTCAACACTTTTAGCGTTGTCCTCCACGAAAGAGTATTCCAATAGTTGCGGAAGGGGGTTCGTGTCCTTCTTGACATCATCCACCACCGTCAAATCCGGAGCAACAATATAATCGCTAAGCCCATAGATATCGAAGAGGGTGTCCATATCCACTTGACCTGGACTCACTGTAATTTCCACCGGTGGCAACATTATGGCATCACCAGGATTCAAAAGAGCGTCCGCTTTGATACCGTTTAACTTTGCTGTTGCACGAACAAAGAGACCCAACTCAGCATTGGTCTCGCCATCTTCAAGGCACAACTTTTCACGTGCAATTTGATATAGGGTATCGCCACGACCAACTTCATGCATCTGTATACTGGGATTGAGTGAAAACACCCTTCAAGCTTAATAAGAAGAGCACTGCCAGTTCAAGTGCCTCAAAGTAATTCACCAAAATGATACACTTCACTCGTGGTACGCCTCAGAGATAGAATGACTTATGATCTGGAAGCGTAAAAACAATGATCACAGCTGGGATGGCCCCACTGGACCCGGGCGATTCTCTCGTAGTGAACAGGCCCACGTGACGCGTAGTGCTATCCTTATGACACTTCTAGTTGCTGTGATGAATATCGCAGACGCATTGCTAACACTCTTTTGGATTTCGAAAGGAATGGCGAAAGAAGCCAACCCCATCATGGATGCATTGATTCAAGAATCACCATGGCTTTTTCTTGCAGGCAAAGGGCTTCTTATTGTTGTAGGCTTGGCTTTGCTTCTTCGATTTTGTCGTTCGTATCTTGCTGTAGGTGGTCTTCTTCTGGCATTCGGTGTCTATGCAGGGATTATGACATGGCATTTCACAGGTTTTCTTCTTGATAATGTTAGGTAGATCGTACAAAAGAATAAGCGACCACCTCAAACCCCTTGCTTCTCACCCCAAATCGTTTTGTGAAGTTGCGTCTGCAGTCGAAGCGGTAATGAGGATTCAAGGATCCACTCCGCCAATCGTGGTAATTCAATGCGACCATAGGAAGGAGAAATAAGGACCTGTGAAGGCTTAATTTGCTGGGTCCTAACTACATTCAAAGTGTAATCAAAATCTTCTCGCGTCTCAATTACCGCCTTGATTTCATCATGGGTTCGCAAACGGCGATAGTTTTCAAAATGATTGCGGGACGATTCACCGGATGAAGGGGTCTTCAAATCAATGATTGATATGACACGAGGGTCGACGCGTGCCGTTGAAACCGTGCCCGAGGTTTCAAGCAGCACTTGAAAACCTTCGTTGGACAGCTCTGTCATCAATCGAAAAACACTCTTTTGAAGTAAAGGTTCACCACCCGTCAGCTGCACATAGCGGGCTTTTGCAAGGTCCAACCTTTTTAGAATATCTTGAATGTTAACAATTTGGCCCTTGTAAAAAGAGTGCTCACTATCACAGTAGCGACAACGAAGATGGCATCCCGTTAATCGGACAAACCAACACGCTAATCCGCTGTGTGTTCCTTCACCTTGAAGCGAGCGATAGATCTCATTCACCAAAAGCTCTTCGCGAGAGGCCTCGTTATTCCTCTCACGATTAAGCACCTTTAAAGGCGCGATTCGTTCTGCTTTTGATTCGAGCAATGCTTTTTGTGTCAGCATTTTTTACCACCTCAATAGATTGCGTGCACACTGACGTATTTCTTCAACGGAAGTTAAAAAGGCATCCTCAAGTGAGGGGGCATAAGGAACGGGCGTGTCCAAAGAACCGAGTACCTTCACAGGAGCGTCGAGGTTAAAGTAATGGCGCTCAGAAATTTCGGATCCTATCGACTCTAATATCGATCCTTTTTTGGTATCTTCGCCAACCAGTAACACTTTGGAATTATGAATGACTTGCGCATCAATTGCATCCCAATCCAAAGGCGATAAGGACCGAAGATCCAAGACTGCGCACTCATAACCCTCAGTTGAAAGCGCATCTGCAACTTCGATCGCTCGATGGACAAAGGCGCCGTATGAAATAATAACGAGATCTTCACCGACACGACGCAAGGCGGCTTTACCAATCATTGATTCATTGCGCGACCATGGTTTGCTTTGTTTAATGCTAGGCTTTCGGTAAAGCGCAATATGTTCATAGTACAATACAGGGTCATCGCAGTCTGCAGCATCTTGGATCAGATGCCAAGCATCATAGGGTGTCGATGGTGCGACGATAACCAAACCCGGCGTACGGTAAAACCAAGGTGAAGTATCCTGCGAATGATAAGGCCCCGCACGTCTCAGCCCGCCCCAGGGCATCCGAACCACACATGGCGCACTCAAGCCCGTGCGATAACGAAGTTTAGCAGCATTGTTGACCAACTGATTGAATCCAGATGCGACAAAATCATTGAATTGCATTTCACCAATCGCACAACAACCCTCAAGTGCCGCACCGATTAATGTGCCGAGGATGCCTCCTTCTGCGATAGGCATGTTGTAGATTTTATCGCCATGTTCTTTGAGCAACGAACGCAAAAGAAGGAATGCATTGCCGTAAGGGGCACCGCAGTCTTCACCCATAATAAAGGCATTTTCGTGAGATTTTAGTACACGATCGAGGCCCTCCGCAATTGCATCCAAATACGTCGTTCCCGATCGGTCAAAGTCAGGGGCCACTTCAATTGTTCTCGAAAGTGATGGATTGATAAGCCCTTGTGAGGAACTTTCTGGCAGTTCAAGGACGCGTTTAGCAACGTTCTGATGCGATGTCACGTTATGACAAACACTCGATTCTTTAGGCCATTGAAGCCTAGCAATTTCATTCTTTGCATCTTCGCACCGGGCTTGAGAACGATTTTTCATCACTTCAATATCAGATTCGCGCAGAGTTCCGGATTCCATCAAACGATTGGCGAAACGGATAATCGGATCTTGAGTTCGCCATTGTTGGTAAAGCTCTGTATTCGCATACCCACTTTTACTGGCCACAGGAAGTTCAAATCCAATTTTGGGTTCCTCACCAAGATAGAGCATGTCATCATGATGCGCGTGACCACACATGCGCATGGTTTCAAGCTCAATAACGCTAGGGCCTTGGCCTGACCGCGCCCTCTGTGCAGCCCAATGAAATGCTGCCCCAACCCAGGTCGGGTCGTTACCATCTACACAAACGCCAGGCAATCCATACCCAACCGCTTTCTCTCGGAACGAACGCACACGAGACTGTCCATTGCGTGGAGTTGAAAGTGCTGTTTGATTGTTTTGAATGCAAAAAACGATTGGCAGATTGTGGACACCCGCACAATTGATGGCTTCATGCCATTCACCCAAACTCGATCCGCCCTCGCCAATCATCGAGAATGCAACGCGAGCCTGATTCTTAAGCTTAAAAGCAAAGGCTGTACCGACAAGAGTCGTCGTTGCAATTGAGAGTGGAGCAGCAGCCGGTAAAACCCCTCGTTCATAGTCACCGTAATGAAGATCGCGTCCGAACATGGGTGCGGCGTCTTTTCCAACTTGGGCGTTCAACGCAAGCCGCACATCATCGGTAAATGCCAACATCAATGCCAAATCGCGAATGAGTGGCCCAATCACATCACCCGTCCAACCTTGTTGACTTCCAAAATTTGGACCGTATCGCATGGCAAGGCTCGCGCCAGCTATCGCTTCTTGTCCCAAAGAGCGAAAACCTTTCCCTTGAACACCGCGACCTTTGTATTGCATCTCGGCACTCATAAAAAGATGTTTCAACATGTTGTCGGTTGCGCGTGTCAAGATCATCAGTTCAAGAAGTTCAACGGATGCTTTCGAATCAATTGAGGTGCGAAAGCGACTCATGGATAAAATAGCTTCAAGCTCACTTTCAAAAGTTTCGCGCGAATACCCTTGCTTTTTTAAGTATGAATACGATTTGCAGCACTTTAAGGGTTGAATCCCTTGAGAATCATGAGTGATATGAGGCAACAATGTCTCACGATCAATATAACGCAGATGCCCCAAGTGACTTTCAACAATTCTCTTGAGCTCGACGGGTTGTAACGAATGAAGCATAGGGATGTCTAACACAGCTCATTCGACCGCCAACAGGGCTTCTTAGGAGTTCACTTGGAAAATATGAATGCCGACGGACAAAGACTTGGCCTTTTTGTGGGATGAAGGCTAATCTAGGAAGGTTACTTTTTCTTGAGGTTCGTTGTGAAGGTTTTATCATGGGGCGCAAGTGACGTTGGTATGAAACGCGAGCATAATGAAGACAGTTTCCTCATTATGCCTGAACACAAAGTCTTTGTTGTTGCCGATGGCATGGGTGGTCATGCGTGTGGAGAAGTTGCGTCAGGGCTAGCGGTTCATGCGATTCAGCAATCGATTAGTGCGAATACCGAGGTGCTCGATGAAGCGATGCGCTATGAAGGTCCAATCGATGGAAACCCTGCAGCTCAAGTATTGAACTCTGCCATGAAACGTGCCTGCTCCGTGGTTTATGAGTACGGACAAGAGAATCCACATCAGCAAAGTATGGGAACTACAACCACGGCAATGCTCTTGACGCATAAAATGGGCTTCATTGCACATGTGGGTGATAGCCGATGCTATCTCGTTCGAGATGAACGGATCTTACAACTTTCAGAGGACCATTCTTTAGTCAACGAACAACTGAAAGCAGGGATGATCTCTCAGGAGCAAGCAGAGCAAAGTCGTTTCAAGAATATCATCACGCGCTCAGTGGGCTTTGATCCCAATGTTGAGATTGATATGATCGCGGTCGAGACGCAGCCACACGATCTCTTCCTGTTGTGCTCGGATGGCCTGACGGGTCATTTGAACGATCAAGAGATCCATTCGATTATGACCGGCAATTTTCTTCATGAACTCCCCTCACGCCTTATTGATCTCGCCAATGCCAGAGGTGGTGAGGACAATATTACTGTTGTTCTTTCCTATGTTGGCGACGAAAGTGCTCCTGAGTTTTTAGATGGTTCCGATGACGTTGATCCGGTAGCAGGTGGCGCAGCCTACAATGCAGGTTTTCTAGAAGATTAAAGGCTAAATGCTGGTTCAATTGGAACAATGGGTTTCCTGCATTTAATGTTTGCATTATCAAGGGGTCGATGACTCAACTTTCTGAAGCTGGACGTATAGAAATTCTATGACGCACAATTCCAATCGCATACAAATTGGATTTAAATCCGACCGAAATGCAACGCTAAGGTCATGGACCATTTCACCATGGCTCTTTTTACTCGTGAGCCTAGTGATTTTGTCTTTACTTACGTTTTCTGTCTTCAAGATTAGAAGTTTTGTTGGGGCAACCTCGAATGATAATGTGCTGAAGCCAAGTCAATCGCTTTTCATTGAAGAAAAGCACAATACCAATATTCGCGACCTCAACAATAAAGTGCGTTCTGCACAGAAAACGAGAGAGAGGCTCGATCTTTTGTACCCAAGAAGCAACACGCAACACGAAGAAAGTGGACAACAACCGAGTCAAGATATTCACACACTGAAGACAACCCAAAGCTGGATTCAAGACCACAGAGCGGCCAATAAAGAACTTGTTCAACACCTCTTTGATCCTAAACTTCATGATCAAATTGGATTTCTTTTTGGTGAAGAGAAGTCGAAAATCGCATCCACGAAGAATATGCATTTAAATGCTGGGCCATGGTCTCCAAGGGGTTGGCCAACCATGGGTTGGATTCAAAGCCGATTCGGAAAGCAAAATCCCAATTGGCAAGGCGAGTCCTCTCTGCATACGGGTCTTGACTTCAAAGCTCCCTTAAAGAGTCGAGTTCGCAGCACTCAGGACGGATGGGTAGTCTTTGCGGGAACGCTACCAATCTATGGTCAAAGCATCTGGATTCGCCATGCAGGCGATTACACGACTCTCTATGCGCATCTGAATGAAATTGATGTTGAGCGCTTTGATCGCGTTACTCGAGGACAAATCATTGGCAAGGTAGGATCAAGTGGGTCAACACTCATCCCCCACTTGCATTATGAAATCAGGCGCTCTGGAATCCCCGTTGACCCGAGTCCAAGTCTAGGAATCATGAAGGAAATAGCATCCAATTCAAATCGTTTGTAGTCAGTTTTAACTAAGCTTTACCTTCAACACCTGAGACAGATAGAAGCTCTCTAATTTGCTCTAAGTCCTCTTCACTCACGTTGATAAAACGCACTCCCATTCCAGGAGTACGATCAAAGTAGCGATCCATATCATACTCATTCTTCCGAACGACTTCACCCTCAAGTTCAAAAATACCTGTATCATGAGAATCATCCAAGAGAGGTGATAGTCGTACGCGTGTGCCGGGTTTCAAAGGCATCACCGTTTCGATAAACATTCCAGTTTCTGAGATATCGACAACTCGTCCGGACATGTAACCCTCTCGATCATCATAGATAATCTGAAAGGAAATCGAATAACGTGGCGCGCGAGGTGTAAGCATGGTGCCCCCTTTCTTCTACGTTTACATCAAGTTTGGCCTACAAGAAAAGCTTTGAAGCCTTTTTTTTGCCTTTTGCACTCAATGCAAAAAGTTTGGATCGGCCCTCTTTGCCCACTTCCTTAAAATCTTCGCTGTGCTCTCGTAATGTACGGGTCAAATTGGTTGGGAATAAATCCAAATCTACAAGTTGATTTAAGCACACCGCCATATCTTTTGTGGTAATACCTGTTCCCAATGCTTCTTCAGCAAGCGCCAAGACCCATAAAACTCGCCCAAGTCCGGCTTTGCCGTCACATACAAGGTCTGTTGAGCTCAGCTCCCGATTCAATCCTTTCCAGTAGAGAACAAGTTGTTCGGCAGTTTCACTCTTTAACTCTCGTGCACTGCGATCTACAGAGCCTTTTCGAGAAGCTTTTGACTTCTTTTTGGGGGAGCCTTTTGATTCAGCAGTAGCTTTCTCTGGCGATTTTGCTGTTTTTGATTTTTTCTGCGTGTTTTTTTTCTGCGCTGCTGGGTCCGTCTTCGACTTTTGGACCGCCGCCTTTTTCGATACTTTCTTGGTTGTTATCGCATCACTCTTCGAGGGCGTGACGATATCTGAATTTTTCTGGTCTTGGTTCCCCGCTTTGCTCACTTTTGTGACACCCAGAGGTTTTGCGCCAGCGATAAAAGTAGAGGTTGATGTTGGTTTCGAATTGTTCGAACTTACTGAGTCTTTTAGGTTTGTAGCCTCTATGTTTCGGTCATCAAATTTACGATCAACATCGTCTTGTCCAAACACACGTTCTCTAACAAGATCTGCAAAGTCTAAGCCACGAAAAAAAAGATCAACGACGCGTTGTAACAGCATTACCAAACCTCGGATTAAAAAGTCATTCACGCCCTCTGTCTACCACAATTATAAGAGTCTGGGTAGCATCGAGTTCTCTATCGACTCATCCAACACACATGCCTGGGTTCCCTATCTTATTTTTCAGATTCGCGCTTCACCCATTCGGTTGCCTCTCGAAGGCCTTTCTTTTGCATCATGTTCTTGATGAAACCCGGAACACCGTTCAAACGAAATGTTACCGAATAGTATAGTCGAGTGTAGTTTTCTTTAGTGGGATGGGGTTCCACGACCCAAAAACCAACGGAATCATCAATCTCGCTCTTTTTTGAGTAATCCAAATGCCATGTCATGTAATTTTTCGAAGGCACGTATTTGTGATCAATGAAATATTCTTTGTAGAACCCAAGCTTACCCACCTTAAATCGCGCTTTAATGTGGCCATTGCCTTTTTCATAAACCTCACATTCTTTTGCTGACGAAATAATTTTCGAGTAGCGATTCATATTGGTGATATGGCGCCAAACTGTTTTAGTCGGGGCTGCGATATCTTGAATTGCAACGCCGCGATCTCCGCCAGCAACCTTTCGCACGACTTTATGAACTGCTTTTCCAGAATTCAAGGTCAATTCATCTTGTTCTGAGATTTTAGGTAAGCTTGGTTTTCCTGAATATTTCTTGAGCACCCCTTGATGTGGGTGAGCCTCGCCAGCGAGTGCTGAAATTGAAAAAAGTAGACTTGCGCAAAGAATCGAGAATCGAAAAAACATAGTTTGTCCTCAAAGTGTAAAGTTGACTCAAAATTTATAGCATTACGATTACTATTTTGGCGAGTGACGATCTTTAATCGCCTTTTTGACCCACTGAGGCCCATTCTTTACTGCCTTATCACGAAGCATGTTCCGAATAAAACCTGGAACCCATGTGCTTGTTTTCATCGTAATGGAGTAGGTAATCCTGGTTTTTTGAGAGTTCTCACCGAGCGGCTCTAACTTCCAAAAACCAACAACATAGTCCATTTCATTCTTTTGACTCTCATCAAGCTTAAAGGTCATTTCTAAACCGGAGGCAGAGAAATGATGCATGTTATGGTACGTTGCTTGATATCCAAGTTTGGCGAGGGCAAATCGAGAACCAACCGTATTGCCGCGATCGTTATAGGGTACGGCTTCCTTAACCTCTGGAATATACTTCGTATAAAGAGGGAAATTCCGGATGATCGCCATGACTTCTTTGGTCGAGCCTGGAACATCCATTATGGATAGTTTCCGATCGATACCATCTTTACCCATGCGAAAGTACTTTGTGATTTGGCCACCCTTTTTCAGGGCAACCCGATCTTCTAAGCTCAGCTTAATGGTCGGCAACCTTTCATCATAGGTTTCAACCCCGGAACCTAAGGTCGCTGCCATACTTGGCTTGAGCCCAAAACCAATAAGAGTGATGAGCAAAACAACGAAAGTACGTAAAAATGCATTCATGAACTTTAATGTAGAAGGATGAAAGAATAAATACAGGACCAACATACGTATTGTTGCCAATATTCGAAAATAGGAATATATTGTTCATATGAGTCGTGCAACCTTATATAAAACTCTCTCGGACCCAACGCGATTGGCGCTAATCGCACTGGTTTCTGAGCACGAACTGCAAATTAGTGAAATCGCATCAATTTTGACGATTTCACAATCGCAAGCCAGCAAACGAACAAAAGAGCTCTTTGAACGAGGACTCTTACACAGTGAGCGTCGCGGGAATTCGACTTGGGTCAGCCTGAAGACACAAACTCTAAACGATGTGGTCGTTCGAGACGCTCTGAATGAGGGACGACGCCTCTGCATACTTCATCAACACTTTGAAAGGCTCCATTCCACATTAGCGTTGCGCGATCAGGAGAATGGAGCTCCCACCCAATCTCCTGTCGACCTACCACTCTTAGGAGCCCATCTTCGACCCTTCCAAGAAATTCTCGGTCGCCCAGAGTTGGCTATTGATGTCGGATGCGGAGAAGGGCTTGCAACACGCATACTCGCGACTCTTTATCAAAATGTTATCGCTATTGACCTGAATGCAGATCAAATACGTAGATGTTCACAACGAATGCTCAATTTGGGTCTCGACAATGTAGAAACGTATAACCTGAAACTTTCAGATATTAGTGTTAAAGAGCAAATTCATAAACATGGCGGTGCCGATTTAATATATCTGAGTCGGGTTCTACACCATGTCACCAAGCCAGAAGAGTTGCTACGCCAAGTCTATCAATATTTGAAACCTGGTGGGCGGATTATGGTTATCGATTATGTGGAACATAAAAATGAATCGATGCGCTCGAAGGGTGATCTGTGGTTGGGCTTTGATGAAAAGGCAATACTCGGAATGTTAAAACATCAAGGTTTTGAATCCATCGCAAGTGAAGAAATACCGAGTACCGAATGTGGCTTCGATGAAGATGCCAACCTCAAATGGAACTATTTTGTCGCACATAAAGTGTGAAACTCAACGTCAACAAAAGGAATGAGAATGAACCCAAGCCCAACAACCCAAAGCAATACACCAGAAACATTTACCAATACCCTAAAAACAAAGAGCGAAGGCACACCGATGAGTGAAAACCAAAACAACGTTAACGATGGAACCTGGAACTACCATGTTGCAGATATCAACCTTGCGGATTTCGGTCGTAAAGAAATCTCGATCGCTGAAAAAGAAATGCCAGGACTCATGGCACTACGCGAAGAGTATCAAGGTCAAGAACCACTGAAAGGTGCGCGCATTGCGGGTTGTCTACATATGACGATCCAAACTGCGGTACTCATCGAGACTCTCGTTGACCTTGGTGCTGAAGTCACTTGGACTTCATGCAATATCTACTCAACACAAGATCATGCCGCTGCCGCGATTGCGAAAACTGGGACACCGGTTTTTGCGTGGAAAGGCGAAACAGAAGAAGAGTATGAGGCATGCATTCAACGTCAAATCTTTGCATTCAAAGGTGGCAAAGCGCCAAACTTGATTTTGGACGATGGTGGAGATCTAACGATCTATATTCATGAAAATCATCCTGAGCTTTTTGAGGGTGAGGATAAAATCCTTGGTCTTTCAGAAGAAACAACCACTGGGGTACATCGTCTTTACGACATGATGAAAGACGGTTCACTCAAGTGCCCTGCAATCAATGTAAATGACTCTGTGACGAAATCCAAATTTGATAACCTTTACGGTTGTCGAGAGTCTTTTGTCGATGCTGTGAAACGCGCTACGGATGTCATGATTGCCGGCAAGGTTGTTGTTGTCTGTGGCTTTGGTGATGTCGGTAAAGGAACAGCCTATTCTGCTCGAGGTCTTGGAGCACGTGTGATGGTCACGGAAGTGGACCCCATCTGCGCTCTTCAAGCTGCGATGGATGGCTTTGAAGTCACAACCATGGACGAGGCAGCTTCAATCGGTGATATTTTCTGTACTGCGACAGGTTGCGCGAGTGTTATTACCGGCGCCCATATGACCGCAATGAAAGATGAAGCAATCGTTTGCAATATCGGTCACTTTGACTCTGAAATTGAAATGGCGTGGTTGGAAAACAATAAAGATATCACCGAGGAAAACATCAAACCTCAAGTCGATCACTTTATCTTCCCGGATGGCAAACGCATTATCGTACTTGCACGAGGTCGCTTGGTTAACCTTGGTTGTGCTACCGGTCACCCAAGCTTTGTGATGAGCAACTCCTTCACGAATCAAACCTTGGCACAAATCGCGCTTTGGGAAGATGCGAAGAATGGAACAAAGATCTACGAAAGCGGCAAGGTTTATGTTCTACCAAAGCACCTTGACGAAAAAGTGGCACGGCTCCATCTGGAAAAAGTGGGTGCCAAGCTGACAACGCTAACGCAAAAGCAGGCGGACTATCTCGGTGTACCGGTTGCAGGCCCATACAAACCTGAGCATTACCGTTACTAAGTTCAACTTAAACAATCGACAAAGAAACCCGCCATGACTTGGCGGGTTTTTCTTGATATACTCTCAACACTAAGGTTTTGGGATTCATGAGGTTTAAACCTTCCTCGTGGAAACCCATTCGTTCCTCGCTTCGGTACATTCGCATCTCTACCTGTCGAGTTCTTCCCGGCAACAACCATTGCTGAATTTCCTGCACAGTAGATTGTTTCGCGAAGTACTTCGCGTCGCTTGGGAAGAAAAACATCACTGGTCGCACGTGTGACTTCAGTCACAAAAGTGTCGATACCAAAGTCAACATGGACAAAGCCCATATCATTCGGCCGTGTTAGGCCACTGCCCAGGAGTTTGTTCTCGGCGATACGATGACAACCGTCACAAGTCATCCCAGTGGCGCATAGCGTTAGTATCCGTTGCGACAAGAGTTACGATACTGTCTAAAAAGCCGACCTTAAAACTGCAACGTTAAGCGCATCCTCGGAAATATTGGGGTCACTGGCACCCAAGAGATTCGGGATTGCCATTTCAAAGATAAGAAGTGAACTTCGACTTGCACTGGAACCATTTATTGAAGTGAAGAGAACAATGGTTTCAGAGTGTAGTTGTCTTGGTGTTGTTTTACTTCTTCATAAAAAAAGACTCAACATTTATAGCTGAGTCTTCTCTATTTTGGCGTTTACCGCTTAGTCTAAGCTTGGGTTCTTGGCAAAGAGTTGGCCGAAGTAGTGCTTTTCCCCGTCATCACTATGGTAACCAACTCCCGTATGCGTGAAACCAGGGTGCATCATTGCGCCGCAATGCCCTTGAGTTGAGTCGAGCCAACCGTTTATCGCATTGTCAACACTCATAAACGGCCAATGTGCATTCAGGTTTTCGCCTGCTTGTTCATATGAGATTCCAGCATTCTGAATGCGTTGGAAAGGGGTCACACCTTCAGGAGTGTTATGCGCAAAGTAGTCTCGCTCTGCCATGTCTTGAGAATGCGCTTTTGCAACATGGCGAAGAGGGGTGAACGCTTGAAGTGGAGCAACCGGCGGATGCCAAACATCAATCACGGGTCCGTGTGGAGACATTGGAACCCCAGCTTGCTCTCGACACCAAGTTCCACTCGCTCGCAATTCGTTCACTCGCGCAAGGACCTCACTTTCAACACTTGACCAACCAGGTATCAACTCAAAGTGCTCTTCTGCAGGGATATTCTCATTCGTGTTCGAGGCTGGGGTTTCCGTTGGTGTGTCGGCTTCGTCATCTTCCACCACAACGCTAATATTTGTGGAATCTGTATTGCCGTTCACAGTAACACTCACACCCGATGCTTCCTCTGAAGCATCTTCTGGATCCGTTTCATCGTCTACAGTCTCTTCGCTTTCTTCTTCTATACTTTCTTCTGTAGCGTTCGCTGCAGCACTCGCTTGAAGTGCAGCAAGGTACTCAAGCAAGGCTCTTATTTTATCCGAAGTATTGAAACCTGAAGTATCGTTTATGCTTGTATTTTGCGAGTCTTGAAATGTTATTCCCTCAATCCGATCTACATCTTCAGCACGCGCGACTCCGTGTGTGTTTTCCGCTGCAGATGCTTCGGAATGGTGCTGTACAGCTTGAGCGCTGCCTGCAGGCTGGAGTTGATTTGAGTAGGCACTTCGTTGCCCGACAATATTGGTGTCGTCTATTTCCCCACATGCGATCGCAATCAAGAGAAGTGAACCAGTGAATGTTGCGCGTATCCATCGTGTTATCGTTGTTTTTGCATTTGATCGTGTCATCTTCTCCCCCAAAAAATGTATCGGTGACTTGATCACTATCACTATTTTGGCGAAGAATTGGCATCGGTCGATCGTCGTCTACGACGATGATCGTAGCTTTCATGTGTTGCTTCTCAACGACAGCTTTTGGAAAAATTATATTCTATTGAAAAAGTCGAATGAGGTCGTTGGTAAATGCGAGAACCATCAACCCTAACAAAAAGACAAACCCAATAATCGTAGCCACCTTTCGAGTTCGAATCGATAAAGGTTTTCGTGTAATCGCTTCAATCGTAAAGAGAAGAAGATGACCACCATCGAGCGCAGGGACAGGTACAAGATTGATGATACCAAGTGAGACAGAGATCAATGCCATGCGATCGAGAAAAGGTTTCCACCCGGCCCGAAAAGAGTCTTCTGCAATTTGATAAATCATAATCGCACCACCCATTTGTTTTGGGCTCACTTGAAAAGTGAAAAGCTTCACCATGTCTTTTGTCATACGTTTTAAGAGAGACCATGTTGCAGAGAAGGACTCGCGCACGGCTTCTCCCAAACCCACATTGATGGTCGTCATTTCACCGGGCTTGAAGTTTGATGAAAAACTCGCGCCCAACACCTTAATCTCTTCCAAGCCCCACTTCGGGTGACTCTCCATTCGAAAAACACCCTGTCGTATTTGTTTTTCTGAAACCCATGTCATCGTGTGCTCTTTGTTCATGTTACTTTGCAACATCGAAGTGAGCTCCGTTGCAGCACTCAAGCGACGACCATCCAATGTCAATACAATATCACCCACGCTTAAACCAAGTTTTGAGGCAACGCTCTTCTCCATGATTGTTTTTGTTTCAGCAACTTCTTTGTATCCACCCTCTTCTTGAACTTGTTTTAGTAAGAGTTCGCATCGATAGGGCATTTGAATAGGTTCTTTAACATTCACCTTTCGAAGTTTTGAATCACAAACCAAGCCATCGACACTTTGAGCTTCGCTGGCGAGATGCCCTGGCATGACACCGATACGCCCCGTAACCTTTTCTTGTTGAAACTCTTTAATCGGTTGCACCACCTCAACATAGACCGGAAGCGCAAGCTCTTCTTCACCACGCCTAAGCTTAAATGTAAGATTTGTGTTAGGTGATGACGAAACTTTTTCGTGCAAGTCATTAAAAGTAGCCATGGGCTCACCGTCAATGGCAATTACCTCATCACCAACCTGAAGACCTGCTTGGTCCGCCGGACTGCCTCGAAAGATTGTTCCAAGCTTGGCTTTTTGAACCTCATGCCGGCCCACAAAAAGAAGTGTGAAAATAAACAAAGGCAAAATAAAATTTGCGAGGGGGCCCGCAAAAGCAATTGCTGATTTTCTAAAATAGCTTTGAAACAAAAATGAGAAGCGCTTTTGGTCTTCTGGCACCACCTCTTCAAAATTATCTCCGTACATCCGAACGTATCCACCGAGTGGAATTGCAGAGATGCGATAATCGGTATCACCTCGCTTAAAGCCGAATAAGCGTGGCCCAAAGCCGATCGAGAAGGTTAGAACACGAACACCGCACCATTTTGCAACTGCAAAATGCCCGAGCTCATGAATAAAGACCAAAGCGCCCAAAAGAAGAACAAAAGCAATGATACCCATAGATATCAGTTATCACTTTTCAGGCACGATTGCGCACTTTTCACTCAAATCGCGCCAAAAATGCCGGTGAATGAATATCAAGAGCCACACAACTCAAAAGGAACACATTATGAATGCATTAGGACCCATCTCAAACTTTTTCTACACAATTGACGAAAACCTAAAAGTCTACGATCGAAACGACGCCAAGAAGATCCGACTCTCGAAAGACAGAAATGGTGCAGAATCAATAAAATCAATGGATGCACCACGAGCCGATTACTTTGCATCCATGAAAAACAACTTTGCAAAAGCTTTTGCTCGCGTTCCTCGCAGCGGAGTCAGCGGACCGCTTGATGAAGTAGTGACTTTCGTGGGGCGCATTAAAGATCTTGCAGACACAGCAACGTATGTAGTGGTCGGCGCAGTGGACTATGTTTTCGCTGGGCCAACAGACTCTATGCCAGAGTAAGATTTTGCAGAGCCAATCTTAGAGCTCGACAGACAAATATTAGAGAGATTTTAGGGGTCGATTGTATCCAAGCGGATGATCGACTCTATGTTTTTTTTCTGGCGTACAACATCACCATGACTTGAAGCAGCACTGAGATCGATCATTTGCGTGTCGCGCGAGTAGGGTTTCGTTTTATGACGGGTGATGTTTGCAATGCGTCGAACAATCTCCGCCATTCGTGTTGCTTGCTCATAAATACGCTCGGCATGTTTTGATGCACGAGAATCTTGTCCTTCGAGGCGCGCTCGTAGAATGTCCGCATAACCCAACACAGAGGTTAAAGGCTGATTGAGCTCGTGGGCTGCCATTCCCGCAAGTTCTGCGGCAACGCCTGCCTTTTGTGATTCAAGGAGCGCCTGCTCTGTTTGAGAGAGTTGTTGCTCCATCGACATTTTCTCTCGTAAATCTCGGAAAATATTGATCGTTGCAACCTCAAGGCCTTGTTCTCGAATGATTGTGGCAGACTGCGCCGAGGGGATGATGACCCCTTCAACATCGATCAATTCAATACCTTCATTGACCAGCTTATCTTGGCCGCCCCAACCCGCACTACGTAACTTACGCATGACTTGCTCTTGGTCACCCGATGCATAGATCGAACTCAGGTTTAAAGAGCCAATCGCTTTTTTGGGAGCATGCCCAAGCAATTTCGATGCAGCTTTATTGTAAAGCAAGATTGTCCCATTCATGTCGGCTGCAATCACCGCAGCATCGGAAGCATTGATTAAGTTACCCAAGAACTCTTTCGTTGTTCGAACTTCTTGCTCAAGGCGTGCATAACGATCGTCCCTCTCGCGTTTCAACCAGCACGAACAAAGAGAACTCAACACATGGTTGGGAAGTCGCAAATCAAAAACAACATCAAGCTTCGCCTGAAGAGCGCCCACACGATCGAAATCCTCTTCGTTCGTGACAATGACGGCGATGCTCAAGGGAAGGCGTTGGGCAAGGTCGACCATAAAGCGATCCAGTCGTTGGAGCGAATGTCTACTGAGATGACCAAGCTCGATTAGCAGCTGAACTTTCCTGCTCGACGGGTTTTCAATCTGAGACAGTAACTCATCAAGTGAAGTCGCTCCCCAGATCAAAGGTAATATCGGCCGAGAAATATTTAAACGGTCACGAAGAGCACTTTGACGTGCGACGACTACTTCACTACCAAGATAGCAAAGAGGATTCTCGCGCAGTGCAGGAACGTTGGACCAGTTTTCATCCAATGCTGCGCCCTCTGGCTCGGTATGAAGCTCAAAAATGTCATCGTCCACAGGTGCACCTCTCAACCAAAGCTTATCAATGAAAATAAAGATCTCAACTTTAGCATTGTTGGAAACGCACCCGTATTTTTATCGCCTGATGCTGAAATTGCGGAAAACTACGCATTCAAATTCTTTCACGCTAGGCTTATGCATGGCAACTTCATCGATTGTTTTAGTCTCACGCAAAGACTCTACAAGTTTCTGGATCAAAGACCTCGTCACGCGTTTGGAGCTGAAAGGGCATAGCCTACATTTGATTCTTGCTGACAACTGTGACTCTGCTCTTCGAAGTTTGAGTCAAGTTGTCGCAGACACAAAGATGAGCCCTGCCCAGCTCTTACCTTTGGTACTTTTGGATTTTGAGGCCTTTACCGATGAAAGCATTAAGATTGTGCAACGCTTTGGTGTCGCAGGGATTGCCTTTGAGCGAATTCTCGTTGTTTTCACTCGTGCTGAAAGCGAAGATCGACTCGTCCTTGCTCGCTTGGGCATTCAGGAGTTCTGTATTGGGCTGCAATACAACCCGGATCTTCTTGAACTGAATGTCGAGGCTTCTTTAAAAAAAGCTACACATGGACAATCGATTCATGGTCGCTTTGATTTACGTGCGCTTGCCAAACATAGCCATGATGCGATCATTGTATTTCGAGGGCCACGTGTGCTTTTTGTGAACACGCGCTTCAGACAACTTTTTAGGCTTGCAGATGACAGTGAGGCCATCACACGTTGGGATCCAAGCCTACGATTTGAACCACAAGATGCCTGGCAGCAGCTTTTGCGCCGAGGTGAAGTTGCAACCATTTTAAAGCCTGCTGAATCAAGCAATGGTTTCATGGGAGTGCGCAATGACGGGCAAAGCTTTCCTTGTGAGGTTTTGCTTTTCGCGCTTCAAGAAGGGCGTGACGTTAATGTGGCAATTATTCGAGATCGTGGCCAATATCATCGACTTGAAGAAGAGCTCTTACGGAAAAACAGTGAACTGCGCGCGCTTCTAGAACTTGAGTCTGCGATTCATCAATCGCATCGACTCGAAGACATTCTCAAACGCGCATGTGAGCATGTGCACTTCATAGCGCAAGCCAAGGCAACAGGCATTTACATCGCGCGAGACGGTACGAAAAGCTTGGACTTAATTGCGACCGAGGGCGTACCACGGAATTTGGCACGCCCACTACAATCCTTAACTATTCGGGGCGCTTCTCTACTGGCATCAGCATATCGCAAGAACGAAATCTATGTTGTGGACGATATGAAGGTGGACCCAAGAATTACAATACAAGCGGTACGCGACGAGGGCTTCAAAGGTGCCATTATCCTCCCATTACGCAGCCAAAATCGTAGCGTTGGGGCAGCATTTGTTTTTCTACCTTCGGGTCGAAAAGTAAGGCAGCGAGACCTACAAATGATCAAAGGTATTAGTGTCGCCGTGGGGAACGCGATCGATAAAGCACATCTAATTCTATCGCAAGAAAATGCGCTAAAACGTATGAAAGCGCTCTCGGATATCACTCTGACCCTCTCCGATTCCAATGATTCTGTCGAGGTAGGCCGACGTGTCGTTGAGAGTATACGTAAGACGTTCTCCCCTGCGTTTGTACGTCTCTATGAATACCAAAACGAAGAAAAGGCTTTTCTTGAACTGCAGGTCCATAACCCAAAGGCGAGCGGGAATATCCAGCGTATCAACGAAAGCGATACCTTATTGGGTTCCGCTCACGATTTGGGACGAAGTATTCAAAGATTAAAACCGAATGTGATGGAGCAAGGAAGTTCCCGTTTGCCCAGGAATGCATTGCGACTCTTCAATGCTGGTGTGGGTGCACTGGTTGCTGTCCCGATTTTTTATGAAAACCGCTTACGAGGGGGACTTCTACTGGGCTTTCCGGAAAGTACACCTGTTGCGCAGAACGTTATTGACGCTCTTGAAACCATTGCGATGCACGTTGCAATTTCGAAACACAAGATCGATCTTCTTGATGCACGCGAACAAACGATGAATGTATTGCGAGACACGCAAAACGAACTCGTCAAAGCAGAACGGGTTCGTGCAGTTGGAGAAGTCGCATCCGGTGTGACGCACGACTTTAACAATATACTCACCGCAATCAAAGGTCGTACAGAACTGATTCTAGGAAGGATTGAGCCCAATGCACATGGAAACCAAAAAATCTTAAAAAGTGAACTCCATAAAATCCTGCGTGCTGTAAAAGATGGAGCAGATATTGCGGAACGAATTCGAGGCCTCGCAAAAGGTGAACGATCTGTTGAATATGTTCGTGTTCCAGCGAATGAGTTGCTCCGGGACTGTGTTGATTACGTGACACCCGACCTTGAGCAAAGCCAAAAGGTTGAACTGATCACGGACTTTGAATCCTGTGAAGGACACATCTATTGTCGGCCAGCTGAAATCCGTGAGGTCGTAACGAACCTTTTACGCAATGCCCTCGATGCGGTTCTCGATCCGCGTAATCCCCATACGCCAAAAGTTCGACTCCGTGCACGTGAAGCTGCGGGCTTGATCGTTATTGAGGTTTTTGATTCCGGGATCGGAGTTCCTAACGATCTAAGGGAAAGTATTTTTGAGCCCTTTGTAAGCACGAAAGGCGATGCAGGAACGGGACTCGGGCTCAGTGTGAGTGTCAGGATTACCCAAGATCATCAAGGTGCGTTGCGCTTCTTTGATCCCGAAGAGGACGATTACCAAACAGGCTTTCGTCTAAGCTTGCCTCTTGCAGAAGAACCCGAAGCCGAGTTTGATAAAGACGAAGTTAGCGTGGTGACCATGTTGGGTGCACAACCTTCAAATGTGGAAGGTCTTTCGATTCTTGTCATCGATGATGAGGAGAGTATCCGAGAGATCTTGGATGATGTTCTCTCGGACGCGGGTTATCATGTTGTTCTCGCGGAATGCGGGCAGGATGGATTAATGCTTGCGGACCAGGAGGACTTTGATTTAATCCTCTGCGACCTCTCTTTACCCGATATTCCTGGCCAATCCGTGTTGCAGCAACTTCAAGGCAAAGACCTCAATCAAAAATTGGGCATCGTGACGGGTTGGCGCAAACACGATCCGGAAACACAAAAGCTCTACGAAGCCGTCAATCTTGTAATTGAGAAGCCCTTTCATATTGTTGATCTTCTCTCAAAGATCTCTGAACTTTTTAAGGAAAGTTAAAACGATGGAAGGAGCAGAGACAATGCAGCTTCATCATATTGCAATCAAAACATTTCATCTGGAAACGCTGGGTTCATTTTATCAGGGCTTACTCGGTCAAGCGCCTCAGAAGACCTACTTTTATGATAACGGACGTCAACGCTCTCTTTGGTTTGATTTGAATGGTGTCGTCTTGATGCTGGAAGATATCAATCAAGAATCAAAGGACACACGTAACGATGCTGGCTCGTCTATTCAAAAGACAGAATCCGGGTTTAGCTCTATCTTCAAAGAGCAATCAAGGTCTATTCCTCCAGGTTTCTATATGATTGCTCTAGGAGTCAATTCGGATGAATGGAGGGTGTGGATCGATAGACTCAAGGCGAAAGAGATTACGATTCATGAAAGGAGTAAGTTCAGTGTGTATTTCAATGACAGCGATGGGAATCGATTGGCCCTATCGAGCTATCCAACTCCACACGAACTTTAAAGTGAGTAGGGGGTTAGACCTTTTTCGCATTCCTTATATCGCCCAGGATGCATGCTTCACAAAGGCATGATAGATCTGATGCTGGCGCGAATCGACCATCGCTTCCGGGTGCCATTGAACACCTAAGTGCCAACCCGTCTTTGCATTTCTGTTTTCAATCGCTTCAACAATTCCATCCGGTGCTTTTGCGACGCATCGATAGAACGATGAGACCTCTTTAATCGCCTGATGATGTGTCGAGTTGACGCCAATCCGGGTGACACCAAGAATCTCTGCGAGCCTGGAATCGTGTTCGATCGCAATCGAATGACCTGCCTGGCTCTTGCATTCTACTTGTTCGTGGTTGAGCGTAGTGCGTTGATTCTGAGTGCCTTGCTTAACTGTCGGAATGTTAGCGGTGCCAGTATGAACTCCTTGGGTGTTTTGGGGACGTGCTGGCCCGCTTTCTGTAGGGTGAGACCCGGCAGAGTTTGATTGAGATCGGTTGTACTGGGTTGCAATATCTTGGATGAGTGTTCCGCCCTGAAGTACATTCATGAGTTGCATCCCACCGCAGATTCCAAGAACAGGCTTATTAAAGTCCAACGCGATTTGATACAGCTTGCTTTCGAATGCTGAGCGCTCTCTTTTAATCGTACCCAGCTTTGGGTGCGGCGCCTCATGAAAGAGTGCCGGGTCGATATCAAAATCACCTCCAGTCAGAACAACTCCATCCCATTCCGATTGATGTTGCACGAGCTCGTCTGCAGATTCGTACGGTAAAACAATAGGCATCGCGCCGGCACTCCAAAGTGCTTTCAAATAGTCGGCTTCTATTTCATAATATTCACGCGGACCACGGCGGGTTGGGTGCGGATTCGAGTCGATACTGAATACTATTCTTGGGCGTCTCATCGTATCTCCACTTTACAGACGCACTCATCAATCCGCCAGCTTTTAAGTCGGACACTCATGGTACTCACTTAAGCTTGTATACCGCGCGTCCGGCTTCATACGCAAAAGTCCGGTGTCGAAAGACGACAGCAGGCTCTTTTGTTTTTTGAATCGATGAAGAACAAGCTATCCAATCAACACCAAGTGCTGCAAGTTGAAACACCTGGTCATGGGTATCAATTCCACCGATCACACAGAGTTCTGGGTGGTCAAACTTTTGACGCTCCTGCATTAGTTTTCGAACGGATTCCAGTCCAAGCGCTGCAGCGTGGCCACTTTTCGTTTTGGATTCAAAGATAGGCCCCAAAGAAATATAATCCCAACCTTCTTTCGCAGCCCGATGCCATTCATCAATTGTATTTGTGCTTCTTCCAAATATGAATTTCGACTGAAGCTCCCTGGGGATATCCTTGAAAGTGCCATCACTTTTGCCCAGATGGGCCCCTTCAAAAGGGTAAGCGAAACACGCTTCCGCCCAGTCGTTGACAATGCATTTTGAGATCACATCGCGATAGCACTCTTCAAGTTTCGAAACACTTTCAAGAAAATCGTGGTACGTTACACCTTTGATACGCAGTTGCGTACGTGCGCAACCGGATGCTAGCAATGAAGATAGGGTGCGTAAGCTGGCGTTGAGGTTATCAACGAGATTCTTCTCCGGATTCGTATGCGATAACGTGTGAATATAGTAAATTCCTGAGCTCCGAAGCGTTGGGTAGGGTGAACTCATGGTCACGGCGCTGTCCAAAAGAACCCGTAGGTAAGCCCTGTCTTTTTCGTGATGTATTGCGCGCACAATGGCTTCTCCGAGTGTCTTCAATATGAAATGGGGTTTACTACGAGCCTGCTCTAATCCTTGCCCTTCATCGCCCCCTGCTGGCCCCAAAAGAATAACCTGCTCCAACCAAAGGATTAAAAGTTGTATCCGATCCTTCTCATCACTCGCTGAAAAAAGTTTAGCAATGGTATTTTTTAGATAGATATCGCTTGGGTCAAGGTCTTGCCAACCTTTAGGGCTAAACGCTTCACACCTTTCAGGAACGCTGGCATACGTCCACTCGCGAAGAAAACCAAAGACCTGCCCCACCTCGAGGATTGATTGCATTGAAAGATCCAAACTACGAAATCCTTTAAATGGGGTGTGGACAAAGTTGCGCTGAAACCCTTCTTTTATGATAGACCCTGAGTATGCGATATGCGAGTTTATTGTTTCCACTAACGTTTTTCCTCGGTGCATTGGGCTGTGATTCTTGTAACAGTTTAGCGTCATCCAATCCTCCGCTTTCCACGGCGCAAAAAGAAGAAGGTGTAGAGGTCCCACACGCGGTGATAACACCGCAAGCACCCAAACTCGCGAAGACACATAAGAATCATGGAGCTCTGGTGTTTACGTCCAACCTTCAGGGATACGTTTCCCCATGTGGATGCAGCGCGGAACCTTTGGGTGGAATTGCACGTTTTAGCGCTGCGAAAAAAGCGCTTGATGCGCAAATGGGTGAGGTCCTTCCAATTATTGATGCTGGAAATATGTTTTTTGAAAAGACAGAACCCATGCTTGCCGCCGACACATGTCAGAGCGAAGCACGACATCAACTTTTGGTCTCGACATTCGCCAAACTTGGGCTTGAAGTCTCGACTGAAGGTGTGCTCGACAACCAAGAGAAAGCAACTTGGATTCCGAAACTTTTGTCGGACTCTAAGATTCAGAGACTCACAACAAACTCCGAGGCACACATCATTCAACGCGACGGTCAGCCGATGCTGCACATCATGATGGCGCGTTTTGAAGAAGACAACGATCACGAAAAAGAAATTGCACAACTTCGTAAACGATGCAGTGAAAATTATGATCGTCTTGATGTTGTGCTTGCACAAGGAAAGCGAGAACTTTATCAACCTGCTTTGGACGGACTTCGAGGTTGTATTGATATTGTGGTTCATGGTGATCTGCCACCCGAGGGCGTACTACCCTCGAGTCAAAGTGCGCCTGGGGCGCCAATTTTTGTCTCTGCCGGAATACAAGGGCAACACCTTGGGGCATTGGAGTTTGATCTTGAAGGCTGGTCCAAAGAGAAACCCATACAGCTCGATCAAGGTCGCTTCACACGTGAAACAAAAGTGAAAGCACTCGAGTCCAAACACAAAACCTATCGTGAAGCCATCGCGTCCAAGGATCCGCGTTCAGCAATCTATCAAAAAAAGCTTTTGAAATTGAATGCGAAACTTGAGCGTCTCAAAAGTTCGAAACTGGAGTCCGCAGATGCGCCCTATTTGAAAGTTCATGTGCTCCCGCTGCAACGAGGAATGCCTGAAGATCGAGATCGAGCGCAGGCA
Organism: Myxococcota bacterium; assembly: GCA_020630615.1. Taxonomy (GTDB): domain Bacteria; phylum Myxococcota; class UBA727; order UBA727; family JAHDBA01; genus JAHDBA01. The sequence goes on along the minus strand of JAHDBA010000002.1, from coordinate 141,650 downwards.
TTGAAAGCTTACGAAGAAGCGATCCCAGAACTCGTGAAGAGCTGCGAAGAGTCGATTGAATGCCCTACCCTTGAAGAGGGCGCACCACGCTATGTTGGGGCACAAACCTGTTACGGTTGTCATCAAGCGGCCTTTAAATTTTGGCAAAATGCGGTGGTGGATGTGCCTGGAAGGACCAACGATGGCAAAGCCATTACCCGCCAAAGTGGACATTCGCGAGCATGGGACACTCTGGTACGTGAGGGCAAGACTAAGGACCGAGAATGCATTGGATGCCATTCCGTAGGTTTCAATGCGCCTGGCGGTTATTGTAAAACAAAGGACGTTGGCCCCTTTGAAAATGTTCAATGTGAGTCATGTCATGGACCGGGTTCAAACCATGTGGCGGGTGCAGGCGACCCTAACTTAATTCGGCGCAACGTCCCTGAAACGACGTGTCGCGAATGCCATCATCCACCGCATATTGATTCCGCGAGTAGCTTTGTCTACAAGGAGCGACTCGAGCATATTCTTGGCCCCGGTCATGGAGAAGCCTTTCTAAAAGCTCAGACCCGGTAAGCACAAGATGGAAGAAAAAAATGGGAGCCGAAAGCTCCCATTGATTTTTACTCGCGTTGAGATTGAGTAAACTTTCATTTACTGGTCTTCAGGCGGGGGTTCCGAGGCCACATCATCCGTAGAAAACGTCAGCGTAAAAGGGGTGATTGGGTCACCCAACGCATCGACAGCGTCACTTGAAATCGCGATTGTAACCTCCACAAAGTCTCCCCAAGATGGGCCGTAGGCATTGAGTACCGGCTCACCTGTCTCTGGATCTTGCATCGTTGATGGGCCTCTCAAGGTCATTGCTTGCTCTTCACGATCCCAGGTGATCTCATAATCATTGGGCAGCTCACCACTTGAAGACACTTCGATTGCCGACTCGACAGATTCAGTGTTCATGGGAGTCGCAAAGTCGATGAGAATCTGCGAGTTCGTAGGCCAAGCGTCGAGCTGGTCATTGGGCAAACTTGAAAATACCCCGACGGGTGCCCTTGCGGTTTCAAATACAGCGGAAATGCCTGACGCGAGGGGTACCCCCGTGTTCGTCACCAACTCACCACATACCAAAACAGAATATTCCGTCGCATATTCAAGAGGGGTGTCGGGTTGAAATGTAAAACTCAAACCGTCATCAGCCCATGAGCCGCTACCTGCGATAAGTGCGGTTGAGCATGATGGTGCGTTGCGTGGGCAAACTTCAATTTCGCCAAAACATAAGGGGGGGACACCTTGGTTGATGTCCATCGCGCTCCCAAAGGTTGCTCGAATATAGGTGTCTATTGGAACATGCACATCGCCCTCTAAAGGTGATTCTCGTGTCAAAGACCCACGGCGTGTTTCGATACCGTCTTCGTCTGTGAACCCAAGCTCGGAAACCTCAAAAGTCCAAGAAATCTCTTCATCAAGCGATTCACCCTTTGCAGCGCGAACCTCTGAGGACAAAGAGACCGTGTAGGTGTCCCCTTGATTCAAAACCCCCATATCAAGAGTTAGAGTTTTCACATTGTTCGACCAAACAAGACTTTCAAAATCACTACGGACAATTTCTCCGCTTTCAGATTCAATCGTGAGTGTTGGCTCGCTCAATCCTTCGACGCTCTCGTCCTCATTGGCTACGATCATAAAAACTGTCGCTGGATTCATAGGTACTGAAAACTCAATCACCAAGTCTTCATCCGGGCTAACATTCGAACCTACAGGAGATTTGGACACGATCGATGGTTTCTCGATCACAATTTCTTCATCACTTGAACACGCAAGCGCAGGTACCATCATCAATGCAAACAAGGCTTGCATGCGAATCCAAATACTTTGGTTGAGGTTTAGAGAGTTCATGAACATATTTGTTACTCCTGTACTACGTCTTGACTCGGACGAACTTTAAATATCAGTAAACCAACCCTCGAAAAGTGCTTCACGACCTTGGGTTGACCGCTGAGCACGGGCTTACTCGCTTGTGACGGCTTGACCGATCATGCTGGGTTGCTCCATTGCAATTAACTCCACTTTTGAGCGCGTGCATGAGAGTGAGATTGTGGAGCGTTGCCCCATTCCATCACCGCCAACTTGGTAGTCCAACATGCGATCTGCGACAACGTCCACACGTTGTATCAAAAAATCGTGCAACTCAGGATGATCCCATGTCCCGCGCCACATCTTCGGCCATATGTTTCGCACCATATTCAACAAGGGCGTATTAAGAACCCGTACATGAATAAATCCTTCTTTGGCACATGCAAAAGGTAAAAGTTTAAACTTAAAACCATAAACTGGAATCGAGCCTGAAGCCACCCAAAGTGCGCGCCCGTCATATAAAACCTCGTCATTTTCAACTCGCTCCCAAGCGGGGTTTTCGATGCTTCCACTTCTTCGATATGCAATACCGCGGGTCGTAAGTTTAACTTGAGGCCGCTCTTTTGCACGAAGAACTTTGGGCAAACTCACAAAGGCAATTGACCATGCGTACCCCAAAACTGTTGCAAAGAGTCGCTTTAGAAAGCCAATCTTAAGCTTCGCTTTTGTGGCTTCATAATCATTAACCACTTGAGCCTCAACACCCAAACCAATGAAGGGTGCAGAGATACCTTCATCACATTCGACAAAGTTGAGCGCAGTTTTTTCGAAGATATCGACGTTTTCGTCCCGACTTTGCTTCAGCTTCTTTAAGTCTTGAAGCGGCTTTGAGGCTTTAAGGACAGAAGCAAGTGCGTTGCCGGTCCCCAACTTGAGAACCCCAAGGCGTGGCATTCGTCGGCGCGTCTTTTGGCTCCAAGTTTGGAGCATATTGATGGTATTCATGATTGAACCATCACCACCACCCGTAATCACACGATCATAACCACTCTTAAGTATCTCTTTGACGTAGGTCTCAGCTTCCTCAAGCGACGAAGACAGATAGATGTCCTCGCGTGGAATTAGTTTCCCTACGCGCTCTGTCAAACGTTTCGAAACGGCACGCGCATTCGAGTTTAATAAGACTGCAACTTTTTGGTGCTTTGATTCTTCAAGAAGCTCTTCTTCGAGGGTCATGAGTAAAGTTTCTTCACTAAGCACCGCTTCATCATCCCCATTGTCCGATGGATTCAAAATCGACGTAAGTGCTTTCGCATCGATGATTGTTGGGCTCAAATCAAAGTCCGATTTCACATCATGTGTGGGTATATCGCTCGGATCTTTCACGCTGATCTTCCCTTCGGACAAACGCGGTAACCAAGAAATCACCTGTTGGTGTGGCGGTTGGGTCTCTTTGGACTCCGAGCCTCGAATGAGCTCAGAGGTTTCATCATTTTCGCGATCAAGCATGTCTTATCCTAAGTTTTGGCTAAAAGATGTCTATAGGGCACTCAAGTTCACGACACTGTCTTGATTTTTCGGGATAATGGTACAGAATCCGACTTTAAGATTGCTTTTAGAGTGATCGTAAACATGGCTCTTAAAGAGATGAGGTTTGATATGGTAGTAATTCGTATGGCTCGTGGTGGCTCAAAGAAGCGTCCTTTTTATCGTTTGGTTGTTGCAGACCAACGTTTTTCCCGTGATGGGAGATATATTGAGCAAGTCGGCTTTCATGACCCTCGGTCTGAACGACCTGAAACGACTCGTATCAGCCTTGATCGCGTAGATCATTGGGTTTCTCAAGGTGCGCAAATGTCCGATCGTGTTCGACACGTTGTGAAGCGTTATCGTGCAGCGGGCGATGCAACCCCAGCTGCTGAAGCTTAAGGTTTAAAAGTGATTGAACTTGTACGCTATTTATCGGACCGCCTCACAGCAGAGGGTTCGATTGTAGAGGTTAAAGAAGAACGAGACGAAAATCTCGTCGACTATATTGTGCAAGTTGATGATAAAAACTTAGGTAAAATTATAGGGAAGAAAGGCCGCACAATTAAGGCCTTTCGATCGCTCGTTGCTGCGCTGGGTGCCAAACAAGGTTTGGTGGTAAATCTTGATGTTGAAGATTTGAAGATCCCCCAAGAGCTTGAAAGTTCTCGAGCCCCGACAAGTGAATCTTTGGGGTTTTAGTGGTGTTGGCTCTTAACCGAACAACAAAAATATGAACGAAAACAATTGGGTCTCCTTTGGCAAACTCGGTCGAGCGCACGGTCTTCACGGTGCGCTTCGTTTTTTTGCGCACCATGATGAAAGTCCGCTTTTAACGACAGGTACATCTGTACAACTTCACTCAACACACCATGTAAAGAGAAGGACCGAAACACCGCAACGCATTGAAACAAAAATAAAAAAGGTTTTGGGTAATGGCGCAATACTCTTTGAAGGAATTTTAACGCGTGGTGATGCTGAGAAGTATACGCACTATGAGGTCTTTATCTCGCGTGAGCTTTTTGAAGAAACACCAGACGACGAATACTACTACGCTGATCTAATTGGTTTAAGTGTCCTGACGCCAGAGAAAAAACTTCTTGGTGTCATCCAAAATATTGAAATCGTCGGTCCACAAACCATGGCGGTGGTTCAAGTGGATGAGACTTTCTTTGCGATGCCAAAAGGTGAAAGTGCTTTAATCCCTTTAGTGTCCTCTTGGATTCGAGAACTCGATATTGAATCGAAAGAAATCGTATTGGAGCTTCCTGAAGGTCTTCTAAATGCACAAGGTAACGAAAAGCGAACACGTAAATCTGCATCTCAGAAACAATTTCATGGAAAAAAACATGAAAGCCACTGAGGCCTCTTCGATGTTAAAGGTTGTTCTTATTGGAGTGTTTCCAGAAACGCTCTTGCCTTACTTCAAACATGGAGTCATGGGTCGTGCGCAAAGGGAAGGAAAGCTTTGTATCGAAACCTGCTCACTTTTAGATTTTTCCCATGGAAAACATCGAAAGATTGATGACACGCCCTATGGCGGTGGGCCAGGCCTCGTCTTGCGATTTGATGTCGTGCTTCATGCTCTGGAGTCGATCTCGACAAAGCTGAGCAACCCTTATGTCATCTTGCTTGAAGCTGCAGGCCAAAGCTTCGCTCATGATGAAGCCTTACGACTCGCAGAGATGAATCGGCCTCTCGTTTTTATCTGTGGGCGTTACGAGGGTATTGATGCAAGGATTGAACATTATATCGACGCCTCATACTCTATTGGCCCTTATGTTTTAAGTGGCGGCGAACTCGCAGCAGGAGTCATTGTCGATGCCATTACAAGACTACGACCGGGGTGCTTGGGCAATGCAAAGAGTCTTGCGGAAGAAAGCCATCAGGACAATCGTTTAGAATATCGACAGTACACGAAACCGCTTGAATACCGTAGCCTAAGTGTGCCAAGCGTGCTCATATCGGGCGACCATGCTAAGATTGCTGAAGCACGAAAAAAGGATGCGAATGCTCGAGATGCAAAAAGACAAGGCAATTGTGAGAGTGATTCACCACTGAAAAGTTTACGTTCTTAGAGAAACTTATCGTTGTCTAGTTGTCGAGTGAGACATATTCGTGTTGAATAACGAGTATGACGATACGAAAAGTCCTCGCTTTAGTGCATTACCCTTGTTTAAATAAGGCGGGTGAACTCTACTCCACGTCAATCTTCAACGTCGACGTACACGATATTGCGAGAGTTGCGCGAACCTATGATTTTGACCAATACGCCCTTGTGCATCCAGTTGAGGCACAACGCGACATGGCGCAGAGTATTGCAAATTTTTGGGCGAGCGAAAAATCTAAGAAAAGAAATCCTGATCGTGCAAGCGCAATATCACTGATTCAAGTTATTGACTCCCTAGAGTCACTCGTCGGTCAGCTTGAAGACGAATACAGTGCCCCAGTTTTAACAATTGCGACGAGTGCTATCGCGAACCCCAAAAATACAGCCTGGAGCGATTGGCGGACCACAATGAACTCCAAGATTGAGAATGGCGACTCTGAAACTCACCTCTATATTTTTGGGACTGGACATGGACTTGCACCTTCAGTTACGGAGACGAGTGCCATCTTCTTAGAACCCATCTTGGGTGCGACGAACTACAATCATTTAAGTGTTCGCGCGGCAGTGGCAATTGCGTGCGACCGACTTTTTAGTCCAAACTCCCAAGTGGGTATGGGTGGGTAAATATAGAGTGAAAGACCGTATCGATACTGTGTGTCCATTCAACGAAAGGGAAATTCACGAATTTTTGAAGAATCACTTTCCTTATAAGGTCTACATCGAACCCACAGGACGTCTTGTCGCACGTGTGGAGGCACTGGAATATGCGAAACGTGTCCAACTCCTGTTGGAGATTACGAAGCATGCGGAGTTGGTTGAACACCACCCCGAGCTCTATTTGGATTATTCATCACTCGAGCTCAAACTGTGGACATTTGAATGCCAATCACTGACTGCGCGTGACTTGGACTTCATGAAATGGTTCTCTGAATTTTACCTGGATTTTGTGAATGGGTAGGCTGGGGCATGTTCATTTCTATACTTCGATCCTCAATTTTTTGTTTTTTGATGTTGAGTCAAATCAACTGTCGTTCGGGTGAACCGGAAGCGCAAGAGCGCACGTATTCGATAGCGGGCCGAATCTTGATTCCCTCAAATGGGAATACTCTGCAAGGAGATATTGGTGATACTGCCGGGAATACTACGACAAGCGCTTTAACAGCTCTTGATCTCAATTCGTCCAACTCTGAAAGTGACGGTCCTGGCAACGAGCTTGGCTTCGAGCCGATAAAAGACACACGACGCATGATCGCAGGCTATGATACGTATTGGCGTGATGGCCACATTCCAAGCTTGAGTGAGGGCGATTGGGAGAATGCCATTTTATTAACGCTACTTAAACCTGGGACCTCCGCTCTTCAGGCTAGAGAAGAACTCAACCGAACGATGGCCTTCAACCCAAGACTAAGAACTTTGGTGCCAGAAGCACGGGTTAAGATTCGAGGGTGTTATGGGGCTTTGATGTGTTTATTTGAAATTAACGATGGGGTTTACGGTCGCAACGATACCTATCGGCTTGCAAAAGAAGTTCACGCGATTGCTCTCGACTCCTTTCGTACAATCACAACAGACACAAAACTCTACGGACAAAATACTCCAAACGATCCATACTTTCCGCAACAAAGTTGGTATTTGGATACTCTGCAAGTTCAAGGTGTATGGGATTTGCCGACCGGTTTGAATGAAACTGTGGTTGCGGTGGTTGATTCTGGCATTGTTGAGAGTCATCCGGATTTGGACCCAGCACAGATCCTTTTTACTCAAGGATATGACTTTCAAAATTTTGATACTGGCGCTTACGACCCTGGAAGCGTCACGCTTGAGAGTGGGGCAAGTGGAGCAGTCCCGCTGGGTCAGGCTTACCATGGAACCTTTATCGCGGGGATCATCGGTGCAAATAGAAACAATGCCATTGGAATTGCCGGTATCGCAGCACAACCCAGTGTAAAAATCTTGCCTGTACGTGTGCTCAAGGCGGATTTGGGTGGAAATCTATCGTCCACCGTTGCCGGGATTCGGTGGGCAGCAGGTCATGATTTGGGTTCGTTTGATGGGAATGATATTCCCAACAACTCCAATCCTGCGGATGTCATCAATATTTCGATCGGTGCACCAATTAGTAATTCGAGCGATGCAGACATCTGGCGAGAAGCGGTGATAGCGCCCTCAGGCACTGCCCCAATCTTTATCACCGCTGCAGGGAATGGAAATGATCCAGCATCGACTTGGTTTCCAGGAAGTCTTGAAGAATATATTACGGTCGGTGCCACCAATGCGCGTGATAACTTCGCAAGCTACTCCAATTATGGAGAAGCAGTGGATATCTCCGCACCGGGTGGCAGTCCATTGGTCGCGTCACCAAGTGGTAGTGGCGAGCTCTACTCGTTGAAAGAAATTGCTGAAGGTCCAGCATTTGCGTCTTCGGGCACGAGCTTTTCCGCGCCAATCGTAAGTAGTCTTGCAGCACTCGCCCACACCATCGATCCTTTTATGGATCAAGAAGCCTTCCTTGCTCTTATAAAAGCCAATTCATTCAACCCGGGGCAAGTGTGCACTCCCAATAATAGTGGTTGTGAACCTGAACGTTTAAATATGTTTCAGCCTATTTTAAGTTTGCAAAGTGCAGCATTAAATGTTCCGCGTATATATGTTGAAGAAAGTGAAGTCTTTTTTGCAAAAAACTTAGACCCAGCCGAGGTTTACATCTCGGTGACCAATATTGGGGCAACAAATGGCGACGCAGAATTTGAGTTTATACTTGAGAATAATAATGACGGACTCTTTGCGGTTACCCCGCAACCCTTTGGAGGTGTACCAGCGTGTGTAAGCAATGGTACCTTTTACGAAGCATCACCAAAATGTGCGTTACGTGTATCGTTGGACCGTGGCGACGCCGAGCTTGGTGAGGCACTTTTGTCTATCAAAGGTCGTGGAGACGCACTCCTAAGTCCTGAGCAACGTACTAGACTTTTCTTCAATGATACTTCTTTAGACTTTGGTAAACGTTACGGACGAGTTAGAGTGCGCGCGAAACAAGTCCAAGACTATAACCCAGAAGAGGACTCCATCAATCAGTTATCGTCGCTTGTTGCAGGATGGACAGATGTTGGCGAACCAACATACACAAGTGCGGAGCAAAATTTTGAATTTGAAATTCGAGAACTTCCTACAGGTCGATATGTGCTCGAAGCACATGCAGACTCAAATGGTGATGGACTTTTTGACTCTCGAGATGCTTATGGTGTCTTTCCAAGTGTCCAAAATCCAGAGGTCATCCGTCTTGATATCCAAGATATCTACGATCGCGACTTCTTCGTACTTGGAGGTTTTGATCCTGAGCAGAGTGGAGAGATCGGTTCAGCATGTGTTGACGATCAGCAATGTCTCTATTCTTCATCGGCAGAATGCCTTAGGGAAGACGACAATACCGGCTTTGAGTGGCCACGCGGATATTGTTCATTCAACTGCTCCGATGGTAGCCCATGTCCGCAAGGGTCAACGCCTGAGACCTTAGAATGTCGCGATGAGTTTGGTGAGAGTTATGATTGTTGCTACTGCTTGCGTACCTGCTCCAGTGAGGCGAGTTGTAAGCGAGACGGTGACTATGCTTGTTATGTTGTCGACACCAGTGAGCAAGTTTGTTCCCAACGAAACAATTAAGAACCATAAACGACCTAGACTTGCGTTTTCGTAGCATCTGACTTGTAAGGGCCCTAACATGCCTATGTAAATATGAATCAGAGAATAAGCGTGAAAAAGAACACTATCAGGGAAAATAGAAAGTATATTTCATCTGATTAAACGAGTTCTTATAGGTTAAGAAAAATTCTTTGTCAGTTTTATCCAAAGAGAATGTACTCTTCGGCCAAAATCAACGCCTTTCGCATACTAGTGCCATGCCAATGATTCAACCGCCAACTACCCAAAAATACCTACCTATTGCAGTCAAGACACCGGAGATATTAACTGCAGGCAAAGATAAAAATGCTCTTGGCTTTGAGCCCGATATCTCAACTCTAACGAATGTTGAAACTGAAGCGGCAAAAATATTGGACGCAGCTCTCGCAATCTTTGACCTGGAACCAGTAGAGCCGGTCGGTACAAAGCTAGCCTTTGATATCAAAGGTTGCGACTTAGACACTTCGGTGGGAGAGACAATCGGGCGTATTGTCTCTGGCGTTGTGTTTACGGTTGCTCCCATCTATCTTTCTCTGATATCGGGCGCTTATGCTCTCGCAGCAGGAAAAAATATTGCTGCGTCTATGAGAGCTGGCTTCAAAACATTCAAACTCTCAGAATTTGAACCTGAGATTATAGCTAATTTTAAAGAAGACTTGGTCGAGATGTCTAAAAACTCTGACACTAGATCTTTCCTTACGACAATACTGCAAGATCTCTCAGAAGGAAGACATATTTCACTGTGGGATACAGCCATGAAGGCGTCCTCTGGAGATATAAATGAGGCTGTGAGAATGTTGGCAATCCTTTTTGCTGACACACAAAGTTTCAGTGAAAATATGGTCTCGGGGTCATTAAGCATAATTGGAAAGGTTCGAGATTTAGTTGCAGACCTATCTTCCGAACAACTCTACCCTTCATCAAACATTTCTTTCCCTGCGTGCAGTCGCCTCTATCATTACTACGTTATTCGCTACCTCATTCAAAAGCTAATGTCTGAAGGAATACCCGAAAGTGAAGCATGCCTTGGTGCACTTGCTATGAATTCTGAGTATGAGTTTGCGCAATCCCATTTTTACGGGGGACTCAAGACATCTGCAGAAGATTTATATCTTGGCTACAGAGCAGTGGTCGATCATCTCGGCAAAAGCCCTCAGACTTTTGATGAATTCAAGCAAGAACTGACGAGAAACAGGTTCGCATGGATCAAATCTTTAAATCTATTCGACTAACGTGAATGTTGTATCGTCTGCAGACGAGACTTTAAGTGCAGTATCATTAACTAGAAATTTGAGATGACCTTGAAGCTTATAGCGTTTGATTTCACTGTCGCGATTCGAACTCCTGTCAACTGACTTTTCAACCATCATCATCATGAGTGACTCGACTCACTTCCCGTCTGCTCTCACAGAATCAACTCGAGTACATGATCGAGTTGAAGGGCTGCTACAATGTTATGTCTGACAGCAACTCTCTTTACCTTGGAAGATTTTATCAAGATCCCGGAGCCATAAGGATTACACGTGATTCTCGTTCACCTAAAAGCGCACCGCGTTCCCGATAAACTTGAATAGGTTCACCAAGACTCCAACTTTCTAACATATCGTCAAAGTGCTCATGTCCAAAGTGACCACTCTGGCCAGTTGTTGGAATCATCCGGACATTCGGGGGTGTCGTCATTTCTGCAATAATTCGAAAAGTAGCACCACGCGTGATCGCATCATCAGTGTCGTGGGCACCACGCTCCGCCCGAACACAGGTGCCACAACCTGATTCTTCTTGAGGAGCCAAGTCGAAGAGCCCGCCGATGAGTGGTGCACCTGATAGCGCTCCCTCGATCGTTAAAGTATGCACATCACCCCAACGCCAATCATTAGGGTCACGCCCAGCGTCGCCCTCAATATCATTCAGGATCTCATCCAAACTCGCACCGACATAATACTCAAGTCCTTCACGCGCGTCAGTGGTCGGGTCATCAAAAAGAAAAGGTGTCCCACCCTCAGACTCTTCGATCATCGCGCGATGCAATGCATATCTGACAAAACTCAGATCAAAAATTTGCTCCATAATGTCAGGGCCAAAGATACGCCTCAGTAACGCACGCCTGAATATCCGCTCAAAGCGCGTGTAAGGCAACGCGCCCAAACTATCTACATCGAACTTTCCATCAAAGTTTACGATACGCTCACAAAGTACCGCGACATGTTCATGGGTGGACGCAGACATTGAAGCATTACATGCTTGTCCCAAGATTGGTGCTAAAACCAAAGCTTCTGCGCTCGTCGTGTCCTGCTGTAAGGCAAGAACTTCATCGGCGCTCAAGTTACCCACTTCGACCATCTCGTTGAGGCGGTCATGAATTCGCTCTGCACGATAGGGTAAGGCGCCTTCACCTCCCAGAAAATCTTTCAGCGGATCTTCGTTAGCAACCAATCGCTGGTTGGCTGCGACGACAAGTCCAGAACCAGGATTTGTGATTTTGGGTTTTTGGGATGCCGAGAGACGTGTGCTCCACCCTGCCAGTGATGACGACCCATCACGCGGCCTTGCAAGAGTCTCTGAGCTATCGCGCAAAGGGACATCTCCACTCAATCGAAATGCAATATCGCCATTCGTAAACGCCATGCCAAAACTCTGAGATGGCACATAAAGTCGATTGAGCGCGTCTGTGGCTTCCTCAACATTTTCTGAAACTGCCAAATCCCAAAACGCTGTCAAAAGCTCGCCTGATTGTTCAATGTTTTGAAAGCCTGGCCAACGTAGAGCATAGGTATGCCGAACCTCACTACCGTCAAAACGTGTTGTGTTCGCAAGATCGTCAAAGACGCCAGGTAGAACTGGGCCAAAATCAGAAACCTTGAATACAAGCTCTTCGACTCGTGCATCGTCCCCCTTGTCGAGGCGAAATCGTTGAGTCCATTTTTGAAACTCTTTTTCTTCACCATCGACACGATAATGGTCTTCATCCACAACATCTAAATCAACCAGGTCTTTCGTATCGGCGTTCGAGACCGGAAGCCCCCATGCTATGTCGCGACCATGACCGATAATCACACCAGGGATTCCAGGTACAGTACCACCAACCCATAAGCCTTCTGGGCTCTCCATATGTGCGAGATAAAATAGGCCTGGTCCCCCATGTCTTAAATGAGGATCGTGAGCAACAACAGCTGCTCCAGACGCGGTATGTTCACCACTCAAGGCCCATACGTTCGAGGCACCACCTCCAGAAAAGCGTTCTTGCATTTTTTGCAGCCAGCTCGGCCATTTTGCTCGATGTGTTGCACCGTGCTTACGCTCACCTACATATTCAGGAACGCTTTTTCTTCTGATTGACGATGGATCATTTTTAATTCTTGGACGTTCAGCAACATCAACTAATTCATCCTGATTCGCCGAGTTAATCACAGGAACAAGACCATCCCCCACGTCAGCCGTGAATGCATCAAGGCGCTCACCAAAACCAAGATAATCAATCATCCGCTGACGGGCGAGCTCAGTATAAAAACCCGTGTCCAAATCCCACGATTGGTAACGAACCAGCGCCATGACGTCACGAAGCGTGTAGGGGTGGAAATGAACGCCTAAGATTTGAAACTCTGCACCTTCTCCAAACTCTGCTGCTGCTGCATTAATGCCTGCCGCATACGATTGGGCTAAGTCACGGTCACGCTGGGAGATATTGCTTATTTGTGCATCCAATCCAAAGGTAATAATTCTATTTTCTTGGTCAAACTCGTATGCATCTTCGCCTACAAGCTCACTAACGCGCCCTAATGCGACCATACGCAAAAGATGAACTTGCCATAAACGGTCTCGTCCATGCATAAATCCTAGCCCATATGCAAGGTCTGCTCTTGAGTCCCCATAGATATGCGGAATCCCCCAATCGTCGACCAGAAGCTCTACTTCAGCATTGGGAAAATCAGGATACAGTGCTTCAAAACGCTCTACACTACGTGTCGAAAAATCGCTTGGATATGTGCATGACAAAGGGTGACATCCGGCAACCCAAATAAGACCACTCAACATGAAGACTTTTACTATTTTGAAAATCATATGAACCTTTTTGGGGGAATTGTGAGCTTGGTTTGAATGCAAACTTAAAGAGGACAAACCTGAATGCATCGTGCATCATTCGTTGCGTCACCAAGGCAGACTTCGTCATCTTCACAAAGGAGATCGTCAAGATTGCAGGAATTAGTTGTCGGCAACTCAGGCGCTCCAACGCTACCATCTAGACATAAACCATAGACCTCGGGAACGGATGCATCCGCGACACAGTTACGCGACTGTCGGCAATCACTCTCAAGCATAGCTTCATTTTCGCATTCGCATGCCAGCTCAGTTTCAGCACCGTCTAGCGCACACAAAGTACCCATAATCGTTGAACAGGTTGATGATTCTCGTAAAAATGCCGCTAAACTGGCTATTTCAGTGTCTAAAAGATTGTCTGCATCAAAACCGGCTATACAACCCTCGATCGTACCAAAATGATCAGGGTCACAAGAATATTCATTGGCGCACAAACCAAAAACTTTTTCACAATAACCATCTATAATCTCTTGCGCACCAAGCTCTTCAGTCTGGGAACTACCACCATTATTATTGATATCGGTATTTCCGTTCTCGGAAACACAAGCTGTCCACATAATTGCTATGACAAACGGCTGAAGATTTTTGATCTTCCCAAAAATACCGGGTCTCATAAACTTGTTCATCTTGGAGCTCCATCATATCATCAAGGACCGTTTTTAAGGTTGCCACAAATATAAATGCGAAACAAAAAAAGCCCTCACTGAAGTGAGAGCTTTCATGACTATAATAAAACTAGTCTACTAAGCTGGCTCGTCTGGTGTTGTTGGATCGTCTGTCGGCTCGCCCGTTGGCGGCTCACATAACTGTACGCAGAATGATTGCCCTGGTGCAGCTTGCAAACACAGCTCATCTGCCGCACATGGGTCCATACCAGCACCACAAGCCGCCATACTTGCCGTAAGATTGGGTGCTTGCACTGTACCCGCAAGACACGCACCAAACTCAGTGCCAAAAGCAAGCAAGCAGCTTGTTTCAGTATCGGTACAGGCTGTTGCCAAAGTGTTCTCTGGACAGGTGCAAACGCCTTGGATTTGCGCATCTGAACACTGGCCTGCGATGCTGTGAAAGATTGTGCCACAATCTGAATCAGGACCAAAAGACATGGTGATATTTTGAAGCTCTTGAAGAGTCATTTCTTGAATGCCGGGGTCCTGAGAAACTTGGCCAACGCAAACTTCAACAGAGCCGCCAGTCAACTCAGTAGCACAACCATAAAGTTCACCACACTCCATGTTTTTTTCGCAGTAGGCTTGAATCGCTTCATCACGCGCACCTGCAAGAGGATCTACAGGGTCTGTAGTATCGCTCGGATCACTTACATTTCCCGATGTTGTTGGATCGTTTGGATCTTCAGATGTGGTTGGATCCGTTACAGGTGCTTCTGCTTGGTTTGCTGTGTCATCGTTGTTACCATCGTTGTTACCATCGTTGCTACCATCGTTGTTACCATCGTTGTTACCATCGTTGTTGCCTTCAGTAGTCTCGTCACTGCTGCACGCAATATTAAAAACGCTAACTGAAAGTCCCAGAGCTAAGGTCAATAAAAGGTTATATTTTTTCATGGTTCTTCCTTCTTTTTTGTAGATGAAGGAAGTGTGCCGAACTATCCTACCATGTCAACCAACTCATCATGATCTAAAACTTGAGATTCTAGTCATTTTTTTTCATTAGATTATGTAGGGTCTAACTTGGTTCCCGCCTATTCAAAGAACGTGAGGCATGATGATTTTGATCTTGAGATCTTTAAAAATTACTTTGTTAGCCTTTACCGTATTGACACTCTCAACCCATGGATGGGCTGATGAGAATCGCGCTGAGAAAACAGAAAATCACAGTAAGACTGAGAAGAGCAACCCTAGCTTCGATTTAGATGGAAGATTTAACACTATTGTGCAGGACTTACAGGTTTTTAGAAAGTCCAATCCTCCAGAACTTCGGCTTTTAGTTCGAGAGAATGTTGCAGATTTTAGGTCTATTTCCCTTGAATACGTGGCGACTGACGCTCAAGGCTTCACGCTCAAAGATTCCACTATTCAAAGTGCAAAGAAAACTTTTGACTCGAGAGGCTCCTATCGATTCGTATTGAGTGGGATTTCTTCCAGTCAAAGCTTTTCGTATCGGCTCTATATCCTTTCTGCGGCTGGCTCTAAACAAATTTCCGATTGGCGCCAAGTGCTTACGACTCCAGAAAATACGTCTTTAAGCTTGGACAAAGAAATCCAAAAAAAAATGCAAGAAGTAACCAAAACGATTGGAGTCTCTCATCAAAACACTGCAGCCTCAATTCAAAATGAAGGGTTTCGGTCGATTCCACCGGGTTGGATCGGATTGGGTTACGCACTTGGTGGTGTGATCGCATTGAGTTCAGCCATGCCCTATTCTTCAGCCTATATCGGCTCTCAAGAACTTAAGAAAGATTTGAGCATGGAAAACAGAGCCCTACTCGAGGAAGCTTACGATAAAGACATCTTGGTCGGCTCCATTCTAGTAGGCACAGGAGTCGTTGTGATTCTTGGTGCCACGGGCATTTTAATCTATAATCAACTTATTGAATAAAAACTCATGTGAGGTGTATCGATGACCATGCTATCTTTGGGGAAAAATCCCTCTCAAAAGCTTGAAATCTCACCAGAACGTTTGACGCGCTACGAAGAGTTGAAGTGCAAACAAAGCGAGGCCAAAAACTTTGCTCTCTCATGCAGTGATGATGCACTTCGCAAAATTCGAGAAGCCTTTGAGCTCAATGATGAGGATGAGGGTGACCTTCTTCGCATCAGTGTCACGGGTGGTGGTTGTGCGGGTCTTCAATATGCTCTCAACTTCACCTCTGAAGTCTTTGATGATGATTTTGCAACTTTAAACCAGAATGCGATTTTAGTCATGGACACCTTTAGCGCATATTACCTGCAAGGAACAACTCTTGAGTATATCGATGCGTTGGAAGGTTCCGGCTTCAAGTTTATCAACCCGAATGCAACTCGAACTTGTGGATGCGGTTCAAGTTTTGCTGCTTAGAGAAATATGACCACAACGAAACAAAACACACTCACGAGTGCTGAAGCAAAGGCATACGAAAAGAAAGGGTGGCTCTTGGGTGGCCTCATTCTTATCCTTAGCACCAGTTTGGCCTTCTTTTTTGTCACCTATATCGGTTTAGAGAACCTCAACGAACGAATTGCATCTGAACGCGCATCCGGTCAACTTGTGGCCGGTGAAGATGGAATTTTGAGGCGTCGCCCCCTTACAAAATTTGCAGTTGAAGAAGCGGCGGAGAAGGAAGCGGCGCAGAA
>JAHDBA010000002.1:92355-125011 GCA_020630615.1 Myxococcota bacterium | reverse complement strand
GGAAGCGGCGGAGAAGGAAGCGGCGGAGAAGGAAGCGGCGGAGAAGGAAGCGGCGGAGAAGGAAGCGGCGAAGAAAGCTCGCCTTCAAGCAACGAAAGCCAAGCAAACGAAGAAAGCGACTAAGAAAGCGAAAGCGATTGCTTATGGAAGTATTGACTTCTTCTCAACCCCAAATGCAAGTGTTTATTTGGGATCCAAAAAGATTGGTACAACTCCGTTTCGCGGCGTGAAAGTTAAAGTAGGCCGACAGAAGTTCAAAATAGTAGGCGATGGTTTTCGCACGACTCTGTATGGAACAATCTCGAAAGGGAAAAAAACTAAAATTAAAGTCATCTTTAAGGAGAACGAGTCCGGTCAAATGGAACTCTTTCGAAAAAGTGTTGGAAAGCCCAAGTAAGAGCTTTGTTTTCTCAACGGATAGACGCCTAAGCTTCTTCAAAACCTTTTGCTTGTTCCAAACCCAACTCAATCTCTTTCAGAGCGCGGTCTTTTTGCACTCTGCTTTCTTCAAGTAAGACCAAGCCATCTTTTATCTTTTGTGTAAAGTCTCGTGTCGCTTGCGACTGCTTTAAGGCGTCAACTTTCATCGATGCCACAATCTGCTCGAGGTCTTGGATCCGAACTTCACTTTTTTGATAGTAGCTTTGATACTCTTGATCGAGGTTCAATTTTTCAGCTTCAAGATCGTCTTTGCGTTTCTGTAGTTGCTCAAGCTCGACCTCAAGGCGTTCCTTCAAGGGTACAAAGGTTCGGACCTCTTCATCCAGCGCCTTTTTCTCAGTGCGTAGGTTCAACAAACTTTCGTCACGCACGACAAGCTCATCTTTAAGTTTTAGATTTTCACGTTCTTGATCTTGAAGCGCTTTCTTGATCGTTATCATTTCGCGCTCATGAAGTTCTGATGCACCATTATCATTTGAAGCGCCAGAATCTTGGCGTAAGCGATCCACCTCTCTTTGCATCAGCGACAACTCGGTTTGAATTTTGCCAAGTTGCTCCTTTAACTCTGAGTTTTCTTTACGCAGACTCACGCGTTGGTCAAAGCTCGTACGTTCATTCGAATTATGCGCCACCTGTCTTGAAAGAGGAAGAGAGATAGATGCATCTGGATCGCGTGTTGCGTTGCTTGGTGCCTTGGATTCCTGAGGGACTGAATCTTCGTTGCTCTCAGATTGCGATGAGTTGATCAATTGATTTTCATCGATCTCGAGTGCAGAGAGATCTGCCAGGTCCAAGTCTCCAAATGTCACTTGTGCTTCCATACTCGCACTGGTTTGTGGTGCAACGCCTGGCGTCATGATTTGAGTGGATTCAATCAAGTCAGCGTTGCCTTCATTTGATCGCGCAGACTCTCTCTGATCTTCTTTTTCACCACCCAAACTTAAGGCCTGAAGAACAATCGCATTGGACACAGGTTTATTGAAGTAGGCTTGAGCAGCAGTTTTAAAACCTTTATGGTTTTCAAAATCGCTCGCATTGGCATCACGTGAGACCATCACAATATGGGTGGATTTGAGAACTTTGTCTTTTTTAATCTTATTACAAAGAGAAAAGCCGTTTACATCTTCAAGTTCAACTGAGATGACCATTGAGTCGGGCTGCGCACTTCGCGCTGCCTTCAACGCTTCTTTCCCCAAGCTAAAAGACTGGACCTGATGACCATTGGCTTGAAGTTCACGGGTCAACGTCGTGTTAAAAAACTGATCGGAATCGATCACAAATATAGTACTCATCCCATACCTCGAAGGCTTTTCTAACGATACAAAGCATCAAAGACCAAGTGCAACTTGAGGCAGAACTTATCTATTTTTGAAACACATCTCCGCTAAAGTATCGAGGATGCGGACTTTTGTTTGGCTTGATATGCCTTTAAGTTTTTCAGGCTTTCTTCGTGTAGTTTTATAAAGATTCCCGTCCCTTCAGCAACGGTACGATCATCCAAAAGCAACTTCGTTGACACATAGACCTTTCGACCCTCGACCTTTGTGATTTGAGTGACACACTCATGCCATTGATTGAGCTTCGCGGGAAGGCGAAAATCAACTTCAATATGCGCAGCAACAGCAGGGTGGTCAAACATCCAACATGTACTACCCATTGCTTCATCAAGAACGGCCGCAACAGCTCCGCCATGCGCGGCTTTCGGCGGGCCCTCACAAAGAGGGCCAAAACGAACCCAGCCTTGGCCTTGCTGTGCAGAAGAATTTCTGTACCAGCGAATACTAAAACGCTCAGGATTCGTTTCGCTTGCAACAAATTGCGGCTGATATTCGAAACCTTTTAGAGTTTGAACTTCGATCCAATCGTGTTTCGGCTTTGGGAAGTCAACCGGTATATTCTTTTTCTGCATTTTAGCCTTCACTTTGCAGTGGAAGAACCTGCTTTGATTGGCGACGAAGGAATGCTCGAAAACCCAAGCCAACATATACAATAAATAGACCCAGAAATGCCGTGCTCAAACGCGTCAATGCCCACACGATTAACCACGCTACAACTAAGCCGACGAGTGATGGCATGGTCTCGCGACTAAGCTTCCACCTCTTAAACGTTGGAAAAGGAAAAGGTGAAATCATCGCAAGCGCAATCAAAGTGACATAAAGAAGAAGAAATGGCGTCGGGTCATTCATATTCGGCCAGGTGCGACTTACACTTAAAACAAGCCAGAAGATTCCCCCGGCAGCGGCTGGAATGGGTAGCCCCGAAAAATAGTCGGGGTTGCCTGAGTCGTCACTGGCCATGACATTAAACTTGGCAAGGCGTAGGATTCCGCAACTGACATAAAGAAAGGTACATATCATCCCGATAAAACCAAAGTCTTGAAGGGCCCAAATATAAATCAGGATTCCAGGTGCAACACCAAAACTCACGGCATCACAAAGGGAGTCCATTTGAACTCCAAACTCACTCTGGGCATTTGTCATGCGTGCAACACGACCATCAAAGAGGTCAAAAAGACATGCAAAAAATATTGATATACACGCTCGTGTTAGGTGAACGCCTGAACCCTCCGCCTGCATCGCAGAAATAATAGAATACAAACCACAACAAAGACTCAAAAGTGTTATTGCATTGGGTAGAATGTAACGCTTGGAAAACCTTGGTTTTGTTTTCTCAGATTTTTGTAATTTTTCAGACATAGTTTGAGCAACGATAGGGGATATGCTTGCGAGTCGCAATTAATCATAGGCGTTATGACGTTAGAACTTAGGGTGCGCTCGGAAAAGGATCGTGCGAAAATCCACAAAGGTCTGTGCGTTGGTTGTCAAGCGCAGCGCAAGTGCATGTTTCCAGATTCGCAATGCAATGCTCTAACTCTGCGTCGCTTGGAGTCACTTCGTTTTGTGCACGATTTTGGATCCGTCGCTGCTGGCACGAGATTCTATCGTTCTGCGACTGCTGACATGCACAGATTCTCTCGGCGAGCTCTTCACAAGGGTTTTTACAAGCCGAGAAGGGTAGAGTTAAGAGCATCATCAAAACGAAACCAGTTGTAGGATTGAACGATTTATTCGACTTTTCTGAATTCTTAATAAATTTCCGATTCATAATCACATCCTGCACCTACTCAAGCCGATTCTACGCGAAGAATAAAGAGGGTATAAATAGAATGACAGCACTTCACGGCTCCGGTTATTAATGGACATGACCAAACTAAGTGAAGATCAACTTCTTAAACAAGTTCAAAGGTCCACGTTATGGACTATGGAGAAGCCCACCCAAGACCACCAAGCCGGCCTTGTGATTCCTCTTATTAATATCGGTGATCAAACACATCTTATCTTTACAAAGCGTAGTGCCTCAATGCGCTCACATCCAGGTCAGATTTCATTTCCGGGAGGGAAAAGAGAGGACATCGATGGTTCAATGGAAGATTGTGCTCGAAGGGAATGGCTTGAAGAAATGGGGACCAAGCTCTCGAGCCCGCTGGTTACGTATCACGAGTTAAGGTCTCCACATGGGCTTCATGTTCAGTGTTTTTGTAGCCATTTGAGTAGTGTAGACCAATTTCCCAACTTTGACGTCTGTCCAGATGAAGTGGACTATGCCTTCTCGCTTTCAATTGCTGATTTGATCTCTCGCCAATCAATTCGATGGGTCAAACATGAGAAGTTTGGGCCGATGATCGAGTTTCGTATTGAAGGTGAGCGGATTTGGGGGTTCACAGGATTCTTGGTGCGTCAACTCTGTATGGATTTGTTTGGTTATGAACTTCGATACCGAGAAGAGGATTCAACAATTCTTAATGAGAGTTAAACACCTAATTTTACGAACTAAATACTTTTAATTCCTTAGATCTATGAAGCAACTCAACTCTAGGACGATCGATAATAATCCCGTAGCAACTCTTTTGAGAAGGTGATTTTATGAGCGACCCGATATCAGGCGGACTTGGTAAGGCAACTCAAGACATGATTGCAGACATGCAACGTCAAATGATGGAGCAACACAATGACCCAAAAGTTGAAGGCGCAAGTTTTCAAGATGTGCTCGCTCAAAAAACTCAGGGTATTGAAGGAGTGCAAGCCCATCAACAGGTCAATGAAGCACAAAAGACGACACAAATCGATCCCGCTCAGGAGTTGACGCAAAAAGTTGCTTCCGTTGAAGACGGCGAAGGAATGAAAGGCTTCAAAAAGATTCTCGATCAAGTTGTCGATGGTCAAGACAAACTTGAGTCAATCATAAGCCGGTCCCTTAGCGGAGAGAAGTTTGATTACCAAGAGCTTTTGGCCATTC
Organism: Myxococcota bacterium; assembly: GCA_020630615.1. Lineage (GTDB taxonomy): Bacteria > Myxococcota > UBA727 > UBA727 > JAHDBA01 > JAHDBA01. Next base: position 120,274 of record JAHDBA010000002.1, on the reverse strand, counting down.
AAGCTTCAGTCTATAAGTTCAGTCAAGAACTCGACCTCACATCTAAAGTTGTGGAGAAAGCAACCTCTGGGGTCAAGCAGACCATGCAAACACAAGTTTAGTGATTGAGATGCGAAGTGTTCGGGCTCAGAAACTTTGTTAAATGGATCTCTTTCAAAATTATAAAGCACTTCTTCAAAAAGTGGACGAAAGCACTCAGGCTGTGCACCAAAGAGCGAAAGATGCTTTGAAGTGTCATGAGGGTTGCTCCTCGTGTTGTGCCAAAGATTTGCATGTCACGAAGGTGGAAGCAGATTATATTGTTCAGAATGTTCAAGCGTCCAATCTTGTCTTGAACCATGAGGAAGGTTGTGTTTTTCTAGACCTCGAGGGTGCTTGCCAGGTTTATGACTTTCGCCCGATATTATGTCGCACGCATGGTTATGCTTTAGTAAACGAAAATCCTACGAAATCAAAGTCTTCACTAAAGGTTCACAATACGATTTCGTGGTGTGACCTCAACTATCAAGATCGTGAACCAACACAGGACGAGATTATCGATACGGGTCGATTGGACCAGATGCGTTTCATCATCAATCAACTCTATATCCAGTCAAAGCCCGAAACTCAGGATTCCCTCAGGGGTCAAGGATCCAGCGATTTTATCTCCTTAGATCAAGTTGCAAAGAGACTCCTAAAGAAGACTACCTAACTTTGAAATAAAGCTCACTCGAAATAAAGAATGAAGGTTCCAATCAGTCCTGCCATGACCCCATACAAAGCGATCGCACCAAAACCCCGCTTTTCAATCCACAACAATAATTTGGGTCCTATCACAAAGGAACAAAAGCAACATAAGGCGATTGATGGAATCCAGTTGCTAAAATCGGCAACTGAAATCACACCAGCTAAATCATTTGCTCCCTTAATACCAACCAATACACTGACAATCAAACCAACTTGAAAAGAGAAGCGAAGTGCTCTTCGGTGCGAATAGCCCAAGACGAGCGCCATCATTGAGGTCGATCCAAAACGCGAGATACCGGGTAAGAGTGCAAGGACTTGGACACAACCAATCATTGAAGCGGAAACCCAAGTAATCGCCTTCCCATCAAATACCTCCGATGAATTGACCTCAACTTCGTCTTTCTTTTTGAGAGCCCATCTGTCAGCGAACAAAAGGGCCAAAGAACCAAAGGCTAAAAATAGAGGTGCTATCCATGAAGCATGTAACATGGCTTCAATATCATCTTTGATAAGTAAACCCATGAGCGATACAGGGACCACGGCAAGGCATGCCATGATCCATGAATAGAGCTCTGGTGAAACTTTTTGCTCTTGAAAGAGGTTCTTTAAACTCGTGGGTATTGACCCTAGCTCTACCCATAAATAACGCGCCATGCCTAGGGTCGTGGCCAGCTGAAGGAGCGCAAACACCGACATGGGAACGAAGTGAACTCCCAAAAGCTGCCTCGCCCAACTGAAATGTGCAGAGGACGATATGGGTAAAAACTCGGCGATTCCTTGGAGTGCTCCGAGAATCAAAGATGCGATCAACTCAAACATTGTTTTTAAAACTCCGTCGCCTCTCTTGAATCAAAACAATCGCGGGCAGCAAAAGAACATCTGCAAGGTATGCAGATGAGAGCGACAGGGCTCCGATCAAACCCATGTCTTGCGACGCGACAAGAGGAGACAAACGTAACACCATAAAACCACCAATTAAAATGCACGTCGTCATAAATATGGGTCGCCCATGAACTCGCATTGATTGCGCGAGGCTTCGCTCAATCGTAGTTTCAGAGTCTTCATGCCGCCGTAGGCCAGTCAAAAAATGAATCGTATCATCAACTGCGATACCAAGTGCAATGGCCAATATCATTGCGGTACCGATACGTAACGATGACCCAAGGGCAACCATCACACCGAGCCCAACCAGCATCGGGCATAAATTAATTAGTGCGATCCAAAGCCAGCGACGTCGTTGCCGCACCAACATGAACGCAATCGGCAAAACTAAAAATGCAGCCAATACAAAAGATGAAACAAGGGTTGATACCAGTTGAGATTTTCCTTTGTTCATCAAAAACCAATGACCTACAAAGTCAACTTCTTGAATGAGTGTATTTTGGTTCAGCAGCCCCTTGCGAATACCATCCAAGACAGCGAGGCCGGGTTCACAGCCGTGATCTTCACCACGTAAGCGTAAAACTATCGTGTTATGTTCTGAATTGATCATCGCATTGATGCTTGAAGCCATGAGGGGATCGGTGCGAAGCATTCGTAAGGCGCGATCCAACTCCGACAAGGGCATTTTCGCAGGCAGAAAATCAAAAATGCTAATTGTATTTCGATAAAGGTTTTGGCTGGGATCACTTTCCAAATCACCAATAGAAATGAGATACGAAGAAAGCTTTTGTCGTTCAACTTCGTCAAATTTCTCTAGCGGTTTACGAAGCTTCACAACGAGATCGGGACCAAAAACCCCAGAAAACTTTGAAAGCATTCTTTCCTGAGATTGACGTACTGGATCACTGGGCATTAGTTCTTCCAATGCTTTTTGATTCGTGTCCAACCACGGTAAAGATGCGCATACACCAACTAGTAAAATACCGCCGACAACCACAATTCGCCCGGGTTTTTGAAGTACCAACTCTTGAACCCTATTTTCATAGTGACTCAAAAAGCGATTGAGAAAGCCCAACGGCCTGACTTCTTTTGAAGTCACTGTCTTCAATGCGAGCGGCATCCAAATCATGTTGAAAACGAATGCAGAGGCTACGCCCAATGCACATAGAAGGCCAAAGTTGCGAACAATATCAAGTTTAGCAAGCCCAAGTGAAGCAAAGGCAATAACCGTGGTTAGTGTTGTTAAAAATGCAGGAAGAAGCATTTCGGCTAAGGTACTTCTGACAGCCATATCTCGATGCTGCCCCATTTGTTGCTTGGAGTAAGCACCAAGAAAATGTATGGACTCCGCGACACCAATCATTAATACGAGGCTTAAAACAACGTTATTGAGATGTGTCATCTTGAAGCCAAAGAGAACCATTGAGCCGCGAATTATTGCGACTGCAGAGCCGACACCAAGCATTGAGATCAGTGCATAGATCCATGAACCCAAAAACATCCACAGGAGTAGAAAGATGACGAGTCCAGTCATTCCAACAAGAAAAGGAAGCTCCTTTTTTAATACTTGAATCATATACGAATCAATAATCGGAACACCGATCCAATGGATCTTGTCACAGACGCCCTCAAGAACTTTCGAAGTCTCACTCTGGAGCGTGGCAAGCGATACGGGGGTCAACGGCTCTTGAGTCTGTAAGATAACGCGCAAATCACGTCCATCCTCACTCACCCAAGCCCTTAGTTTTGAATCGGACTTGCCGTGTGTTTCTTTTAATGACGCAACCAAAGCGTCATCAATCTCAAAGTCGTCCTGAAAGAGTGGCTGTAAGCGAAAACCATATTTTGGGTCATAAACAGGAGAACGCAAACTCGTAAGACCGAGAACACCTGACAAACTTTCTATTGCTTTGAGGCGTGCCAAGCGAGTCTGAATTTCGTTAATCGCCCGAAAATTAAACCAACCCTCTTTTCGTTCAAGTAAAAGCACCACTGTTTTGGTGGCAGGATCTCCGAAGTCTTCAAGATATTGTGTATGTCGTGCGCGATCTTCGGGGTCATTAGTGTAGAGGTTGTCTGCGCTAAATCCGGGTTCAACGCGAAGGCCAAGAACACCACCACCAATTGTCAGCATGAGTGCTAAGAATGCAAGGCTTCTATTATGCTTGAAGATGAATTCAGCCAGATATGTGCTCATTTTATCCTCTTAATTCAAGAGCACGTTTCGGCTGATCGCTTGCGATTCCCCAAAGAGGCTTCCGCAGCCATTGGCTTAAATCATCATCACTGTTGACCGTCCATACAGAGAAATTTGGATTTTGATTTTCTGGGCGTCTCATCCACATTTGATAATCATCGTGCTCTTCCAAAATATCCGCTTGCATATTGAAGTGCCGGATTCCGCTTGGAAATATTTTGTCACGAATATGGTCGAAGTTAGAATGATGATTCTCAAAGAGTTTTTGATCGATATTGATACCGACATGGACTTCTTTTGAGTACGCTTGCGCTTTTTGCATCAAGTGCCAATCAAAACCGTGCACAAATATTTCGTTTCGAAAATTTGCGTCGGCAAGGCAACCAAACATTGCTTTAACGATGCCTTCGTATGCAAGGCCATCGTCATCGTTCTTAAGCTCAATGCTATAGAGCGTGGGCTTCCCACGAAAGAGGGGCAAGGATTCTTTCAGTGAAGGCAAATGGGCGCTGGATGGTTTACCTTCCAAATCACGTAATCGAATATCACGAAGATCTCGACTATGAACCTCCTTAATCGATCCACTTTCAACTGTTGTGCGATCGAGTGTTTCATCGTGCAGAATAACAGGCACGCCATCTTTCGTAAGTTGAATGTCAACCTCAATGCCATCAACGCCCAACGCAAGTGCACCTTGAATGGCCTCAAGACTGTTTTCTGGCCAAAGGGCAGCACCACCCCGATGAGCGACAATTCGATTCCGTGTACTGTTGGGCATAGACGCTTCCTTGATAGGAATGGAGCATAGTAATCTCAAGGATGAACTACGAATTAATGACCAAAAACTTGTCGTATTCTAGACAATCGTATCGAAGCCCAAGGTATGTTGCGCATCACAATGTGCACACCGAACATAGACACTTCGCTGAAAACTCGAATGGGTTTCAACGTAATCGTTGATATGTAATTTGTTATTACAATGGATACATCGAGCGCGCTTATCAAGGGTTAGGAAGTTGAGTCGTTTCGCTTTGGAAGCTTTATCATAGGCCCAGTCGAAATACGCATCGACCCATGCCTTTAAAGCAGGTACCGCACGACGAGGTGGGAATGAAAATATCGCTTGCATTCCACAATCTTGCGATCTTTTGAGTTCAATGGCCAGGTAGAGTCAGGACTGCTTCAAATTGAGGCAACACATTACGTTTACTTATCGACACATTCACGTTGATTCAGACGCAGTTGAAACTCAATCATATTGCATGCTTGCAATGACTTTAAACTCGACTGTACGAGTGTATCGATACAGTGATTCGTTTTAATAGAAGCTACATCCTCAGCTCTTCCCAGATCAAATACTTGTTGCCAGTGATGGCTTTGCGCAGCATGACTCAAAGTACTCGAGTCTGAATTGGGCGATATACCTATCAAAGCCAAGACCGCGGAAGTGGTACTCGAATGCTCTTTGACCTGCATTGGTTTACAAGCATAAGTACCCGTCCCTGGTTGGTAGACGTGTTGATAGGTATAACTTTTGTCTGGTGATAAAGCATCAAAACACGCTAATAACTCCGCCTCACTAATTGTCATAGTAAGAGTCTCCCCCATTTGTTTGAAGTGAAATGAAGGTTGCCACTCTCGATATAACTTAAAGCTTTGTAGGCTGAACTTGAGCCTTATCCTGACATCAATATCTTTTATATTGAATTCCTTTGATAGAGCCTCGGCACATTCATAACCAATATTGTTCGGCTTGATGATATGAGATTGCACTGGCAGGTCAATATTACCGCCTTTAAGACATATGCTTTTATATCGACCATTGAGTACTCGGGCAAAACCTCGTCGAAGTGTTTGAATATATTTCTCTGAAAACTGAGTTCCTTCAATATCAAACTCATCGATTGCTAAGTACATTTCCGAGCTCTTGTGGATCCGCTGCGACACACACTGAGGATAGTGTTCAGGCATAACCTTTGGCTCTGCTCTAAAGGCAGCAAATGTAGGAACACAATAGAGAAGATAAAGAGAGAAAATAAGACATGTTTTAACTCGCAGCATTTTACTTCCTTGTTTTTCGCTTACGCCTGCTCAAAGACTTCGTCGGTGCGGTCCCCAATCGACCACTCTGTCCCTTTCTCTTGTTCCGAGAGTTCGAGCCGCTCTTTCCCGATGGGCTCCCACGGCGGCCCCTACTTTGTCCTTCCTTATCTCCCCTATGATGACGATCTCGAGAGCGCTCTCCATCATTACGATTCTGACGTCCTTCACGCCTTTCTCGCACACGGCGTTTAAATGCAGCCGGTCCAACGTCAGCATCATTGGAATCTTGCTCATAAAATGAACGCCCGCCGTCTTGAGTGCCCGCAGCATGCAAGGGTACCAAGTCAATTTGACGCTTGGGTACATTCACCTCATGAACCCGTACGTCAATCGGCATGCCGAGGGCTGCAACCACGTGTCCTGACTTGGTTTTGAGCGAGACATCATCAGGATCAAAATTTAATCTTTGCTGAGATAACCGGGATATATGAACCAAACCTTCAAGACCATTTTCAAGTTGAACAAAAACACCAAAGTCAGTCACACTTGCGATGCGACCTTTGTATTCTTGACCCACGCGGTCTCGCATATACCAAGCACCAAAGAGTGACTTTATTATGCGTTCCACTTTTGTGGCATTGCGTTCGCAATCACTGGTATGCGTTGAAAGCTCTTCAAAATGCTGTTCAAGGTGCTCGACCCAAAAACTGGTCGAACGCGATTCCGAAAGAAAACGTTTCAACCATCGATGGACGATAAGATCCGGGTACCGACGAATTGGCGATGTGAAGTGCAAGTAAGCACCCGATGCCAAACCAAAGTGGCCCAAGTTCTCATTCGCATAGCGTGCTTGCATCATGGCGCGAAGAACAAGAGAGTTAATCACATCTTTATAGTCAGCGTCGTCCGGGATTTTACGTAGAAGCTGCTGCAACCATTTGGCAGGATGCGCTTTGAGACCATCGCGCTTGAATGCAGTCCCGGGCATGACGCGTTTCAACATGGATAAGGCTTTGTCGAGCTTGTCTTCATCTGGGAGTTCATGCACTCGAAACAAGGCGGGGAGCCCTTTAGATTCAAGATGTTCTGCAACGGCTTCGTTTGCCGCGATCATCAGGTCTTCAATCATTTTGTGCGCATCGGCACGTATCAATACTTTCACATCGACAGGTTCTTTATAGGGATTAAGCTCAAAGACATTCTCAGGAAGCTCAAAATCAAGAGCTCCACGTTCACCACGCATACTACGTAACGCAGAGGCTACTTTTCTTAGATCGTTCAGCCCTTGAAAAACCCGGTTACGCTCACGACATATATTGAGTTCGATCGCATTCGAGTCTTCAAACCAAGTCTGAACGTCTGAATAGGTTAGGCGTGCAAAAGACTTCATCACTGCAGGGTAGAAATCAGTTTCGACAAAGCGCCCTCGCGGGTCGACAAGCATCTCAGCGACCATACACAAACGATCAACATCCGGATTCAATGAGCAAAGTCCGTTGGAGAGTTGTTCGGGTAACATTGGAACAACCGAGCCTGGATAGTACAAAGACGTACTTCGCTCTCGAGCCTCTAAATCCAAGGGGGACTCTGCACGAACATAATGACTCACATCTGCAATCGCGACCCAAACTCGAAAGTTGGAACCTTCACGTTTTGCGTACACAGCATCGTCAAAGTCTTTTGCTGTGACACCATCGATGGTAACCAAAGGCAAGTCGCGCAAGTCACGACGCCCTGCGCAATCGGACTCTTTTGGGTTCTCACCAAAGACTTGACATGCCTTTAAAACCTCATCGGGAAAGCGTTCAGGTATCTTGTGTTCGATTAAGACTTTATTGATTTCAACATCAAGTGCACCTTCCTCGCCGATGACTTTCGTAAGCTCTGCCCGCGCACTGCTATTATAGCTTGGGGGGTCGATCACACGCGCTTCGACCAATTGTCCCAAGGCCTCTTCATACTTTTCTATCGGGTTGGTGAGTACGACAATATCGGGGAAAACATCAACGGAAGGCTCGATAAAGAGAACATTATGATCGCTATGAAGCATCCCCACAATTGCTTCTTTTCGTCTTTCAACAACTTCTAATATTTCAGCAATATGCCCTTTCTTATCTTTACGTACTTCTGCGCGTACGCGATCTCCTGACATGAGATATTTTAGAGCCCGTGGGGGAACAAAAGCATCCGGGCAAAGGTCATCGTCTGCAATAAACCACCCAAAACCCCGCTCATGCCGACGGACAACACCAAAAACGCCAGACTTCTGCCCTGCCAGAATAAAACGACGCTTTGGCAACGCTTTGACCAAGCCTTTTTGAACCAGAAGCCGAATCGTATGCCGTACTTCAGCACGCTGATGCGCACCAAAATCAAAGATGCGCGTAAACTCAACAAGTTTGAATGAACGTTCTGGGTATTTCTGAAAGGCCGCTAATATTTTCTCTTCATTAATTACCATAGGCCAAGCTAACCCAATTGCGATGCAAACACCTATTTTCGGCATAAAAAAAGAGCCTGCGTGAGCAGACTCTTGCGGGTTCGGGTTTAGGAGGTGGAGTGCCGAGCACCCATACGTTAGGCTTCGATCTTTCCCATCAAACGTTTCGTTTTCTGAAAAACTCAACATACATACTCTCGACACACTATTGATTCCCACTTTGATTCAAGAACTTCACTGTAATCAAAGTGACACTCATTTTTTAAGGCATTGTACTGAGGCAGTCATAGGCATCGGTACCGCGAATGCACCCATTGTAGGAATAGCATGGCAAATAAGGGTTAAAGCTCACCGCTTCTGCACAGTGATTTTCATAAAATGCTGCAACATCGTTGCGCCCGCAAGAACCACCAGCCAAAGGTGCGTAATGACTTTCATCAAAAATATTGAACTGCATACCATAGTAACGATCTAAGGGAGCATCATAAGAAGAACCAACTCGATAGGTTGTATCACGACCGCTATACACCAGTCCCCTGAACTTCCGTGCGGGACGTTGGCACGACTGTGGTACTTCATCAGGAATGCAGTCTGGGTCGACAAAACCCTCACCGCATGCACACTCACCATCTTTCTGGATGGCTTGCTGGCCAAGTAAACAATCCGACTCGCACAAAACTTTAGTCGCTCGGGCAATATCCCTTGAGCCATATTCAGTGAATGGAACAGATTCATGTGGTTGGACCAAGGCATTACCGCTTGGCGGTGTTCGCCGAAAATAATCAAACTCACATGTTTCCCACGCATCAACAATGCCGTTACCACATGTTGGGGATTTCGAGTGACTCGCACCAGGTGTGATGTTTTCGAAAAGGCCATATTGATTGCACCCATCAAAGTTTTCGAGATTACCGTCATCACATTCTTCGCCAGCTTCTGGCTCAACAACTCCGTTACCACGAACAAAGCGACACACCGAAGGCTGACCTTCACAAATGAAACCTCGTGATTTTTTCATACTAGCCGTACAACCATCGAGAGAAATGTGATTCCCGTCATCACACTCTTCTAAATCATCGATCACACCGTTCCCCCACAGCGCGGTTGCTGGAAGCTCAGGCATACCTACCCATGTGCAGTTTGAAGGCACACCAGAGCATTCCCAGCCAAGCTCAATATAACCAAGGCGGCATCCATCTGCACTTAAACTATTGCCATCATCACACTCTTCGCCTGCGTCAATAACACCATTTGCGCGTAATGCGTCTTGAGAGATGTCGGTACAGCCATAAGACGACGCAGAGCAAACATAACCTGACTCAGTGTACCCCTCAGCAGAGCAGCCATCACCACTAATAGTATTGCCGTCGGTGCAGGTTGTGTAATCCCAAGCTGGATATATTTGAGAGCCAGTCGTGACATCTACACAAGATGCATCCATATAACTCTCATCGATGTCTTGTGGCGGTACATCTCGAATCGCGTCAATAGCTGCTGAACTTCCGAGGTAGCTTGATCCATCTCGCTCTCCACAGTCAAAACAGTCACTACCGTAAGCACATGCAAAACTTTCAGAGCCCCTCGATTCTGATTCAGTATCACCACCATCTTCACATATTCCATTGCCCGCTGTTTTACATTCATCGTTACATAATGAAGTTGGTTGATATATCAGACGGTAGCCACAGTCAGCACAGTCCGTACCATACCCACAGTAATCACTCGAATAATAACCTGGTGCCGGACCGCCATCGTCACATGAACCATTGTTCGCAAACCCATCAGGGCATGTATTGTCACATAAAATTTGGCCATTATTCCATTCAGAAGTACCTTGCAGATCCTCGGGAACGTAGTTGATCATTGGTACTGTGTCATTTGAATTGAAGGTACGTACCCCACAATCGCTGCAGTCGTTTCCTGCGCTGCAGACGCCGCTCGTGGCACCCAAGCGTCCATCATCGCATTCACCATCATTGCTGTATTCACAATCATCGTTACAGAGCTCGCCAGCCGTCTCGCTGTAATTTGTAATTTGTCGTACGCCACAATCACTACAATCAAAGCCTAATCGACATGCATCATTGCTCGATCCCATGCCTCCATCATTGCATATGCCGTCTTTCGCCCACGAGCATAAGTCACTGCACAGTGGCCTGATTTCATCGTTACGACCACGCACACCACAGTCACTACAATCCGAGCCAAAGTGACAAGCTGCATAAGAAGCGCCCGCCCCACCATCGTCACATTCCCCGTCACCACTGTACTGACAGGTGTCAGAACAAATTGTCTCACTAAACCGATTATCCGCAACCTCATTTACTGTTTCAGAGGTTGCTTCAGAGCCATCCTGTGGTTCACCCACGGTTTCTGAAGGTGCAGTAGAACTGTCTTGAGTGTCACTGGTAATCACGTCACTCTCAGTCCGAATGCCGCAGTCGCTACAATCACTACCAAAGTTACACACGCTATAAAGAGAATTCCTTCCACCATCATCACATTCGCCATCGTTGGCATACTGACATTCGTCTAGACATAAGGTGCCGTCCGATGAGAAGGCGATCTGCTGTGTATTTGTAGTACTGTTTGCACCTTGTTCACTTAACCTAGCTTGGTGCTCAAGCTTTTGAGCATGACGAGCATCGCGTGCTTGTTGAGTCAATGATATCTCGTCCTCATTTTGAGGTGGTTGCTCACCAAGAGTATCGCCCAAATCGGTATTTGTCTGATGAACCCTTTGATCGGAAGCATTGGGTTGAGTGCACGCGATCATTGTTCCTGCGATCATGAGCAAGAGCGGTATTTTTATCCTGTGTGTCAATTTCGTCATTTGGGAAAATCTCCTTAGTTATTTTGAGATTCCCAGCGATGTTCGAAAGCTTCACTCTTCTTTCAACTTTTCTTGAGTACGCCTAAATCTTGAAGGTCAAATTTGAGTGCCCTAGCATTCTTAAACTCTAACGCATTCAAGCCAAACTTTGCCGCCGCCTCGCAGTTGACAGTTCTATCGTCGATAAAAATGCAATCTGAAGGCGCGCAACGAAGTTGCTCAACAATCGACATATAGAAACTGGGATCGGGCTTTCTCACGCCTATTTTATAGGAGATGAAATCGAGTGACATAAAATCTGAGAGTCTTAACTTTTCCTCGATAACATTAACCCAGTTTGGATAATTCGAGGCTGCATACATTGGGACACCATCATCTCGAAGTTCACATAAAAGTTCATGCATCCCACTCACATAAGCATATTTGGAATGTAGACGAGCCTGAAGTTTTTTGAGGTCTTTCGCTGACTCTTTTGGAAAGGCTCTTGACCAGAATTCGCTCTCTGCAACTTGACCTAATTCAAAATCAACCCATCCACTCGGATCTGCGACATGTCGAAAAGCATTTTCACGATCGCTACGAAAGTATGCGCTAAAAACATCAAATACCGGGTCTCGTACAACAGTATCCATAAGGTCGAAGAGTACTATCATCGGTTCTCGCTCTCTTTGGCCTCGGTGCATTCGTACTTGAGCACATGATATTGAAGTGTTACCGTTGCAAGCGATGTTGAGAAGCCTTTCATTCACTTTTCTTTTTCTATTCGTTGGAATGGCTTCTAACGTCTACGGTGCAACCTTTGAGATTGATGATGTGACACAGTGTATCTCTGAAGGCAACTTAGTCACGATCGTTGACGAAAGCAAAGCGACGGCATCAAATCTCCGTCGTTTCGAAAGTCGAGTGGGACACACATTGGGTGACGATTCGTGTATCGTTAGTGTTCGTATCGACTCGTATTCCAGTCGCAGCGAGAAAGCTGCAAGCTGCGAATGTCGACATATTTTAGGGCTTACACGTGCTTTGCTTCTCTACGAAATCAACGCTGCACACCAAAGTACGTCTGTGAAAAGTAGGGGTTGGCGAGTACAACCCGAGCTTTCGTTAAGTTTTGGCCCCAATATTAGCCGAAGTGGTCTTGTTGCTGGACATGGCGGTCTAAGTGCAGGCATGAGCTTAAGAGGTCGGGTCTTTGGTTGGGTATCGCGCCTTAACCTCCTTGCAGCCTCCCCACTTCAACTTGGTGAGGGTTTGGTTTGGAATCAAAGTTTGATGCTGGATCTTGGTGCACGTCTCGATCTCTTTGAATGGGTTTTTGATATTTTCATGACAGGTGGCCTCAACTGGGCTCAGACTTCAGGCTTTGTACGTAATCAACAAAGTCAAGATATGTTGATAGGGTTCGGGACTCGCTTCTCCTATCGATTTTCTGATCGTTTCTTGCTTGGCGCAGACCTACGGTCGCACCTCAATGCACCGGATTATCGACATACCCGCACCACTGAGCGTAGTGAACATTCGATTTTCATAGCTTCAATCGTATTGGGTTTTCATTTTTGAGCTGCCTCTGCCGAGCATGTCTTGTCGTGATTTCAAGGTGATGATAGTGACAAAGGATGGGTCATTCGTCGAGTTGTATTTTAATATACGCATTTGTTTTATGTACATGCACAAAAATTTTCTCACAAAACATAACTCTTCACGACACTACAGAATGCATCGACGAGCAGGAGATCAATGCTCGAGTTCAAGAAGCCTATGGTACAGACGTACTTGAACGTGCTCAGCCTATTCGTGTTCAAACCGAACAAGCGAGTGACACACAGCGAAAGGTTCTCCTGGTGTCCATCGCTTCGCAAAAGCCTGAACGCCGAACCTTTAATCTTTCGGAATGTCAAGAAGTGATCGAGCTTGCGCTCTTCTTAATTGAGACGCAGATGCAGTCCTATATCAGTCACCAATCACAGCTTTCTAACCCTAAAAAGAATCAAAACCATTTTCAACCGACTTTTAGTGCGGGTATCGGTGCAAACCTAAACACCGACAATGAACTTGGTGCTCATGCACAGTTAGCATTGGGACTTCAATGGAAGAGAAAAATCTTGAGTTGGAAAATCAGTTTAAATATTCTCCCAAGTACACCACAAACCCTAACACCGGGGCGCATTTGGAACCAAACCCTCAGTCTCGATCTAGGGCCACAAATTCACCTCGAAGATTGGGTGTTCAGTCTTTACCTCACAGGCGGCATCAATTTATCGCAGCATCGAGGTTTCTCGGACAATGGTTTCGCTGTAGGTGAAGTTTTTGGGGTTGGTGCAAATGTCGCATATCAAGTCAGCCCTCAGCTCTTTTTAGCTTTAGATCTCAGAACACATCTTTACTTTCCTGAATACAGCGTTGTTGGCATTCTAAACACTCGAAAACATCCGATTTTTTTGCCAACAATGCAGCTCGTCTTGGTGTTTTAGAGGTTTTTAATCTTACCCACCTAATATTGAGTGATTAAGTCCGTCTCAAGCCACGATAAAAAGTGCATAGCTTTAAGTATCTAGAATTACGAAGAATAAAAATGACATCTTGCTCAACAAAATAGAGGTCTTCGGCGTATTAGATAAGTATGCTTGTACCCGAATCACAAGATGTGATCGAATTTCACAATAAAAATCGTGGTGAAAAGCCAATTGTACGAAGTACAAAAGGTATTACGACGCAAAATAAAGAGGTTAAAGCTACCCAATTGAAAAACTTAACTCTTTCAAGTGCCAGCTCTGAAAAGGCACAGGGCGAAGTTGGGATTGCATCCGAATGGAATGAGGTTGATTGGCTGCGTTTTCATGATGAATTTGCGGTACATATTCGAAGATGGGCACGGCGTTATACGGGCTTTGGGCCACATATCGATGATATTCTCCAAAATGTGTTGATTTTTGCGTATCAACGCGCTGCTGAGATGCCTTACCCTACGTATACGAAAACGTGGCTCTATCGCGTTACACGTTTTATTTCCCTGAGGCATCACGAAAAGAAGGGTATTCAGCAACGTTTAGTCAACAATGTGACTGGAATAATACAGGTTCAAGAACAATGTGTACATGAAGGTGATCATGCCTTTGAAAATCAAGATTTGATCCATCAAGCACTTTCAACACTTTGTCCCGAATACCGTGAAGCGATCATCTTATGCGATCTAGAAGGCATGACTTCGAAAGAAGCGAGTGAGCTGAGTGGCACCAATGCCGCCACATTGCGAACCTACCTCGCAAAAGGTCGTAAGGCGTTTCGTTCGAACTTCATTCGCTTGCAAGAACACAACACGACACAAACAAACTCAAAGGAACTCTCAATATGAAAGACAGTGCACCGATGAGCTTTGAACAGGCACTTCACGATTATGAAAGCGCTTTTAATAGTGCAACCTCAATAGCCCGGGAAGGCACCTTCGATACCGGTGCCCACTTAGAAATATCAGATCAAAGAGACCCATTATCATGGCTCAAAGAAGCTCGTAGTGCTGAAGCAGTTTCGTTGAAAAGTACAGAGCATATCATGCAGCCCCTGGTGAACCCGATTACAAGTGGACTTGCACTCAAATCGATCGGACTCCCCCTATTACTACTCACGCTAAGTACTGTCGCAATTGTGGGTATGAATCAATTCACTTCAAAAAATTCTACGGTTGAAGTCCGTGTGAATGAGGTAACGAGTGCTCAAACCCCTATGAACTTTGAGTACAAACCCTCATCGATGAACTCCGATTCTGAGATCTTTGACGAGGTGAGCTTGGTTGATTTGAATATCGAGTCACAAGTAAAACAACTGCAGTTCAAAACCAACCCACGAGCAGATACACGAAAACAACTTGAAACGATGCAGACCAGACAAGCAAATAGCTTGAAGACAAAGAGAAAAGCCAACAGCAGTTCAGTTATCACACGAGAAATAAAAGCCACTCAACGCAAAACAAATACAATAGATCGAAGTGTGCCTGGCGGCGCGTCAGCCAAAAGTACACATCACCACGAAAAGGGTACATTAACCGAAAGTGTAGAAAAGCAAACCTTGAATGATTCAGAATCGGCACCGGCCAATGTATCTCAACGATTTGATACGAAACAATCTGCGCAAACAACTGTGATGCCCAATATCCTTGCACATGAGATCGCAGCATATCGAAACGCTCGAAGTCTTTATCAAAACGCTTTATACCATCAAGCAGAGCTCGCCTTTGATAGCTATCTTGACAGCTACCGTTGGGGGCGACTCGTTAAGGATGCTCATTTTCATCGGGTCGCCGCAATCTGTAGCCAGAATCAAAGAGCACGTTGTGCACGAGCAAGTCGCATGTATCTAAGAAAAATTGATGACTCGAATAGGCAAATTCAATTGTGGTTAAAAAAATCTGAAAAATAATGTGCTGTCCTCAACAGTCTCAGCGGTCTGCACGTATTAGAAGGTAAACCATGAACGCGGAGAATTATCGATGACTCTATTTCAAATACAACGGACCTTGTTTTATGCAAGCCTGCCCTTATTCCTTTTGCTTCTTAGTGCCTGCTCCAATTTGCAAAGCGCAGGAACGCAGGTTCAAGAGCAACAAGAAGAGGTCATTGGCGATGAGGTTGAGTGCGAAATCCAGTGTGGAAGTAGTGAGGTACCGATTTATGGATCGGGTGGGAACTGCCCATTGGAGTGTGTTTTTGTTCATAATGAAGTCGATGTCTTATGTGGTGATACGGGCGGCAGCATAGATGACTACACTAGTTGTGGTTATCATTGTGGGCAAAATATCGATAGCCCAGTAGCAATCTGTGCGGAACCTCCATCAAACACATGTAACTGCGGGCCCACCGCCAACTTTATCGAAGGGCAAGGGTGTGTTGAAGATACAGCATGCGCAGAGCAACAATCACAATGTGATGTTGAAGTTACATTCAAACGCTTCGGCAATATCTGGGCCAATCACCCTACCCAACCACGAGTCGATTATATTTTTGAGTCTGCCACCTATGAACTTGTCGCCAATCTAGGTCTTCGTGAGATAAATGAATTTCAGACGATGACTCAAGTTGAACTTAGCTGGGACGAAATATGCCCATTGACAAATTTTAGTTATGACATCGAAAACCAAAACTACATCGATTTTTCTGACTCATGTGTAGCAGGTGATTGCGAAAACTCGGAGTACGAGCGAAACGACACACTTTGGCCGGACAACAACCTTGGGCTTGATATTGTCACGGTGCACCAAGATGGTGGTCCTTGCAATGATACGATTCTTAATGAAACACATACTCTGAGCGTGAGCCAAGAGTCACGTAATCGACTCGCCGCGAGCTCACCTGAAGTAAGTGGAGAACTCAATGTGTGTTTCTATGATCTAGAAATAAACTTTGTTTCAGAAGATGAGCAACTTTGCCGTGATTCGTTTGGGTCATGGGTCCCAGACTCATGTGGGTTCCCATGTGGTGTAGCGCCGGACGCTGGGTGCGACGAAACAGCAGAAGCGACATGTCAGTGCCCTTTTGGTGCTGACTTCATAAACGGTGAAGGTTGCGTGCAGTCAAATGTGTGTCAAGACGAGTTTGTCTTAGACTGTACGAATTCGGGTGGCACCTATGATAGTGCAGATGAATCGTATGAGTATGTGTGTGGTTCTCGAGAGTTTCGAGGGTCAAGCAACCAACTCAACTTGTCATGCGATTGCGGCCCCACTGCAAACTTTGTGGAAGGGCAAGGGTGTGTTGAGGACACAGCATGCTTGAACAGTTCAAACGATATCCCAAATGCATGCTTTGTAAATAGTCCAGGTTGGGGTGTATCATGTAATACCCATGACGATTGTGGCGAAGGTATCGATTGTATTGATACCGGTGCGCCCATATTTCAAGATGACTTAAATGGTGAAGGTCTACTGAACTGCAACACACAATATATGTGTCAAAATAGTAGGCCAATCGACTTCGATCTTTCCCGCGAAGACAATTGCGAGCAGGGTCTTATGACACGCTACTGGTCGTCAGAATTGCTGGTTCATGAATGTGTGGAGAATTATAGATCTGCCCTTTGTCAGGTTACTGGTGGCGTCTCAGTTTTTTCTACAGACCCAATCAACTACATTTGTGGAGAAGAAGCCGGTCCGGGACCAATTACAACTGGTACGACCTGTGATTGCGGCCCAACAGCCAACTTTATTGAAGGGCAAGGGTGTGTTGAGGATGAAACTTGTAACGTTGGAAACGCTCTCTGCGATATCACTGACGATGCGCGTGAGGGCTCGCCATGTTTGTTGATGGAAGATTGCGGCCCACAAGTTGAAGGGAGCGAAGATAATCTGATCTGTTTCATCTCAAACGGGGAGATGCATCAACAAGATAACGATGGCGTCTTTATCAACTGCGGTTCAAGTATCGGGGTTTGCTTGTCGGAATTCGCATATGACTGGGAACAATATTGGGAGACGAGTTGCCTCAGCGATGAAGGCACATTGGACATCGCCGTTCAAAACGAGACGCTTTTTGGTGATGAACGCGCTGTAGCTTCTATGTGTGACGCAAGTCCAAGACAACTTGATGTTGGGTGGTGCCGAATAACGGGTGGGACCTTTATCAATGAAGACACATGCCCATATTTGTGTGGCGAGTCAGTGGATTGTGATATTTTGGAACCCTACAGCTGCGATTGCGGCCCAACAGCCAACTTTATCGAGGGGCAAGGGTGTGTTGAGGATGTGACTTGCGGAAATTAGTCCTCTAGGACACAAAATTGAAAACCCGCGCATCGCGCGGGTTTTTAATACGCTCAAATTCTTTTAGTTAATATGCAAACGCGAGTTTGGGTTTTGTCGCAAAGACCGTTCCGGCTCATGCTGCTTTGAAGCAGCTTTGAGTCCCAGATTCTCAGCCAAAAGCTGACGCCAGATCTTCTTCGCCTCAACACGCTTTTCAGGTTCAATATAAACTCGATTAAAGAGAACCGGCGTCTCGTAACGTTTGTATAAGGCTGTATAACTCTCAATCGGAACAACCTCTTCGGTGCTTGTCACCACATAAATAGGGTTCTTATGGTCTTTTTGAAAGTACTTTGAGAGCTGGCTTTTCGAACGCGTACTCAAATGACGAATACCCTCTTTATCAAGTCGCTCTGCTAACATCGTATGAAACTCAGCAGCAGAGATTTCACTTTGCTGTGCTTCGTTTCTTTCATCGAGTAAAAAGAAAGGTTCACGGCGAACGAGACGCTGCGCCCACTCGTGTGTTGATTCACGGAGTTTCCCCCAGAGCCAAATATCATCAAGCTTGGCGTAAGCTTCGATATCCGATGGCAAGAGTGCAACGTCTTCTGCTTCTTCGAAATAATGCCGCAGTAATTTTTCAAATACGACAGGCGTATGGTGCAGATAGACCGTTGAAAACATATGGTAGCGCGAAAGAAGGAAGTCTTCAAAACTAAACATCGCACGTTCGTGGATACCCATATAATACGCATTGTCTTGCTCAATAGTCATCACATTGTCGATCAGCCAGTCTGAATCGAAGTGACCGTAACTCACACCCGAGAAGAAGCTGTCACGCTGGAGGTAGTCCATACGATCAGCATCACATTCCGATGAAACAATCTGACGTAGTACGGGTGCGTAGTCTTTACCTGCATGACGAAAACGAAAGCTTTTTGGGCCTTCCCCAAGAATCAGCTCAACGATATCGCTCGGCTGAATGTCGAGGGGATCGAAGTTCTCCACAATGCACTCCGTGAGCGATGAATCCACGATAAATTTAATTGTATAGTCTTCATGTGTGGCTTGTCGCTCACTCTCGCCAACAACGTAGTGTTCAGGGAGGCCAAGCTCGTTCACTTGCGGCATCAATATTTCAGTCGAGTGTGAAAGTGGCGCGTGACCGATATCATGAAAGAGCATTGAAAGACGCAAGGTTTGCCTGAAGCGATCGCGAACGCGATCGGGCAACATGCCTGCGGGAATTAAGTGATCAAAAAGGCGTGATGCGATGTGCATTGCCCCCAAAGAATGACAATAGCGACTGTGGGTCGCCCCAGGGAATGCTAAGTCCGCGAAACCCAACTGTTTGATATTACGAAGTCGCTGAAAAACCGGGTGATCAATAACTTGAATCTCACGAGCATTAACTGAAATTGTACCGTGAATCGGGTCTCGAATATGGATTCGTGCATGCATCATGAGTTCCTTTTGTCATACTCTTTTAGCAGGGGAATCCATCATTTCAATCTCATGCATAATTTTCAAAAGAGAAACACTTCTGCTTCGTTGATGTTTCCCACTTGGGAGAAACCATCGATGGTCTATTCTTTTTTTTAATGATAGGGATCACTACGAATATCATCTCAAGCGCAGTTTCATGCTCACTGAAGGGGTTGTTCTATAATTTTGCGCTGATTCTCTTAGCCGCTTCCAGTACAGGGCTTTATGCACTCGAGATTTCAGACCTTGAGTCAGAGCTCGATTCAGCTAAGTTTGATGTGGATGCTCACTTTTCAGACAGTCTTCAGTCACACAAAGCATTGAGCTATCATGCAGATCTTCATGATATCAAGACGCGTGAAGTTATTCGTATCGGGATGCTCAGCTCTCGGGAAGACTTTAATATTAGCGATGGCCATATTTTTGGTCTGGCAACATTGATCGGAAATGCCTACGCCAAAAGCCATAGGCTAAGGGTGGAGTACTATCTTCGGGATTCAATGTTCTTACTTCATGAGGGACTTAAAAAGGGGGCTTTTGACCTCATCCTGAGCTCTTCATGCGATAAAGCGCCGAAGGTACTACGCATTTATTTTAGAAAACATCGGGTTTGCTATTCGACACACACGCAAAATATAGCTTTGAAGAAGGATGTCACACGTTGGATGCACTCGTCTAAACGGAGTGGTCTTTTGGCAGTTTTGGGATTTAACCAACATGACAAAGTGAAAAGCTCTAACGATCGTATTTCACCCTACGATGATGTTTTTAAAAGGGTAGCGGAGGCCACCAATATTGATTGGCGGCTTTTGGCGGCCATGAGCTTTCATGAAAGTGGATTTAACCCAAAGGTCCGCTCAAAAGATGGCGCCCTCGGTATCATGCAAATGATGCCAAAAACTGCAAAGTCTCTTGGCGTTAGAGACCCACTCGACCCTTATCAAGCCGCGCTGGGTGCTGCGCAATATCTCAAAAATTTAATGGGGAAGTTTAACTCGAAATCGATTCGCCATCGCGATCAAGTCCGCTTGGCACTGGCGGCATATAACGTGGGTCTTGCACATGTCTTTGACGCCCGTGTACTCGCGAGGGAATTAAATTTGAACCCAGAACGCTGGTTTGGGAATGTTGAACGCGCGATTGAATATTTGGATGACCCTCAATACTATAAAAATGCGAAGCACGGTCGATGTCGCAGCAAGGAGGTGATTAAACATCTTTCAAAAGTGATGAGCCGATACGATGCCTTTGTCCTTGCGGATACTCAACTCAAAACACTCTAAATACTGGCACGCTCTAAAGCGCTTGAAGCTCAACGCAATAGACTTCGATTTGCATACTTAGAGGTTTGGCGTGGGGGTGCGAGTTCTATTGGTAACACCCTCGAAGTAAGCTACGCTGCCAACACTGTACCAATCTTTGGGGCCTACATATTGTGCTACGATTTTTCCTTCAGGGTTGATCAGAAAGCTCTCAGGGAATTTGGTGACTCCCAACGTTTTCGAAACGTGCCTTTCTGGGTCGAGCCATACTTCAAAACTGGCCGCATCATCACCAAAGAAACGAGACACTTCACTCACGTCTTCATCGACAGACAACGCAACAATCTTGAGTTGACTCCCCAGGCGTCGTTGCAACATTTCGAGCGCTGGCATTTCATCACGACAGGGCGGGCACCATGTTGCCCAAAGATTTAGGAAAACCCACTGCCCTTTGAAGTTCGTAAAACTCTGCTGCTGATCGTCTTGAAGAGAAGTAAATTTCATTTCAAGGTCCAACTCCCCTTGAAGCGCAATCGGCTCAAGAACGCTGTCCATCGCAAGACGCTGCATTGTTGTGCGTTTTTCTACAGAGTATCCTATGAGTGAGGCTAAAAGTATCAGTGCAAACACGACAAAAGAAGTCTTCCATGATTGTGGAACAATCCATTGACGCTTTGAATAAAGAATATTTTGCGGACGATGTTTGTTTAAAACTTGATTGTCATCCCTAGGGATGGACGTACTCTTGCGCTCTTCTTTTTTTGAGTCTTGGGTCTCGTTATTCACTCGGCAAGCTTAGCAAGTTTAATTCGTTCAACCAATCAAAATGGGTTCGATGGCAGAAACACATGGCCAAAACTTTGAGTTGCGCTCTTTCGAAAACAAACTATGGACACCCATCATTGTTCTCAGTTCCAGCTTCTTGCGGGCATTCGTCGTCCTCATCTGCAATACCGTCAGCGTCGGCGTCCGGGCACCCTGCAGTATTTAATGGGCCTGGCTCAAAAGGACATGCATCATCGGCATCAGCAATACCATCTTGGTCATCGTCAGGTTGTGTACCCATTAAGGTGTTGTCTTCTACGTCCTCTTCGTCAAAGTCTTCATTTTGAATCGAGTCACCAGGCTGGTCCTCATCGTAATCATCCCCTTTATCGTCGGCGTTACAATCTTCATAGCCATCGACATCATTGCCTGGAGTATCCGGGCAAGGGTCTTCATCATCCAAGACACCATCTTCGTCATTGTCCGAGTCCGGACAACCGTCTTCATCTTCATACTCATCACGATCTTCGTTCTCATTCGGGCACAGATCCTGCTCATCGCTGACCCCATCGCCATCAGAATCTTTCTTGGCCCCGCCTGCATAGCGTAAGCCCAGATTGAAACGCCAATCCGGAACGCCCAAGCCAGCAATTATTCCAACACCACCATACGCTCTCAGCGACACCTTTGGCGTAAAGTCGTAACGCAAGCCTACTAAAGCTTCTACGACTTCAGCGAAGTCGTTTTCCACAAATAGGTTCGGGGAAAACTGCGCTCGAAGATTGGTGCTCGCTTCGATCGCCAAGGGTATCTCTTTTGAATGAAAGCGGTACGCAAAGGCAAGACCTGCGAATGCTTCTTGGCCTACGCTTATATTATCAACTTGGTAGCTCGGCCGCAAACGTGCACCCAGTTGTGTAATAAACGCATAGGATGATGTTTGCTTACTCAATAGGAGGCTTGGTTCACCAATAATTAGAGACTCACCAGAATAGTTGTTTCTTGGAAAGTTACTTGCCCCTTGCAAGGCGAAGTTCAGTGCGAGGTTGACCTTTCGATCTTCTTGTCGCAGCAGTCTTACCTTTGTCATCAAACGAATGTCACCCAGTCCAAGGGCGCTTATTTGATGAATAAAACTTGTTCCACTGCTTCCAATAGCGTCGTTTTGATAGAGAACGGCGGGTATCGTTAAACCCACCTGGACCCAGTCTGCAAGACTCAACGACGCACCAAGCCATGCATTGATACGTGACGCAACAAGTCGATTGACACGACTGTTGTCGTTCGAAAGAAAGGTTTTCAAAGGGTTGTGTGCATAGCCTGCTTCAAGAAAGACATCGAAGTTTAAGTGTTCACCTACATTTGCAGACTCAACCCCATGAATGCTTTGACGATCGAATGCAGGTGTATACTGCTCAACATTCAATGCAGGTGGATCTTCCGCGAGTACAGAACACGACCAAAGGGTCAGCGCTATAAACAGAGATACAACAACAACACAAGAGTGGTTTGGGGCGCTTGGTGATTTTCTTCTTGTAGTTCGTGCAGTCACAAGTGAAGGATACCAGGAAGGCTCTCAGAAGCTCAAGGAAGGATCGAAAGAAAGACCCTCCTGGATTGAAAGACTAGGAGCGTCGTCGTCGTACAAGAAGGAGGGCTAAGGACCCAAGCATTAGTGAAAATGTCATTGTCGGTACTGAGGCACAGTCGACGCGACCACCCGCAATTTGATAAAGACTTCGTGAATCAATTTCATCGTTGTCATCCGGGTTCTCATCAATAAAAGAACAAACGGAGGGAACACGACCCCGACATTCATATTCTGCCTCTGTTTCGCATGTCGATGAACAGCCATCTCCGTCTACAAGGTTACCGTCATCACAAAGCTCAGCATCATCACCGAGAGCCTCTAAGATTCCATTACCACAGACTAAGCGCAGCTCACACATCGAAGGCTCGCCAATACAAACCCAACCGTATTCATTGTTGCACCTTGAGTCACAACCATCGCCCACCTCGATGTTGCCATCGTCACATTCTTCTGCGCTGGCAATAAAGCCATCTCCACAAGCGCTCGGGAAGCACTCCGATGGCTCATCATTCACTTCGCGACATGTCCATCCTGTCTCTTCGTTGCATGAATCCGAACAGCCATCGCCAGAGCGCACTTCGCAAGTTGAACCATCAATACACGGATTTGCGAGATCACAGTGTGCTCGATCTTCACAGGTTGGCCCATCATCACATGTCTCACCACCAACTGCAACGATACCATCACCACACTCTGTCGGTTCACACACCCATGCCCCATCACCGTTGAGCGCACATGTCCA
This sequence comes from Myxococcota bacterium, assembly GCA_020630615.1. GTDB lineage: Bacteria > Myxococcota > UBA727 > UBA727 > JAHDBA01 > JAHDBA01. The sequence goes on along the minus strand of JAHDBA010000002.1, from coordinate 96,575 downwards.
ACCCTCTTCAACAATGCAATTTGTGGCACAACCATCGAAAGGCTCTTGGTTACCATCATCACAACTTTCACCAAAGTCGAGTCGGCCATTACCACAACCCTCTATTTCACAAGCGGTACTACAACCATCACCGGAGTCAATATTTCCATCGTCACAAGCTTCGCCGGCATCGGCCGTACCGTTTCCGCATGAAGCACAAACTTGACTTCCCGGGTCACTCAAAGATGGACGACAAAGCCCACTGTTGCAATCGTCATGGGTAGTGCACACAATATTGTTCGCAAGCAGGCAGTTAGCCAAGCAACCGGTACTCGCAGAAGTCAGGGGATCATAATCACAGGCCTCCCCAACATCAACACTACCATTGCCACAATTGGTGCAAAGTGCCGATGTCAGATCACAAAAGCCGTTCGCACATTCTGTGTTATCACCACACCCAACATTACCCTCTTCTATCAAGCACGTGGTGGAACAACCGTCTCCATTCACATCATTGCCATCGTCGCATCCTTCGCCCGTGTCGCGAACGCCATTGCCACAGCGATCACATAAATTGGTGAGGGCATTACAAAACCCGCTTGCACAGCCAGCATTATCCGAACATGCAAAACCATCTTCGATTTGGCATACTTCATTGCATCCGTCACCCGCAGTATTGGCACCGTCGTCACACCCTTCGCTACCATCGATAACGCCATTACCGCAGGCGCCACATAGACCAAGGCTGGCATCACAAAAGCCGCTTGCACATTGCGCACCATTTGCACATATACCCTGACCCGTTGGAATCTTACATTCAGCACTGCAAGTTGCACTGTCACGAACTTCACAGTTTGAAGCGTCACTTGCACATGACGTGTTGAGAGTAGGGCATGCGCTTCCGTCAGCACATGTCAAACCCTCATCGCAACCTTCTAGAGGTGCATCGGTCGAGCCATCACCGCAAATCACACCGTTGAGACAGCCACCTGCGACGATAATATCATCAATGAGCGCACCTTCCTCTTCAGAGGGTGAACTCAATGAGTTGAAAATAAGAAGGGTACGATTCGACTCTGCGGTAAACCGAAACTGCTTTAGATCCCACCCGTCTGTCTCGATTACATTGTCCGCATCAAAAGCCCCAATCACAAAACTTGAGTTTCGAAAACCGAGAAGATTGGCACTATCATTTGCGTCCGCTTCACTAAGATCCGAGGCACTCGCATAGCCATTCGCGACCATGTCCATTGCTTTGACTTCATATTCGCGCTGCCCGGATGCACTTAAGGCGCGTGCATGCCACCACCATACACTATAGGTATCTCCAGCACGTGTTTGCAACTCTGCAGCGATCATTCCATTAAGGTCACTCCCACCTTCCCCGTGCAAGTCCAGAATATGACCACCGTCTACAGCAGTCCAACCTGCATGGTTACCATCATTCACATCGATAATATCAACACTATTCCGAATCGCGGTAAAACCAATCGGTACGGAAGAAACTGCAGCCGGAGAATCTTCAAATGAAGTATTGATCATCGGGCTCGGTAACTCTGCATTACAGATAAAGCCTGGCTCAACCGTACAGCTGCCATCACAACCATTGAACGTGGCAGTCTCACCTAGTGCTACAGCGCTCGCTCGCCAGTCATCACATTGTTCACCGGCATCCAAGATGCCGTTCCCACACTGTGCGTGGGCTTGTAACCCAAGAGTTAAAAGCGAAAAAGTCAAAGCGGCCGCAGCAAGGATGCTTTTGGTCTTACATACATTGATTGATTGGCTCATCATTATTCTCCGAAGACACCATTTCAATGGCGCGTCCTAAAAGGCAAAAAGTTAGGTTTTCAGCTTAAACAAAGGGCAGCGAAATCACAATCGCCGCCCACTTTTATCCGTAGAAAATCAGTGTAGTATCTTAGTTTGTGTTTTGTTCCGTAACGACAAAATTAACACGCCTATTTTTACTGCGCCCTGCCTTGGTTGCATTGTCATCAATGGGTTGTGTTTCACCAAAACCTTGAGCTTTTAGTCGAAGTGGGCTGACCCCATGATCAACAAGATATTGTTGAACTGCTTCTGCGCGCGCCTGAGAAAGTGACATGTTCTTCGCATCACTACCCACACTGTCTGTGTGGCCCTCAACTCGTATTTTTTTCAACTCCGGGTGGGCTCTTAGAAGAGTCGAAACTTGATTGAGTAAATTGAAGCTCACTTCTTTAATCTTTGATTTTCCGGTTTCGAAATAGACCGATTCTAAGATCTCAATCTTTTTGTCAGAAAGTTTGACGAGAGTCTTACCTTCATCAGGGCATCCATCTTCATCTTCAACACCATTAATAATCTCAGCCTCGTTGGGGCATTTATCACTGTTGTCTGGGAGCCCATCGCCATCCGTATCCGGACAACCTTTAAACATGCGGGGCCCCGCTTCAGTAGGACAGGTATCATCGGCATCCAGTAAACCATCACCATCTTGATCTTTAATCGGGCAGCCATATCGCTCACGTGTGCCTGCCTCATCTGGGCATTGATCTTGATCGTCTGCGACACCATCTCCATCCTTATCAGCCATCGGGCAACCTGAAAGTTCTTTGAGACCCACAACCAATGGACACTTATCCTCAGCATCAAGAATGCCATCTTCATCATTGTCGGCATCAAGACAACCATCTTCATCTTTGAACCCATCCGCATCTTCTACACTATCGGCACAAACATCATTGGTATCTAAAACACCATCACCATCATTGTCTTCATCAGGACAGCCATCCTCATCTTGGAATCCATCAATATCTTCAGCAGCTTCTGGACATTGGTCATCTTTATTGCGTACGCCATCACCATCCAAATCTTTGTTTGATGTTCGAGAATAACGGAGACCACCGAAAACGCGATAATCCGGAATCCCGGCACCTGTTACGATACCCGTTCCACCACCCACAAAGACATCAAACTTATCCGAGATATTATAACCTACCAAAGCATTCCACTCTGAGCCATTTTCAAACTTGGATTCGTCACTAAAGGGATTCGGCCAGGCTTGAAAACTTGTACGACCGCTCACGTCAACATGAAGAGGAAGCCCAAGTTTATCAAAGGCATAGGAGAGGCCCAATCGAAGATCCAAGTCTTGGCCCACATCAAGCGACTCAACATGAAAAGGATTACGGAGATTTACACCGATGTTGGCTGCCCACTTTAAACCAATGCGATCGTAAAAACGCGATAGAGCAAAGGTCGGAGCAAAACGAACGCCTGGCTCACCAAACCAATTCCCTTTGGGAAGATTTGAAGGGACACGTAGATGTCCAAGCAGTGCAAGATTCACGCCATGGCGCTCTGCATTTAAGAGTCGCAGCTTAGGTGTAAAGCGAATATCACCAAGACCTGCGCTACTTAAACTCGAAATGTTATTCGCGACTGGAACCCCTGGAATATTCGTGGCTCCATTTTGATACAAAATTACCGGAACATCGATCCCAAGGGAAAGCCAGTCAAGAAGACCAATATTGGCGAGTAAATTGGCACCCAAACGTTGAGAAACCAGTGAGCGCTCTCTTGAACTGAGCTCATTGTTGCTTTGGTTGTAATAGACCAAAGGGTCATCCGAGTAGCCAAGCCATAGGCCTAAATCAAAATCCAAATGCTCTAAAACTTTTCCGCCTTCAACGTCAATAATACCGTGTCGGTCCAGCGCAGGTCTTAATGTTTCAGCATCCACATACCCTAACGCTTCGCTTTGCGTCGTCTCTTGCGAACTCAATGACAAGGACATTATTAAAGAAGTTGCACCGACTATCAAAGTCAGACGCGTTTTTAGTTGAGAGACCAAAAATCTGTTTTCTATAGCTCGAGACGAAGATTGCAGTCGCACAAAGTACTTTTTCATCACACTTACCTTTTTGGGTACAAAGGATAAATCCTTGATATTGCGTCAAAGTATGCCGAATCAGCGTAAAAAACAAATATTCCTACGAATTCTTCTTAAAAGTTTGAGAGTGAGCGTTCTGAAACAAAGTACAACACGCTTAAAAGCGTCAAACTAAGGATTTTTATTGTCTTCTATTTTACGCTTCTTCTGTATATTTAGGATAAGTATGTTCGTCTTTGCCACACTATCAACATAGCAAAAACAAAAAGAAAGGATGTTGATTTTACCGATGAGCAACTGATAAAGCCACCTGAGACAAGACGGTCATCAATAACACCAGAACCACTCGAATCGCTCATATCAC
>JAHDBA010000002.1:36926-92255 GCA_020630615.1 Myxococcota bacterium | reverse complement strand
TTGAATCGCTCATATCACTTGAATCGCTCATATCACTTGAATCGCTCATATCACTTGAATCGCTCATATCACTCGAATCGCTCATGTCACTTGAATCGCTCATATCACTTGAATCGCTCATGTCACTTGAATCGTTCATGTCACTCGAATCGCTCATGTCACTCGGGTCTGAATCATCAGGCGGAGTAACAATCGGGTCACACATACTCGGCTCACCAACACAGGTGGTATCGTCCTCCACTAAACAGTTTGTATCGCAGCCATCATTCGCAAACGAGTTGCCATCATCACACTCTTCAAAACCGCGAATTAACCCATCACCACAAACTGTTTCACAGGCACCTGGATTTGGACATGACCAACCCAGTTCTACTTGGCATGCAGCAGAACAGCCATCTCCATTGTTCTGATTACCATCATCACAACTTTCCCCCGAATCAATGTTGAGATCTCCACACAAAGGAGCAATGACTTCTGTGCAGGTCACGCCATTCCCCTCAAAACCAGGGTCACATTGGCAATCGAAGGCGGCATTCGTTTCGATGCAGAATGCATTCACATCACAATTGTCACTTTCTAAAAAACACTCATTGACCAAACACGTATTGCTACAACCATCATCGTTGTTAGTGTTCCCATCGTCACATGCTTCTACACCCGCTTGTACATGGCCATCACCACACGAAGCAGCAGTACAATCACTTAAGCATGAATCCGAGTTGATGAGGTTACCATCATCACATGCCTCGCCCGCTACAACGCTTCCGTCGCCACAAATGGGATTCAGAACAGAACATGGCCGACTCAAACATGCGAATCCAACTTCAACATTACAGTTGGCATCACACCCATCTCCAGACAAAGTATTGCTATCATCACACGCTTCACTTAATCCAACAACGCCATCTCCACATAAATCATTGACGCATTCCACTGAATCCGCACTAATTGAGTCGACAAATGTTTCCGCAACGACGCTCAGTTCAACACATACAGCGCCTGCAAGCGTATTGGCAATACGATAACTCAGGTCTGCATTTAGAACTTGAAAACTTGTTTGTGAAGAGAAAGTTCCGGTGCAGTCTGAAAAGCGAACACCCACTTTCGTGTTTCCAGCTGCACGCATTTTTAGAGTGACAACACTCCCAAGCGCCAAATTGTGTTCCATTCGAAAAGTTGCACTACCATTCACACGAGACTCTTGACCATCCGCATCACCCTCAACTGAAGTGATCGGTAAAACAGACCCGCTTTCAACAGCGTCTACGGTGTTCAAAAGTGCGTTGCAGTTGGTCTCCAAAGTGCATGTTTCAGAACACCCAAAGCCCTGCCCATTGGAATCGATTCCCAAGTCACAACTTTCAGCACCATCAATTACCCCATTACCACATCTCGACACAGTTCGTGCATCTTGGCATGTACCGCTGCATAAACGAGCAAAATCGCCAGTATCACCATGACAACGATTGGTATTTTCTAAGCATGATAAGCCAAGAATGGTACCGGTCATCATATCACGCTGTTGTGTACAGTTTAAATCGGTATCACAAAAGAAGTTTTCAAAGTTAGCAACCTGGGGGCGAGAGCATCGACTTTCAACACATACCTCTTGCACGCCACATGTCGCATCAGAACATGAAGTCGCTAGAATTTGAGTGTATGCAGCTTGAGATACAAGCACACCACATAACATCATCACCACGCGTAAAGTGTAACTTCGTATCAACATCCGCATCCACCCGTTAAAGAACTCTAATGTGTTGATCGTAACCCAAGCCAATTGGGCCCTCAAATTTTCAGAATGGCGAAGAAAATGTGTCCAAGAATGATGCAAATGATTTACTTAACATGAGGCCTGATTCGTATTAACCAAAGACAACCTCAAGATTCGGTGATCTTTGGTAGGTATATGTAAGTAAGTCAAGCCACAGGTATGAATGTGAAAATCTCAAGACTGCGAACTTTAAAATGTCGATGTGCGAGACTTCCGTCTCTCACTTGCTTTCGTATATTTTTTTATCTCTTGGTTTTGTTGAAAGCGCCAGCAGCTTTTTCTGCAATCGAGAGCGCCCCTGAAAAGGCCGATGTACAAGACGGGTCCAACACGCAAGCCGCTCCTGGAACTTTAACAAAAGCCCCAGAACTCATTGAAAGTGTCGACGCTGAGTATCCTGCGAAAGCTTTTGAAGAGGGTCGAGAATCGGCGGTGACTTTAATCCTCACGATTGGTGTCGAGGGTCAAGTTGAAGACGTTAAAATCGAGGTCAGTGGTGGTGATGATTTTGATCAAGCTGCACTAAGAGCCGTTCGCCAGTTTAAGTTTTCCCCTGCAGAAATTGATGGAAAACCGGCACGTGTACAAATTTCATTCACACAGAATTTCACCTTGGATGTTGTGAAGCAACAAAGAGCCTCGGAAGAGGAGGGTCTAATTGATGAATCCTTCATTGATGAGCTTGATGAATCTGATTTTCAAGATTTCGAAGGACTGGATGACGATGGTTTCTTCGAAGATGAAAGCGACGAACTTAATTTGAACACCAATAATCCAAGCAAAGCGATTGAAGCGACTCCCAAAAACGTCGCAAAGAATGGTGAAAAGAAGATACGTAAGAGAGGTCCAGTCAACTTTGTTGGTGTTGTAAGACAGTCGAGCAAGAAAACACCGCTGGCCGGTGTCGAAGTCAGTATTGAGATTCTACCCAAAGGCTACGAGGATGCGGAAGATCTCCCTGAAGGCATCAAGGCTGAAGTGCGTTATGCAACGAGCGATGAATTGGGCCGCTTTTATTTCAGAGCACTCCCCTCTGGCAACCATATGGTAACCTATGCCGCTTCCGGTTTTCAAACCTCTTTTACCTTTGAAGAAATTAGTGATGGGCAACGTAGTGAAGTCGTTGTGTATTTAAAAGCACGAGAGCTCAACACTTTTGAAACGGTAACGCGTGCTCGACCCGCAAAAAAAGAAGTCGCGAAAATAACGTTGAGTCGTGAAGAGGTGCGAAAAGTTCCTGGAACTTTCGGTGACCCGATCCGAGTAATTGAAAACCTTCCCGGGCTTGCGCGTGCGCCTTTTGCAGGTGGTGCTTTGATTGTGCGAGGAGCCAACCCACAGAATACTGGCGTTTACTTTGACAGTGTGTTGATTCCACTCATTTATCATTTTGGTGGCCTCAAAAGTATTGTGAATCCGGAGTTTTTAGAAAACCTCAACTTTTATCCTGGTGGTTTCGGCGCCAAATATGGATTTGCGACCGCCGGTATTGTCGATGTTGATAGTCGTGAACTTAAGATGGAAAACTATCGAGGTTACGCTGACATTTCCCTTCTTGACGCAGGCTTCTTTTTTGGTGGACCACTTAAGATTAAAGGTCTGCCAGACATGAACTTTGGAATTGCTGCAAGACGTTCTTACGTGGATGCAATCATCCCTGTCTTTATTGACGCACTGACAAGTGGTGGTGTTGTGGCAACACCTGTCTACTGGGATTACCAAGCAAAGCTTGAAATGCCTTTAAAGAAACATCAGCTCTCGCTCTTTGTCTTTGGATCTGAAGATGACCTGAAAGTCATTGCACCCACCGGGCAAAATTCAATCGATTTGGGTCTACGCACGACCTTTCATCGGGTCGTGCCTAAAATCACTTCCAAGTTGAAAAAGAATCTGACCCATACCTTTCAACCTTATTTTGGTGTCACGAGTATTGGGCTGAATACTGACTCCAACTTGGGTATTTCCGGTAATCTTCAGAGCAATACATACAGTTGGGGTATTCGAGATGAGTTGCGCTCCAAGATCAATGATAATGTTGAACTCGCGCTTGGCTTTGACTATCTCGGGAATACACTGGGCTTCGCTTTTGATTTCCCCTTCTCGACCGAGTTTGGCTCTTTCCCCCGGGTTTATCCTCGCTTGGTCGGTGAAAACTTTAGCCTTCGAAACGATGGAACAGTGCATGGCACAGCTCTCTATTTGGAAGGTGTTTTAAAGCCTACCTCACGCTTACAATTGAACCCGAGCCTGCGACTTCAGCACGTTTTTGTCGATCTCGCAGAAGTTGAAAACCTTGATGGGACGACCATTCCAGCCAATCAGATTACCTATTTGAACGCAGACCCACGAATCTCCGCTCGTTATAAGCTTTCCGATGAAACAACCTTAAAAGGCGCCTTTGGCATCTATCGTCAACCTGCGCAGGGTTTTGAACTCTTAGAGTCTGTAGGCAACCCAGAGCTCAATCAGCTCCGTGCCTTTCAGAGTATTATCGGTTTGGAACATCGACTTTCGAAATACATTTCGATCGATCTTCAGGCCTATTATACCAAACGCGATAACAATGTGCGAGCGACATCCGACTCCGTGACTGAAGCCGATGGGACGATACGAAACCTGAACTTTACAAACCAAGGGCTTGGTTCAACAATCGGTGCAGAACTTCTCTTACGACATGATATGAGTAAATATTTCTTTGGTTGGCTTGCCTACACATTGTCGCGTTCGGTCGAAAATGGAAACCGGCTGGACAGTCGCCTACGCAATACCAACTTTGACCAAACCCATATCCTTACGCTCGTCGCACAAGGCAAGCTTCCATGGGGCTTAAGTTTGGGTGGTCGCTTTCGTCTCGTGAGCGGAAACCCAGCGACACGCGCAGCAGGCTCAATTCATGATTTGGACACAACGGACTATGTCGCTCGTTTTCAACCCATTAACAGTTCTCGGGCGCCAGCCTTTCACCAACTTGATATACGCTTGGATAAAACTTTCGTCTTCGATACCTTCAAGATTACACCCTATTTGGATTTACTGAATATCTACAATCGTATGAATGCTGAGTTTTATCAAGACGACTATCGCTTTCGAGAACAAAGTGTGATTCCAAGCTTGCCGATCTTCCCGAACTTTGGCGTTCAAGGAGAATTCTAATGCGCACCATGAATATGATGTTTAGAAATTTTTTAATAGTATGTTGTTTTTTTTCATGGGTAACTTGGGTGGGGTGTGGCGAGCTCGACTCTCAAGAAAAACTTGAAGACCTGCGTGTTCTAGCAGTTCGTGTCGAACCACCCGACATTCGTGCAAGCTTTAATCATTTTTTGGCGCGGATCGATAATGAAGAGATTCCTTCATTGCCTATCTTTCCTGAAACAGATGTGTCGGTGGAGATCCTTGCCCTTGACCCGCGAGGAGGCCCTCTCACTCTCAATCTGCAGAACTGTCCAAAACCAGTTGGAAACGCATGCAATCGTTTTGATGTGAGCAGTTTGCGCTCGAGCTTTGCGCAAACAGACCTCGACGCGTTCAACGCCTTTTTTCAGCCAAGGTTCTACGAAAGAGAGCTCCTTGAAGAAGACCTCGAGAATGATCCAAGTGGACGAATCCCCGTACCAACCTACAATCTATCATTTTCACGAGATATCATTGATTCAATTTTAGGAACAACACAAAGTGTAGAAACACTTGCTCCCGAACGGGTTCTTGATTTGCTCCAGTCTGAATATGCCTACATTGGGATCGTTGCACGGAACTCAAGCGTGGATGAAGTAGCGCAAGAGATTGCAACCAAGCGTATTCCTGTTGCGATCGATCCACACGATCCACTCTTGCTTCCAATTCTCGATCAAAGCTTCAATACACCAGAGGGCGAAGACCTATCGATTATCGATTTTCTTATTCCGGGTGCGACGCTTTGCCCTCTTCCTGATGCGATCCCTGAAAGCGAAGGTGATGACCCTTTATTTCAAGGTACGAGCACATGTCTTTACCCACGCCCCGCCAATAAGAATCCAACGCTAGTGGGTTTTAACTGGCTCTCTGAAGAAGACGATCCGGATGTTTTGTCTACGGAAGAAAAGCGTGCCAATGGAGAAATCTTTGTGGACACACGTTCAGAGTTCACAAAAAACGTAGCCTTTGCTGCTCGCGCAGGAGAGCAGATCCGTCTGCGACCGGTTTTTGAGAGTGGTGCAGAATTCCATCAGGTTTTTCTTTTGGATCCGAACGCATTTCGTCTTGAGTTGGTCAATCGACTCGAAGATTTTGCGGGGAGCCATTATGTCACGCGAGGAAGTACGACATTCCTACGTGGTCCACAATTTGATGGAAACCTTGATTTTACATGGACCCTACCCGAAGACGCGCAGCCTGGGGAAAGCGATGTGTTGATTATCGTTTATCGCGATCAACGCGGTGGTACCGATTGGGGTCAAGTCAAGGTCACGTATACGAACTGAAATAGAATTCTACCGATTCACAATCTCAAAAAACTTACGCTTCACCCATGTTCCCATTCGCTCAAGATAAAGATACTTGGGCACTGCGCTATTTTCATCTTTCGGCTCATACGGGCCTGTCTGAATCGGTAGAAAGAGTGAACGCCGAATACTCTCATCACCACAAAAGGTTGAGCGTTCCACACGATGCCATAGACGTCCATCATGCACCGTTAAATCGCCGGCTTCCGCTTCGACTTCAATCTGATTCGCATCGTTATCATGACTCAAGAAATAAATCTTATGGGTACAGAACTGCCAAAAACTTTGTTTGTGCGTCCCTGGGATAAGACGCAAACCCCCCTGCTCTTTGGGACAATCGGTAAGGTGCAAACCAAAGTTCAGCATTTTCTGCGGCATGCGACCATAAAAAAGGTCTCTCAATCCATCGGTATGCCAGCCCAGGCGCGGTCGACCAGGACCAGGCTCATTAATATACCGATTGATTACAACGCCGTCTTTCTCGCGATGACCAATACGCGCATCGTCTCCCACCAATGGAAGCAAGGGCTCAAAACGACTGTCCGTGATGATCGTTTTGATCCCCTCAGAATATTCTGAAGTGAAAGGCAAACGGTATGCGCAGTCTTTTCCGTTGGGTCGCACCCCCCACATGATAGGGACGCCGTTCACTTTCTTCACACCCTTCTCTAGGTGCTCCGCTTCAATACGCCCCGCTTCACTCAACATCGTCTCGACTTCATCAGGCGAAAGAACGTTCTTAAAATGCAAGAAGCCATAGACCTCCAAAAAAGCAAGTTGCTCTTCGGTAATCACCTCTCCCAATTTAAACTTTGTCGTAATCGGTGGCACAGAGGCCCGTTGCTCTCGTGTGAGGTTAAAGTCTAAATCATGACCAAAGGTTGGATTCGATTTTAATGGATGTGCCTTCATATCATTGAGAATCGGAGCGTGTTCTTTCTTTTGTGCTTCGGGTGCGGCGATTTCTGACATGACTAAGATCCTTTTTGTTCGATTCATCGGAGCTCTAAAAGTTAAGCTTAATCTTCAATGGCTTCCAAATGTTAACGATTAAATTTTTGTAAACGCTCTAGAATAAAATACGACTTGAGTTTGATGGGGCCCAGAAAAGGCGTATAGGCACGCCCTAGATATAAGTCTGAGTTTCCTTCTTCAACGCGTACAAGATAATCGATCATACCTTTGCCAGTCAGAAGTGTATTCTCTTCAGCATCGTACTCAATATATAAGGCATGTGGATGAGGGTCTCCAACGCGATTACGTTCGGTACCAAAGCAACGGTAGTGTCCTATTTTGCCAGGCTCCTCGTCCGATGGACGGCAAGTCCACGGGTCGCTAATTGCTCCTGCTCGCGTTTGAAGATTGAGCCCCCACGCCTTGTGCTCGTCCGTATCCCTCTCATAGAAACATTTGATGAAGCGGAGGTCTTCTCTGAACCACATAAAATGCCACATCACAGGGGGCAGGACATTCCAACCACGAAACTCCCAACCCTTAACTTCTTCCCAAGTGGGGGTTAAGCCATTTTCGAAAATATGGGCTAGTTTTGATCGCGAACTCTTCGCTAGGCCTTCATACGAAAAAATATTCATAACACGAACCTATGCAAGTTCACCGCAAAAGCTCAAGCAATTTGTCAATACTTCCATCGTTGACAGTTTGGTAAATAAAATTCTTTTGATTCTCAGCCCTTCCCGATGAAGACCCTTAGTATGTTTTCAGGCAGTGTCTGTATCAAGCAATTAAGCAAGCTGCGTGTCCTCATCGCGATGCTTCGCCATGACGCGCTCCAAGCCTGAATCGAGCTGACTCATAATCGTACCTTTCATCATTCGAGCCATCATCCCCAACTTAACATTAACATCGACACGATCTTCAAGAACTTCGATGGTCCCAGTTGCGGGGCCAGAGAGTTTGATTGTGTCGCCATCCCACTCCAATCCGATCTTAAATTTTTGAAGTTGGTCAGCATATTTTTCTCGATATTCCTCAATGATTGTACGTGCTTTTTCTTTGCCAAAAGGGTGTTCTTTCGAGAATTGAATATCAGACATAAACGCTCCTTACTTCTATTTTACACATGGGAAGCCACAAAGTTCAAATTCGTGGATAGGCCAAGGATAGGCTTATGTTACACTCAAACCATGGCTCTGGAGAAAATTCGTTTGGATCAACGCCTTGTTGACCTTGGTCACTTTGAATCCCGCACAAAAGCCCAAGCCGCAATCATGGCTGGGCTTATCGTTGTTGATGAGCATCGTGTGGATAAGCCGGGTACCAAGATCAAGGAAAACGCGATGATACGAGTGAAGGGAAAGGGTTTCCCCGATGTTTCAAGAGCAGGTTTAAAACTTCGAGGCGCACTGGAGCAATGGCCATGTACAATCAAAGATCAGGTCTGTCTTGATGTTGGCGCATGTACGGGGGGCTTTACCGATGTCCTTTTAAAAGCAGGTGCACTGCGTGTCTATGCGTTGGATGTGGGCCATAGCCAACTTCACTCTCGCTTGGTTCAAGATACGCGTGTTGTGAATATGGAGAAACACCATATCAACCGAGTTTCGGCCGAAGACTTTGATCCTTTGGCTTCGATTGTTGTGAGTGATGTTAGCTTTATTTCACTCACGAAGATTATCGAGAATGTGTTATGTGTTTGTGCGCAAGACTCAAGACTCTACTTGTTAATCAAGCCGCAATTTGAAGCAGAACGACATGAAATAGGAAAGGGTGGTATCGTTCATGATGCTGTCGTGAGAGAATCCATACGCGATCGTTGCATTGAGTCACTTGGTAAATCACTCAATCTGGTCGGAGTATGTGAAAGTCCTATTCAAGGCACTAAAGGGAACGTCGAATATATTAGTGCATGGACCCGTAAAAGCTGAGTTAAAACCTTTGATGATTTTGTGTTCGAAGAAAGGCTCATGGTATTCTTTTGGCAGTGCGCTTTTTTCAAGTGCGGCTAAAGGTAGGTGATGATGAGTGCCTTCGAAGCGAAAGATACCCATGAGTTTAGCTCCCTGATTTCTCAAGACGTTGAGGTTGGTTGCCGAGGACGTCGGGCAATGCTTTATTGGTATGGTTCGCTTAAGAACAGTATTAATCACCCGGACACTCGTGCATTCAAAATGACACATCTGTCCCGTGAAGTTCGTCGACATGCCTTTATGTTGGAAGGTCTGCTACGCCTTTATAAACGAAAGTATCCCAAATTTGAAAAGCGACTTGAAAAAATTAAAGCGCTGGAAGATCAACTCGGTGCTTGTGACTATTGGCATGCTCTTTTGCACGATGCAGTCGAAGTCAACCTTGATTTAAGTGCACAACGCTATATCGAAGGTCAACTTCGAAAAGAGCAGATTTCAATCCTTCGCCTAATTCAACAAAAGTGGAGTCTGAAGGCAGAAAAGAACAGTCTTAAAAAGTTTCGTGCGCGTATCGAAAAAGAGGAGTGGCCCTCCAATAAAGGGGACGCACAATTCTTAGCAAAAGAACTTCGCCGCTGCGCCATGAAAATCTCTGAGCTCGATTTGGATATGAATCAACTTGAAGAGGGTATCCATGAATTGAGAAGACAAATACGTTGGCTTTCGATCTACTTCTTTGCCTTGCGTGGGTTTGTTCGTCTTGATCCAAGACTCAACCCTATTCCAGAATATGAGGCTTTGCTAAGCTCACCCATCGCAAGCCATCCTTATGCACGTTTGCCGGTTGATGATATTGACAATCAAACACGATCGATATCAAAGAGTCTCTATCTAAGACTCACGGAAGCAATCGATCATTTGGGGCGAATCAAAGACCAAGGTCAGCGTGTTGAAGGCCTCGCAAATGCACTTGTTCAGTCAGGAGAATTCTCCGAGCTGCGCGATGCTGAAAAAGATATTCGTTCTCGCTTAAACCTCAGCAACGATGAAGAGCAAAAACGTATCCTCAACGCTCAAAAACTCTACCGAGAGTTAAGGCATCATCGATTTTTTGAAGTCTTTACAGAGCCTTTTGCCAGCTGAGAGTGGACCCGGTACGATACCCAATAGGGACTTAGACAAAGGAGCAAAAAAATCGGTGCAAGATAGACGTATTGTGAGAAATCCAAGAGGACTGCGCCGATCGCGATACCCAACCCAATATAGAACCAAAGCTGACCGGTCGTTTCATGAACCAGGTACCAAATACGCTGCTGATTTCGAGTCCATCGGTTCTTGAGTCCCAAGAAGAATCCGAAAGGCAACCTGCGAAGACATAGTCCTGTCGCACTCAATGCCAAGCCAACCCAAACCATCGTAAGAGTTAGGGCGCTGCCAAGCGAAAATGTACTTCGAATGCTCCATGCGATACCCAACTGTGCGCTTGCCATGATCCCAAGATTGAGATTGAACACTCGAGCGAGTGAAGGTTCAAAGCCCTGTGTCTTGCCCCGCATTCTTGGGCTCCGAGAAATTGCGACAAAAAGCAGGGTCAAGGTAATCGCCAAACTTGGAATCAAAGCGCACCCAAGCCCAAACTTAGCAAGACTCAAGGGCAGACCGATGAGATGACTCCAATGAATGAGCGAAGCAAACCATAGAGGAATACGAGCATCGTTCATAGAAAGATGGCACGCCAAGGCCACACTCCCGTATGTCAAGACTAGCATTAAAACAATGCTAAGAGCGATCGTACGAAAGTCATGCCCATCATCGTTGTGTTCATCTTTTACGAGTTCCGATATAGGGCTTTGGGGCGGATGGCGCTTTCCGTCGGAGCTTCGTATGGAACCGTCTTGCATCTCATCACTCTCTCACTTTATGCTTGAGATATGAAGTCTACGTTGAATCTAAATGCATGGCTCGAGAAGTTTCGTGACGAGCTGATTCCGCCTGTGGCGAACAAACGGCTCTTTGATGATGGCGACTTTATTCTAATGATGGTAGGCGGACCGAATTCACGAAGCGATTACCACATCGACCCGGGTGAAGAGTTCTTCTTTCAACTCGAAGGTGAACTTACGATAAATATCATTGAAAATTCCGAACGAAAAGAAATACGGGTGGGCCCGGGTGAAATGTTTTTGCTTGAGGCCGAGATCCCCCACTCACCCCAACGGAGTGCTGGTAGCTTAGGGCTTGTTGTGGAACGAAAGCGAAAGAATGACGAGAACGACTTTCTTCGCTGGTATTGCGATCGATGTACGCACACACTTTTTGAAGCTTCCTTTAAAATGAAAAATATTGAGGAGGATTTGAAACCCATAATAGAGCATTATAAGAAGAGTCGCGAACTACGTCTATGTACTTCGTGCGGACACCTCAATCGTGCTTAAGAGATTCTGTTATGTTTTGGCGTAAATCGTATCCGAAAGACAAGTCTTCAAAGGACTTGGAAGAAAGCGAAAAGAAGCATAAGGAGCTGATTGACCAGGATCCAATTGAGCCGCAAAGCAATACGCGAAAACGGCTCTGGCCCAACAGGGAAGTTCACGAACGATGTTTAGCGATTGGGCATGACCTTTTTGAGCGCAGTAAGCGCTCGAAGTCGAATAGAGGTGTATTTCAAGATCAGTTGATGAAGTTTGCAATGTCGAACGATACTTTTCGCGCACAACTCTTTCGCTTTATTGATCTCTACCCACGACTTCAGTCTGATGATGATGTGTATGAAATCCTTCGAGCCTACCTGAAAGATGCGTCCACACCTTCGGTGCTCACACAGGCCTTAAAAGCAGGCGGGCTTGCCAAAGGGCTCGTGAATCGGGTTGTTCGAGAAAGCATTCTCAATATGGCGACGACCTTTATCGTCGGCGAAACTATTGAAGATGCACAAAAGGGTATTCTCAGAGCCGCACAAAAAGGATGGCTCAACTCAATTGATTTGTTGGGGGAGAAAGCGCTCTCGCCACACGAAGCCAAACACTATCGGGACGAATACTTAGCGGTGATCGCATCGCTCGCACACTCGAGAAGTCACCGAAAGAAAGACTTAGAGGCATCCCAACGGCATCGTAAGCATACCTTTGGTGTTCCAAACGACAATGTTTCAATTAAGCTCTCATCGCTCTATGCACCGATGAACTCGATTGCCTTTGATGAAGTACGAAGAGAAATGTTTGAAAGGCTTAAACCACTCTTGGACGCGGCGGCCAAAAATGAGGTGACACTCAATTTTGACATGGAGCATGAGGCAACAAAAGAGCTCACCATAGCGCTCTTTAAGGACGCACTTCAGTACAGCTCTGGGCACCTAAGTATTGCTATTCAAGCATATCTTAAGAGTATTGATGACGATATTGCTGATTTGGTCCAATGGGTTCAAACACATAAGAAATTGGTCACAGTACGTATAATTAAAGGCGCATACTGGGATGCAGAAAGCTTGGAAGCCAAAGCCAAAGGTTGGCCATCACCCTGCTGGGAAAACAAGCATGAGTCGGACGCCGCCTTTGAACGTGCCTTAAAATCATTGTTTGAAGCTGCTCCGCGCGAAAAGAAGGATTCAGGAATTCTCGTCGCTGCAGGTACACACAATCTTCGTTCGATTGCGATGGCGATTGCGTTGCGAGACGAAATGGGTCTCCATCGAGATACCCTTGAGTTTCAGATGCTTTATGGAATGGCGGATGAGTTCAAAGAGGCTCTTTCAAGCAGCGCGGAACGTGTGCGAGAGTATATGCCTGTAGGGGATATGATTGTAGGAATGTCGTATCTTGTAAGGCGCTTACTTGAGAACACTTCAAATCAGGGTTGGCTTCTCTCACGAGAAAAGGAAGACGATCACGATAAACTTTTTGAATCCCCTCACCTTGAAAGTGAGAGTGAACCCCCAAGTGAAAGGAATCAAAAAAGGCTTGAAGAGAGTTATCGCAATCGAAATCACGGTATTGGCGACTTTGAGTTGAATGACTTTCATAATGTGAGTCCCTTTGATTTTTCAAAGTCAAGAGTTCGAAACAAGATGCGTAAAACACTCGCTAAGATTGAATCTGTGCGTCCAAAAACATCGACGACACATGCTGATGAAGAGGGTGTGCAAGTCGCCCTTGCGAAGTTTTCGAAGAGCGCGAAGTCACGCTTTAATCATAGCTGGATTCAAGAACGTGCGGCATGTTTAATGCGAGTCGCAGCTGCATTCGAAGAGAATAAAATGTTTTGGTGTGCGCTTCTTATAAAAAAGGGCGATAAAACATGGCGCGATGCTGACGGTGAAGTTTGTGAGGCCATCGATTTTTGTCGCTATTATGCCCGACAAGCACTCGCCTTATCGTGGCAGCATAAGTTAACATCTTCAAAGAGCGAGTCGCATCATTTACTTCTCAGGCCCATTGGCAATTTTGCGGCGATTGCACCCTGGAATTTCCCACTAGCGATTTTATGTGGCATATCGCTGGGCCCATGGGTTTGTGGAAACAACCTACTACTCAAGCCAGCAGAGCAACGTACGCAAATCGCTGCTCATTTTATGGATTGTCTTAGAGAGTGTGGTGTCGATGAGTCAAGTTTCGTTTTTGTCCCCGGATCAGGCGAAAAGGTGGGTCGTGCACTTGTTGAGAGCCCAGATATTCATGGCGTCACTTTCACGGGTTCTCTCGAAGTCGGTCTATCGATTATGCGCTCAAGTCATGAACAGGCCCAAAAACACGGCTTCTTTAAGAAGTTGGTCGTTGAGCTTGGCGGAAAAAACGCGATGTACATTGATCGCACAGCGGATTTGGATGAAGCAATACCCGCAATTATTGCCTCTGCCTTTGGTTATGCAGGTCAAAAATGCTCTGCATGTTCACGCCTTTATATTGATGATACAATCTTTGATGTGTGTCTGGAGCGTTTACGCGAAAGCATGCACGCTTGGCGTGTAGGTGATCCGATTGACCCAAGTATTGATATGGGGCCACTCGTGGATGCAAAGGCCCGTGAAAAGTTCATGCGCTACCGTAAAGCTGCGTACAATGAAGGGAAAGTGATTTTTGAGGGGCAACTCAGCGAAGGATTGCTGAGTTCGCCAAGAGCTTATGTGGCACCATTGATCGCAGTCTTTGAAGACGAAAATTCAAAATGCATTCAAGATGAAATTTTTGGCCCTCTGCTGTCAGTCATTCGGGTCAAAGATTATGACGATGCAAAGTCTCGTATACACGCCTCAAAATATCAGCTCACGGCAGGGATCTTTTCAAGAGACCCACGGCAACTTGAAGACGCTTCACACAGCTTTTTAGCGGGGAATCTCTATATCAATAGAAGTATTACAGGCGCAGAAGTTCATAAGAATCCATTTGGAGGGCATGGCTTATCAGGGGTTGGTTATAAAGCGGGTGGCCCACACTATCTAAAGCAATTCGTAAAAGAGCATTCCATCACTGAGAACATGATGCGCCAAGGTTTCTCGCCTGACGAATAAGACATGAAGAGTTTGTACGTTGATGACAAAAAAATAGCACCCTTTGGGTGCTATTTTTAATCAACAACAGAGATGACTTAGATCAAGTTAAAGCCCATGCTCAAGAGTACAGAGCTTTGAATCTGCCAATCGTTTGTGAAGTCATTTGGATTGGCTTTCCACTCACCTGTAATGAAGGGTTGACGAATGAATCGGTTGACCCAATCGAGTGACAACCACTCAGCAAGCTTGAAAGATACTTTTGTGTCAACATTAACATGTAGCACGTCAAGAACATTAGAAGCTACACCATTTGGTGTTAGAACATCATCACTTCCCCAGATCATAACTGGGTAGTATGCACCAACTTTAGCACCCCAAAGTACACGCTTATCAAATGCACCGTTTGCGACAAGCTCACCATCAATACCAAAAGAGTTTACACTACGTACTCGGTTAAAAGTGAATTCATTCGCAGCACTTGGTGTAACCTGAGTTGCAGCGGTATCATTCAAAGTAATCGCAGTTGCAGGGTTTGCCACTTGCACGAATCCACCATTGCCAATGATAGATTGGCCTTTGGCTCCTAATCGGAAGTGAGAAAGGAAGTAAGGTCGATGTTGTTTCGGCTGAAACGAAGCACCAACGCCCGCTTCAGCAATAATAGGCTCAAACCAACCTGTTAGGTTTTCTTTGGTTTGTGCTGCAACTGCTTTTTGTTCGAAGGTGTACTGATCGCCAGCAGAATTTAATGAGTCTGTTTGTTGATACAAATCACTGTTCACACCATTGATAAACCAGTTTGGGAACACCTGAGCTGAGATTTCACCACGAGCATAAGGTGCAAACCAGTTTACGCCTTCCAAGAAGTATCGGTACTCGGTTCCAAGAACGAGTTTATCTTGTGATTTTTGGAAATCACCGTCAGCAAAATCACCCATTGCTGGTGAATAAAGAATACCTTGTTGAAACGAGAGGTAGTTATCAATGTCATGCCCACCTTTACGGAAGTTCATTGCACCTTCAAGAATACCACCAAGTTGTAAAAAGCTACCCGGTTGAGCACCAACAAAGAGAGCATTGTTGTACGTATATGAACCTGCAAGGCCCAAAGATAGACTTTCACCACGAACCCATTCAGTGGGTCTGAAGTTCGCTTCATCTTCATCGATAATCTTGGTTTCTTGTGGGCCAACAGCCATGCCTTCTGCTGATTCACGTGCAGCTTTGGCTTCAGCTGTTTCTTGCGGGGCGCCACCGACAACTGTGTCTGCAGCTTTATTTGCAGCATCTGGGTTGTTGTTAAGCTCAATACCCGCAACTTCAGCGACAGGTTCCTCAGCGGTGTCTGTAGCAGCTTGACCTGCCTCATTGGCAGCAGCGGCAGCGGCTTCAGCATCGGCAGCAGCTTGCTCAGCAGCAGCAGCAGCTTGTGCAGCTTCTTCAGCAGCGGCAGCAGCTTCTTCTGTTGCGTCAGCAGCAGCATCGGCAGCAGCTTCGGCAGCGGCTTCAGGATCTGTTTGTGCAAAAGACGCTACAGAGAACGCCATGGCGATAAAGGTTAATAACGATACGTTTCGAAATTTTGTCATTTCGACCTCCTAGATTTCGTTCCAAGTACTCTATGCTCAAAACGTTAAGATAAATCAAAGCCTTTGGGACTTTTTTTGAAAAAAACGTTTTATTGTATTTTATTTAAACGACGAACTGTTCGATTTACTACTTGCGGCCGTATAAAAGTTCGTCAACTAAACTACTTTCTTTACCTTCGCTCTTCGGTAAGAAACCTTGCCACCCACAATACACACAACTTAAATAGTCATCAGCACCATACGCTGAGCTACGGGTCACACCTTTGCTCTTACACTTTGGGCATTCTCCACGTTCTGATTTTGCTGAACGCGGGCCACCCGCAAGAGGTTGTGGTTGTGTGTGAGTCTCTTCTTTTTTTTGTGTATTTGTTGGCGAAGTTGAAGAGGGAGTAGAAGTGTCAATCACCTTACGATTGTCCTCCGCATCCTTCAACATTGAATTTGATTTGAGCTGATTTCGAAAGGCTTCAAAGGTCGGCTGGGATTTAGCTTTAAATTGAATTCGAAACTTTTGGATGAGGTCATAACAACTTTCACGGAATTTTTTATCTGCATCATCATCACTTGAATCGAGCGTTCGTCCTTCCTCCCAATATCCTTGCATTTTAAAATAGAGCTCATCTCTGGCTGTACGCGATGGGTCTTTGTCTACCTTATTCTTCACCTGTACACGAAAGAGATTCAAGACCTCTTCAATATAGGCGTAGGCCTGTGAAGCGCTTGTCTCACGCATAATGAGCATCAAGGTATCAAAGAGTTGATCACGAGCAGTTGCCATGCGTTAAGGTACCCATTCTTGTAAGGTGATTTCAAATCGATTCAATCGAATTCTTCTTTGCAAGCAGCCCATGACAGTTCAATTCTAGGGGGAATCATGCGAAGTCCGGATGAGAACTCGTAAGCGCTGAGCAATCACTCGAAAGAAGCCTTGCATGATGTCATGACGTTCACTGATCATCATGAAAAACTCGCGCCGAGGTAATCGTAGCAAGGTAACCGCCTCGTCTTTCGAGCGTATTGTAACGGGTCTTGGCCCTCGGTCTAAAAAGGATACCTGCCCAAGAGACTCACCCACTCCAAAAGTCATTGTGAGTACGTCATCTTTGTACGCTTCGACTTCTCCCTCTACAACAATATAAAGGGCATCTCCAGGTTCATTCATTTCATATAGAGTTGAGTATGCGGGTAAGTGATGCCATCTCGCAAGACCCGCAATAAGCTCGAGAGCATCTAGATCTAAACCTTGAAAGAGGTCAACATTCGACAAAAAGTTGAGACGTGCAAGAATATTGTTCTCAACAAACGATTCTTCTCTTTTTAATTCTAAGTTCGAGTTCATAATTTCCTCAGATTGAGCGCTCGTGTTTGGCCCATCTTCCATTTGGTTCTGAAAAGCCTTGTAGACATTGCATTCTTGAAGGAAATCAAGACCACGCATTGCACTTTCAAAATCTCCCTCGAGACCTTTTGACTCAAGGATCTCCATTACTTTTTTTCGAAATTTTCGATCACGTATGGCCAGCTCAATTGTAGACAAGGCATTTTGTGGAACGCGCTCACGCAGGGTCCCTTTATCAACAATGTAGCGATAAATATTCATCCAGCGATCAAGATTGCTCGCAAGCCCAAAAAGCTGGCAGGCAATTTTCAAATGCTGCGCTCCACGATGGTTTAAGTATCCTCGCAAGAGTGCTCGAGTATTGCTCGGAATCTTGAACGTAGTGTGATGGTCATCCAACGCTTCGATGGCATCTAAGATCCTTTGGAGTTTTTGAAGCTTATCCAATGTCGCAGAACGTAAGGTTTTCACTTCAAGACCTAAACCTGAACGATGCAAGGTGGCTTCATGCCACTTCACAAGGGTTTCGGAGACTTGTGTTTGCAAATACGGGTGCGCATGCCGCGAACTTGCCATTAACAAAGGACCCACATTTCGGTCGGTCAAACGCGCTAGAAGTCGAACACTCCGCGCGCGTATTTCAACAGAGAGCTTTGGATTATCGATTACCGGACGGAGTTCAATCCAATCGTCATGCAACGCTCGAACGAGGAAATCCAATGTTGCATCACGCCATTGTGCTTTTGCAAGTTCACAACATAGCGACCGAATAATTTGTGGACTTAGACCTCGATAGGGATACGAAAAGAGTTCCCTCCGTGTTGAAGGGTCTTGATAAACTTCCAAAAAAGCGTGCGTTCCTTCTTCGCGACCGAGCATGAGTGCAACTGGGATCCAAACCATCGAGTTCCGTTGGTGGTATTGACTAGGGTCACTCAAAGGACCGCGTGCGTGATAAATTTTCAAGGCAAGTTGAGGTTTTGTGCGCGCAAGGTCTCCGACCAAACGTGCTCGCCAGACATCGCGAAGACGTTTACGTGCTAACCATTGGGCTGCAAGTTCGGGATAGAAATAAAGATAAATTCGCAACGTCCATTGAAGAAAATCTTCTTGAGCCTTTGGCTCATTTTCCATTCCGTTGATACGACTCGGGTTTAAGTCATCAAGCTCAATCGCGTTGTCGATCTCGCCTTTGAGAACTCCACTATGAATGAGGTCCGAACGCAGTTGACGCCCCAAACGTTGACGTGCTGGCAAATCAAGGGAAGCAGAAAGGCCACGGTGTTCATCATCGACAATTAGAGCGTTCCAAAATGCTTTTCGAATCTTGACTTGATGTGCGAGTGGACCCATCTCAAAGAGGTTGCTCCACTCCGACAATTGTATTTTGTGGTGTTGATTTAAAAGATCAAAGGCTATCGAATGTTTCTCAAAATCGGGCAGCAAAAGCCAACGATGCAATCGGTATTCCAACGACGGCCCCAATCCTTGTCGTTGCCAAACAAGAGAGCGTGATCGCAAGCGTCCTAATTTGAGAGACCATGTCTCAAGCATGCGCGAGCGAACTTTCCACATCACCCCGATGGTGATGACGAGTGTCAACAAACTCACCCATGCAATCCCTTGCTCATGCCCTTTCAACCCAACAACTACGAGAACGAGGGCAACCACACTGGTTCCAGCTTTTTTAACCCAGCCTTCAACGAGCGTACGTGCTGCGCTTTGGTACTCTTCTCGAATCGGCTGGTACATGCTTTGAAAAAGTAAGGTGTAAAGTCCATAAGCGCCCAAAAGATCGATGACCTTGAGCGCGAAAAGAAAGGTTGTTTGCTTCGGGTAGAGTTGTGAAAGAAGCGAGATGAAAATCATCACAAGAGGCAGCGCAGCACCAATTTTAATCAAGGATATACGGCTTCTTCCCTTAACAAGCATTGCGCCATAGACGATACTCATTAAAAGACCGGCAAGCATATTCACCAGGCCAAGTTCTTCGCTAATCGAATTCGTAAAATGTTGGTCCAACATTGCTCGAAAGCGAAAGTCAATCCAAAGTGTCGAGATCGAAAGCAAGAGAACCAACAATGAAAGTAAAAGGAGATACCTCCAGGCTGGCATTTTCGGTAAGGCTCGCCAGTTCATTTGAGATTTTGCGCTCGGCACCACACGTTCAGGTTGCAACAAAACATCGATGGTTAAGAGAGGTAGCGCGAAACCCGCACCCACCCAAAGCCAAGATGCTCCAGAAGAATCACCGACATAGGATGCCCCAAAACCAAGGA
Source organism: Myxococcota bacterium (assembly GCA_020630615.1). GTDB lineage: Bacteria > Myxococcota > UBA727 > UBA727 > JAHDBA01 > JAHDBA01. Next base: position 72,441 of record JAHDBA010000002.1, on the reverse strand, counting down.
GTGCTCCGCCCAGCGCTGTTCCAAGCATTGCGATCAAGGTCACACGACCAACCCAATAGTTTTTTTCACGAGAGCCAACGCGATGATGGAGAATGATCCAGAAAAGAATCGCAACAACACTCGTCGTAAGCTCACACAAAGCCTGAAGAACAAAGGCATAGAGTCGAGGTCCGATGAAGGGTTCGAAACCACTTAAGCCTGCAAAGAAAACACAAAATCCAAGAAGTATCGCTTTCAAAATCTTGGCGGCGTGAAATCGAGTTAATAAACGAGAGACACTTGGTGCTGTAAAAGTCGAAAAGAGGGCAATTGCCAAATAATAATAAGGGAGCCCTTCGGAATGCCAATGTTGTAAATAAATTGACTGGGCATAGCTTTTTGCCGTGGTGACACCACATGCGAAAACGCCATACCATAAAACCAAGGCATGAAGAGAAAAGTTCACAGCGTAAGCCTAATACCCTTTCACTCGAACTTCGATTTTTTCACGTGTTTGGCGTGCTTTATCTCGACCCGCCTTCCTGAAAATCTTCCAGAGCCGCTTTGAATAGTGATGAGGCCTCGGACTCTTTCGCATCCGCGCGTACAAGGTGTGCACGATATGCACGAAAGATCCGTTTTTGTCTTTCTCTCTCAGTTCTCTCGACTTCCAACTGGCGCTTCAACTCTACCGATTCCACGTTAAGACGATCGTAAAGACGATTGAGTCGACCGATTTCTTGTTGCATGGTTTCTTCAAGCGATTCTCGCTCTCTGAGTGTTCGTTGCTCAAAGTTGGCGCGTTCAATCTCTTGCTCTTTGAGCTTTTCATTGAGCTCATGGTTTTTTAGCGTCAGGCCATCAACGCGTTGACCACGCTCTTGGCATTCCAATTTCAGCTCGGCACTGCGCCGCATCAAGAGATCGACTTCACCTCGCATTTCCTGATCGACTGCTTGACGGTACTCCAAGTCTCTTTCTTGACGCTCTATGGACTCACCCTGCGTAACAAGTTTTGTGTTCGCTTCCGCAAGCTCTTCTTGGGATTTTGTAAAGGCCTCACCAAGTTTCGATAATTTCTCTTCAAGCTCTGCACTCAACGCCTCGCTTTCTTTCTCTTGCGACTCCAATCTTCGATTCAAGATCTCAAGCTCGTTTGCCGCATCTTCTCTACGTTGTTGAGATTGTCGTAAAGCCAGCTCCAATTCCTTTCGGTGGTTTTCTTGCTCTGTTTCGAACTCTTCGTTCAAAGCTGCAAGTCTTGACTGGAGCGCATCGGCCGCTTGACTTTGCGCTGCAACAAGGTCCTGACTTGAGCCGAGCTTTTCTTGAAGAAGGGTATGCCGACACTCCAAATCCGCGTATTTCGCTTCGGAGTGCTGCGTTTGATAGGTCTTTAAAATGTGTTCTTTTTGAACTTTGCGCTCGAGCTCCCAAAGCGCTTCTTCATACGAGGCAAGCAACTCAAGGTGAAGGCGTCGTTCATTGCGAAGATCAAATAACGTCTTTGCAGTATAGGCCTGTGATACGCTTTCGTTTTGAGCGGAATCCAACTCGGCTCTGCGCTTTTCCCAATCCCCTTTTTGTTGAAAAATATAACTTTCATTTTGGCGATGGCCATACTCTGCAAGAAGACTTTTTAACTCTTGTTTTTTCTTTCGCTCTTGGTTGCGTCCACGTTCGCGGTCTTCACTCTGAGCTTGATAACGTTCAATCCATTGAGACGCATTGCGAAGAAGTCCAAAACTTCGTTCTTCAAGATCGTGTTTTTCCTTTAATACTCTTTTGTGTTCATGTGTGCTCTTGTCGTGTAGTGCTGTCAAAGCATTCACATTGTCTTGAAGCTCCTGTGAACGTTGATGAAGCCTTGCTTCGACTTCGGAAACTTTCTTTCGGTTTTGAAGTTCTTGTGCTTGATAGACCTCTTCATTGTGCTCAAGCTTTGCTTCATAACGACGACATTCCTGAACATGCTCCTCTTCGCGTTCTTCCAAACGTATTTCAATAGCCTCTTTTTCTTTTTGAAGCTTCATCACTGCTCGATGCTGCTCTTCTAAACTGGCTTCACGTTCAAAGTGTTCGCGCTCGCGTGCACGCCACAACGTACGAAGTCGGTGAAGTTCATCTTCTCGATGCTTTAATGATTCACGTAAGAGCGCAAGTCGACGCTCGGGCCCCACAAGGCTTTCATCCAAGCCCAAGGTCAGTGTTGATTTTGCCTCAAAGACATCGGTACGTGAACGTGGAGTCGATGCGTGCAAAGAACTCGCCCCTAAAATTCGTTCAATGAACTCTTGATCGTTTTCTTGAGCATCATGATTCAAACTTTCAGAGTCAAGCTCTGTTGCAGCATAACCAACCCCGCTGCTTCGTTGTGCCATTTGCGTGCGTAGGGCAAACGATTGTGTTTCCGCTGCGCTCGGGAAATCCGGTAGGGACTTCTCATCAAATATTTCAATGTCAAAACCATCAGCTTCAATCGCACTCCTTTCAACTTTCTTAGGGTGCACAACAATCGCTGCAGCGCTTATTTGTTCAGCAAGGTGATCCAAATCAGCAGCATCCAAAGGCAAACGTAGGTAGGCGTCCGCGGGAGAAAGGCTTTGGCGGTGTTGTTCAATTGCGTCCTGGGACATTTCGGATGTCACGAGTACAAATTTAATAAGCGGTGTAGGGAAGCGCACTCTTAAACGTGCGATCTCCGCACTTCCTCGTCGTTGCTCGAGTTCATTTCGAATACAAACCCACAAAGGTGCACTGAGAGAGTCAATCTCAACTGCCGACAAGGCATCACTTAAATCATCGTAGGAAATATCTTTTGGCGTGCATGAACGACTTTCAAGATGCAGAAACAAGGTTCGCGCATCTTCTCGTTGCGTATCGACGATCCAAAGCTCAGACATGGTAGCTCAGCTTAACTCAAAGTAGCGGTGCAAAGAAACTCAAAGTCAGCTCAAAAACAAAGAACTCGCTTGGGTTATCCCAGTTGGAAGAGCACGAGCGTAGCCGCAACATTAACAAGCGTTGTCAACTGCAAAATCGGAGGTCTAATCATGACCTGGGTTAAGGTTGTTCAGGGATTGAGTTCCAAGGCCCCTGCAGCCAAGACCCGATCTAAAAATGCATCATAAATCTCAATAAAGTTGAAGTTCGAAAGGTCCGTCGTCTCGGGAAGAATAAAGAGTCGGTCTGCATCAGGGCTCACGTTTGAGACGGTATTTGAAAGCATCGGCGACAAGGGAATTCGGGGTCGATTGAATTGGCCAATCTCCTCAACCAAAGCGATCTGGGTTCTTGCAAGACCTGCAAAGCCCGGACCAGGAATAAAAGGATCGAAACGTATCATGCGCCGTGTCGCATCAATCGATTCAACGATGATGCGGGTACCATTTTGAATGTATGCCCCATCAAAATAGATCTCAAGGTTTGCTTCCGCGAGAACACAGGGGCCACAAATGCCGCAAACATTATCAGAGCTTTGTCCTCCCATGCAGGTCAAAGTATGAAGGTCTGCTGCACACGTCCACGTTCCAGTCATGCACTCTGAACATGCATCGCCCGCTTCGAGCTCGAGATTATTCGCGTCTATTTCATTGGCTTCAAATGAGCCTTCGAAACTAAGAGCGTCACAGCCGCCACACAGGTTTGGCTCATGATCGCCGATGCATGCAGTCGCGCTACCCTCTTCATTGCACCCCATCACACCACAACCGAAGGCTCCACACGAAGCGCCAAGCTCACCCGTTGTTGTATCGAGATCTCCGCATGTGCCGCATAGGTTTGAACCTGGGTCATCGCAAAAGGTTAGCACACCTGCAGCACACAAAGGGTTACCTTCATAACAACAACGAACAACACCGCATGACAAGGCGGAGTCTGAGTTCGAGCATGCTGCCCCGATACCCGGTGTCAAACTATTGCATTCAAAGGTCTCGGACTCCACGATATCCGTATCACCGGGCGTATTGTTCGGATCCTCACTCTCATCTTCATGAAAGATGGAGTCGACAGTCCCAGCAGAAGACCTCTCGTTAGGACCCATGCATCCACCAAGATAGATAAGGAGCAATACAAATACCATCGTAGCTCGGATAGCGCTTGTTCGCGTTACGATGCGGGTTTTGAGTGTAAATAGAGAGGTATCCATAGGGATAGCATTCCCAGGTCTACCCCCCTATGTCAACTTAAGCACATGAACGCGATGCACAATATCTCTAGACTCGACGTGTAATGATTTGGCTTTGTGTTAGTGGCATATCACCCATGTGTCCTTCCCGTCCCATATCAAATGTAAGCTCGAGCATCTCTTCACTCGGCTGAACCAACTCGGTTTCTGCCATCGGCTCAAAAATACTGCCCATGAGTGGTAAGCCTTCCTGAGTTTGAAAATGTGCTGAACTTAGGTCCCATTCGCTACAAACAATATCCTCATCACCAACATGGAGTTCTGAGTGTATATTGGTATCATTAGCACGATCCACACGCGGGTCTTTTTTTATGTTTTCACTTTTAGAGCCGACCTGAGTCAAGAAGATGGAACGCAACTCGGGTATGGTGTTTTGTCGATGAAAATCGCTTTCAATATTTTCTGCGATCTGTTTTAACCTGCGACCCAGCTCTAGGCTTTCGTGAATCGAAATGTACGATTTGTCGATGAGTTCCACAAAGTGGATGTCGAAATGTTGTGCAAGCTTTCGCAACGACGCGCCCAACACCTTCCGTTCATCGAGAGAACATTTCAAATTAATTGTATCGATGGCTGCCGGACTGAATATTCGATCCAGTGCAGACAAGGCGTCGCGTGCCAAACCAACTTCTCCAAGCGTAATCAACGCATCCATTTCGTTTTGTAAATTGAGTTTAATAAGAGTCTCACGCAACGCACTGCCTTCAACTTTCGCGTTGAGCGACGCATTAGGAAGACGCTTCTTTTCATTTCGATTACGGCGGATAGAGAAAAACACGCATTATTTAACCATAAGTAGGAACTTAAGTGAAAGTTTGAAAACTGAAAATCGAAGAAGGTACACAAAGCACACATACGCCTTAGGCCCTACATCAGCGTCAATTTCTTACACACACGGAGGTCAACGTACACCCAAACTTTTGATCTTTGTTTTGAGTTTCTCGAGATCTTTCTTTTGAATATGATTTTTCATTTGGACGTCTGAACAATAGGGATCAAAAGAATTCGGTGTCTTGGTCTGGCTCTCGAATGCGATCCTGTTCTAACCTAAAGCGCGCAGGGAGGAAGAAGATGCAAACAACCAGATTTCTATCAATAGTATTGGGAATGGCCCTTGTCGCCCCAGCATCGAATGCTGGCAGAAGCTACGATGAAGCTTCCTCTATCAAGAAAGTTAAGGTGACGTCCTCAAAACTCGAAGGGAGTGAAAAAGCACTTGGATATGCATGTACACTGCAAAGTGCTCGCTCAAAGAACTTTGATGGCCAAGCGTGTCGTCTCTATGCTTTTCGACAAAGTTTAAAAAGTAACTCTGCACAAAATATTTTCAAGGTAAAAAACGACGTCATCAAGGCGCGGGCTGCACTCGAAAGTGGTAAAAGCTTGGTTGATTTTAAGCCCGTCTCTAAAACACCCGGTTTTTATGCTCGGCGCGCGCGTGCACATCACCAAAGTTGTATGGTGGCTTTCGATCTCGTTGATCGTGTCGAGGAATCTCGACTCAAAGGTCGTGCGAAAGAACGCGTCAAAGGGGTTATTAAAAACGAAAAGTTAGACCTCTTTAACGAAGCCTGTCTCTGCGCTCAAGACACGGTCGCGATGTCAAGTGCACCGGGATTAAGGGTCGAAGAAAAGGGACGATGGCAAGGTTTGGTCACATCACGAGGCTGTTTCCTCGATCGCGATAAAGTTTTTCAAGAAAAGAATATTGAAGCAACTGAGTTTCGTGGAGAAGCGCAACGTTTCGGCAAGGTTGGACAAGTCGAAGATCGAGAAAAGATTAAGAATTATGTCACGACCCAAGAACTGACGATTGAACGCTGTAAAGATAAAATTGGGAAGGGTCGAAAACTGAAAAAGGCGGACCTGGTTGAAAAGTGTGTTTGTAATGCTGTGAAACGTTGGCATTTCCCCAAACTTTCGAAAGAAGAGAACCTAAAAATCCCTTTGGAACTTGTGGAAGGAAAGCTCAATATTGGTCTTGAAATCACTCCAAAAGGGTCCGTCGCGCAGTGCGGAGGATTCACAGGCTTTATGGCTCCGCGCAAAGCAAAATAGTCAAAGTCACGGACCTAAAAAAAGTTCTGGATTTAAAGCGTCGTAACGACGCTTTACATTGCGACGATTTCTTCGATACGCTCACGAGCCATCTCGGAAACTTCGGTCTCTGAATAGTTTTTCAAAATATAATCGTATCGTGACTTTGCTGCGTCAAAACGTTTACGCTCAAAGTAGAAATCTCCAACATAAAGCTCATGTTCAGCAAGTTTTGAACGAATATACAGGCGACCTTCTTGGGCTCCCTCGCTGAACTTTCCTTTTGGATATTGTTTTAAATAGGAATCAAAAGACTTTAGCGCCCGCTTAAAACGGCCTTGGTCACGTTCAATTGGTCTTGCAACTGGAACCAAAGCTCTAGCAACTTTATGAAGCACGGGTTTACCCTCAAAGAACTCACGAGGGAGGGCTTTGAGCTGCGCATCCGCACTGCGATACATGGCAAGCTCACGCTGCGTGTGTCGGGGGTAGTAGCGGACATAGAGCTTATAGGCCTCGGCTGCATCGCGCCATTCACGTCGTTCAAAATGAGCGTTTGCAACGCCAATCGATGCTTGAGCCGTAAGCGGAGAAAAGGGAAAACGGTCTTGGACGTATTCAAAATATAGAATGGATGCAGCATAGCGACCCGATTGATACGCTCTCACACCCGCATCAAAGTTTTCTTGTGCGCTGTCATATTCGCGAATTGTCGTATTCTCGAGATCGCCGTCAATCGTTGCACACCCAACCCCATCAACTAAAAGGCTCAGTTGTAAGAAGAGTAACACCATACGAACTTGAATTTTGGGCATAAAAATTACTCGAGAGTTAGTGTTGCACGCGCACAGATTAGCCGACTATCTCAGTTTGTCACCCTCACTTGAGAAGTTTGCAGTCTGGCCCTTCTTCTTATTATGATGGAATAAGGATCTTAGTGATTTGGAGACATTATGGATGTCCAATGCCCGCACTGTGAAAGCGCATACACAATTGATAGTGAGCTCATCCCGTCAAGTGGTGCAATCATTGCTTGTCCAGCATGCTCAAAAGACATTCTGATAGAGGCTTCTGCTGTATCAGAAGCAGATAGCTCTCGACCCATTGTCGGGGATACCAATCAAGACGGCAATGAACAGCTACCCGCTCATGAAGAAAAAGAAACTCTCTCGGAAAAAGCTCCCGTCTCGGAACATGTCCCTCATATTTTTATCGACAACAGTACAAAAAGTGGCCCCACACTTGAGGGCGCTGATGCAGACACTTTTATTGGTACAAAACCCAGTATCGAACTGCCGACGACTTTTACGGGCGAAGCCGAACAATCCAGCTCACCACTGGAGCCAAAAAATAATAGCAATGACAATAGCGAAGACGACGACGAACACTTTGAAGTGGATATTGAGCTTCAAAATCCCAATGCACTTCGTACAAACGCATCTCAAAATAAAAATGGCAACACTTTTGTTGAAGCTTCTGATACGAAAGGTCTTGAACTCGGGACAGGATTAAGCTCAGAAGTCATCGCTCTTGCACCACCTCAAAACCTCAAAGGCTTGAAAATAGAAAGTCATTTGGATTCGTCTGACGCGCGCTCATCGGTTCTACTTCCACCAAAGCATACGGGCCAGCTCCCTATTGTAGCACTCCCCTCACTCGACGATTTACCTCCAAGTCAAGACAGCTCGAAGCAAAATGTTTCCGTCGACGATAGAGTTGAGCAACCCAATAGACCTCAACCTCCCTTGCACACCGAAGCCTTACCCGTGGTTGATCTTGCATCACCCAATGATGCCTTAATCCCTAGTGAAGACTCCGTTTCACTCTTTGAAGACGCACCTCTTCAAGAAGAGAACCAAAGCTCTCAGCCCATCGTTGCTCTGCCCAGTATAGCGCTTCCAAGTATTGGTAGTGTAGAGGGGCAAAACAACAATGCACCTCTGCCCCAAGTTGAAGTACCGGGCTTGAGTGCTCCTGCAATACAACTCGAAGCTGCACCACCAAGTATTGAACTTACAAATATTGAAATACCCAATATATCATTGCCAAGTTTAGAAGCGTCTGTAGAATTACCCGAAGCAGATGTAGCCCTTGCGTTACCCAATATTGAGCAACCTAGTTTAGAAGTTCCCAATGTCGAATTGCCGCCAGCAGACGTAGCGCCAGCGTTACCCAATATAGAACTCCCGAGTCTGGCTCTTCCGGACTTTGAACCTACGGATTTTGAATCACCACCAACAAACATACCCAAGGTGGAGACTCCCATTGTTGCTCTGCCGAATGCTGCGTTACCCAATCTTGATCTGCCTGACTTGCAATTACCCTCTTCAAACAATGCAGAAGAGCGACCCAAAATCGAGCCCCAGAATCGACAAGGTTTTGATGGTAACAATACCAACGATCCGGCCCCCAATGCTCAGTTTTCGCCAAGTCATGCAATGACCACGCCACCCCATTCGATCGATGCGCCTGCGCCAGAGCTGGTCATCCCCCAAAAGGAAGTCGAAGCATTACCCGATCGAGGATTTCGTCCTCAAAGCACCGCATCGATTGCCAAGGAAGCAATAAAGCGAAGTTCATCTGCACGAATTCTTGTATTTGCTCTGCCCCTTGCTCTTTTAGTATGCATGGGTGGGGCGCTCGTTCATACCTTTACACCTTATGGTTGGTTCGGTGTAGACTTCTTCACTTCGAAGAGTGAGTCTCCACCCCTTGCATCAAAAGCAGATATTGAAAGCAACGCTTCGAAATCAAACGCTTCTGGCGCGGGAGTGCAAAAAGCAGAAGACGCACTACCGAAGAAATCTGAACACGGAAAGGTATTGACATCACTCGAGCTCTTTTCACAGGGCGACTACACAGCGTTACGCTCGCTTTTTGAAAGTGAAAAAAAAGAAGATAAAATCGCGGCAGCGCTTATCCTAAGTGCGTGGCATCATGATGACTCTGCAGAGCTCTATTTAAATTCTCTCAATAGGGATTCACTAGACGCAGTTCAGAAATCTCTTATTCAATCCTCTATCGAAATCTCGAAAACAGAATTCTCGAAGGCGCAGAATCGACTCACGAAGTTATCGAAGAAAAAGAATACCAATAAGGCTCTATCGACGGATGTCTTGGTGCTCTTGAAAGCCATCAGTGAACTTGAACAAAAACAATACAAACAAGCACGAAAAACTCTAAGCACTTTCACACCTCAAGTAAGCAAGGCTTCTTTTGTACACGAACTCGATGCGCTGATTCACATAGAGGAATCCAAGACGGCTCATAAACCTGTAAATGGCGATGAAAATGATTCCTTAAATAGAAAGCAACTCCTTAAAAGTCCTAAAATAGCCCTGGCTCTAGCGCAAGAGGAACTCAAGAAGCACTCTTTGACTCGGGAGACCCAGACCGAGCTCTTGGAGCACCTCAATGCTGTGAAAGAAGTTATGAGTCCGCGAGACCGCCAAGCCGGTTACAATGTTCTTGCGGAACATGCGCTGAACGAGGGGGCGTACACGCAAAGTCATGGTTGGAGAGTTATGAAAGCCTCCGTCGGTGCACTCAAAGTCGATAACTTAACGTTGTGGAATGCTTATAACAACCATGACCGAGATACCTTAAGCAAGCTAATTCCAAAGCTTGAAGTTATTAATGCGGACACAAACTCAAAGGGCACAAACCCAGAGAGCACAAACCCAGAGAGCACAAACCCAGAGAGCACAAACCAAGGATTTGAACGAGACTATCAGAACGAACTCGAACGCATTGGGAAGCTTTTAGCGATCGATTCCGAAGATCGTATTCCCCAAGGTAAAGAGGCTCTCAAAAAAGCGAAGAATGAAGATGCAGAGTTTGAAAGCATGATGCATTTGGCCTGGTCTTATCTTTTTGCTGGGCAGTCTGACAAAGCGCAGAGCTATTTTGTGCAATCGACTCAACTCAAACCCGATGCCTGGATGGCACAACGCGAAGTGATTCTATATTGGTTTCAGCGTGGGATGTTGAGTCGAGTTGCCAAACAACTCGAAATCCTTAAAGGTGTAGTTCGCGATGAAAAAGGCGCGCTAGAGATGCGCACTTTTCTTGGTGCGTTGGCCGCTCGACAGGAAAACTATTCCAAAGCAAAAAAAATCGTGAAGGACTTGGCGCAGGTTGAATATTTTGACGCCAGGAATCATCAAACTCGAGCAAAGGTTTTTATTGCAGAACGAAACTTCGATGCAGCGAAAAGCGAGGTCGACAAGGCTCTACGCTTGGATGCAAGCAATCGAGATTCGATCGCGTTGGCTGCGGAGATTTTAGGCCAGCAAAAGAATATTGATGAAGCGATCCCACTCTTAAAGGAACTCGTAGAGAAGTCGGACTCAACTATTGATGATAAGGTCAACCTTGCCTACTGGCTCTATAAGAGTGGTGATTTGGAAAAAGGTGCGAGTCTCGCTGTAGAAGCAAAAGAGAAAGCTCCTGCAAACCCTAGACGTCTCTTCGTCGAAGCTGTTGCGCTCGCTCAATCGGACCCAAGCTCAGCCTTTTCACTTTTGAACCGTGCTCGGGAAAATGCCCCGGAAGATTTAGAGATAGCATTTGAGATGGGTCGAATTTTAGCGGAGAACAACATCAAACGCAGCCAAGGAATCCATGCCCTTGAAAAAGTGATGTCCTCACCAGAAGCGAGTGCCCGTGCCGCTTTCTATCTCGGGAAGCTGAATCGATCGAGTCGAGGATACACGAAGGCCAAAAAATGGTTTAAACGTTGTACCGAACTTGACCCCAAAGAAGCAAAGTGTTGGGTAGAGCTTGGAGATGTTGAGCTGAAAAGAAACCGTGCAACGAGTGCTTTGAAATACTATAGTCGCGCCGAAGACTTAGATCCTGAGAATGTTGAGCTCGTCTGTCATCGTGGTGTGATGTTGGTGAAACGGCTTGGAGATCGCCGTAAATATTTAAAAGAAGGACAAAAATATCTTGAGCGGTGTGTCCAAATGAATTCTGAAGATAGCAAAGCGTATGCAACACTAGGAGATGTCTATAAAGACCAAAAGAAAAACCAAGCAGCCCTAGCAGCGTACGAAGGCTATTTTCGATTTAAAGCTGAAGCCAATGAAAGTTCCCCAGTCTGCGACCAAGTCAAAGACCTAGGTCAAGACTGTCAGGCTCTGATGATACGTGCTCGAAGTGAGGCGTCTAACAATGCAGCGAAGAGTGATCATAATGCAGCCGCAGACACAGAGAACAAGAAATCTGCAAAGACTCTCGAAGAAAAGAAAAGTGAGAGCTAAAGCAAGCGAAAAAATTATTATTTTAGGTGTCCTTCTCTTTTTCTTGAATCCGCTTTTTCATTCTTCTTCGAATTCGTGCTCTTTTCATTGAGCTAATGTAGTCGACAAAGAGTTTTCCGTCCAGATGGTCGATCTCATGTTGCAACGCGACGGCGGTAAGACCTTCAGCCTCGATCTCACATTCATCACCATTTTCGTCGAAGTATCGCAAATGCACTTTTGAAGCGCGCGTGACTTCACCTGATTCACCCGGCACAGAAAGACATCCTTCATCCCAAGTCAGTTCACCTTCACGGCTTAGAAATTCTGGGTTGATCATACGAATAGGCTCCTCTCCTGAGGGCCGCTCAGCGTCGGGACTATGAATATCGACCACCAAAACGCGCTGGTGGATACCGATTTGCGGTGCAGCCAATCCCACACCATCATTGGCATACATCGTTTCAAGAAGATCGTTGAGGAGCTGTCGCGTGTCATCATTGATCTCATTCACAGGTTTTGAAACCTCGAGCAACTTAGGGTTGGGCCAGATCAATATTTCGTGTAGCGCCATCATATACCTCGGAGTCTTCACCTTCGTGCAAAAGTATCGTTTCACACAATGTTAACACATTCTATGCCCTGTGGATTTCTCTGTGTCTAGCGAGCAAAAGTGTGCTGTCAAAGACTGGTCAAAAACTTGGAAGCGTTTTATTCTAAAGGGGTAAACACTTCTTTGTTGACTGAAGGCCGTAATATCACAACATTAAACCAAAGACTCAATCTAATTATGAAGCGTCTGAGTTCGGCGCCGCGATTGCTTTCGTGGAGTATAGTCACTGCGATCTTCGCTTCGCTTTGTATTCATGCCTTGCTTCCCGCAATTTATCATCGACCAACTTTTTCTGTCGTGGAAGCGCGTTCGAAAGTTCAGATTAATGAAACAGCACCACAGCCTGAGATTTTGACACCCGATCGAGATGAAAATACACCCGAAGAATTCGAAGATATCGAAGAGCCTCAAGAGGTCGAAAAAGAGCCCGAAGCCATACCAACTCCGACACCACCGACTCCAATGCGAGAGGTGAAGCCCAAGCCTAAAGCTCGAAAAGAAACGAAACAAGAAACGGATCCAGAACCAAAGCCTGAGATTGAGCCCGAAGCTCAAGTGGACAAATCCCCATTGAATGAAGAAGCTGCGGAAAACAAAAAGGATCCAAGTGAGAAGACCGAAAGGCCTACTGAAAGTGCCCCCTTAACAGCAACGAGTGACACAGGAGACACCAAAGGAGCCAATGAAGACTCTCGAATTCGTGATGCGTATGTTCGAGGTGGACAAAAGAACATTTCTCTTGCCGAGCGAATCGCAGCACGGAGAAAGGCCTTCGCCTCACGAAAGGAACGCACGGAAGCCATGCGACAACGAATGCGTGACAAGGCAAAGAAAAATCAAAGCTATCAAGCCGCAAACTACCCTGCTCTTGCCCAGGGAGACCCGGATGAAGCGTGGGCATGCAATGCTAATGATCGCGGGATTAAGGCACGCGTACAATCCGAGCGCCCTCTGAGTGAATGGGTTACACTTGTGCCTTTTGCATTTAAACACTTCCCCACTCGACCAAGTCTCTTGAAGTACACCAAGAAGATGGCCCAAGTCACCGGGCGAAAAAAACAACCCGTCAAACGTATTGGGCCCGTGGAAATGATTCTTCCGAGAGAGGTCTTGCGCTTTGAACTGGAATCACCACAGGGTGGAATGCTCTATGCAGGTCGATCGGATGCCCGTTGCATTATTGGTTTAAAATATCGACGTACGGTTTTCATGCCGATGGTTCTGAAACGCGTTCCCATACGTTATGTCCAACCCGGGAAACAACCCTTTACCGGACTTGTCAACATTGAGATCGATGATCATTTTAATATGAAACTTGAGTCTGTTGACGAACAGAAACTTCCCTTCATAAAGGGGCGTTTTAAAAATGCAGATAGGATCGTCAAGAACATAGAAGGGCTACTCAAAAAGGCTGAATCACTAAAGAATCTCGGTAAGTTTTTCGGCTACGATTACGAAGAAAAGATGAAAGAAAAACGCAAGAAGCGTCGCAAACAACGGAAAGCTGCGCGCACATCAAGCGAGGCTCTCAAGGCACTCAATCGCAAGGCACGGACCAATCCGTCGAAAGCAAAAAGTTCACAAAGCCATAAAGGTGGCAACTCAAAGACTTCTCAAGATGCTCGTTCCCAGGCACGCACGAAAGCAAGATCAAAGGCAGAATCAAGGTCGAAATCGAAATCAAAGTCGAAGTCCAAATCCAGATCGGGTTCAAAATCTCGATAAGCTTGAGATTCGATCCGTGATCCGATAATCGAAGAAAGTACAGAAATGCAGTCGAACCTGTTGGGAGTATTCAATGAGTGAAGTGAAGGGATGGACACGTGACCAGATGGCAGATTTGGCCGCTGCAATGATTGAACCGGGTTGGGTGATTAACCTGGGTATTGGAATTCCCACCCTCGTTGCCAATCGCTTGAATGACCCAAGTGTTATGATTCATTCTGAAAATGGGTTGTTGGGCATGGGTCCTTTTCCAAAAGACGCGGATGTCGATCCACAGATGATCAATGCTGGCAAGCAAACGGTCACGGCGGTGGAGGGTGCATCAACCTTTAGCTCTGCACTATCCTTCGGGATGATCCGCGGCGGGCACATCGACGCTGCTTTCCTAGGCGCAATGCAGGTTGATGCTGAGGGTTCAATCGCAAATTGGAAGATTCCCGGTAAGAAAGTGACAGGCATGGGTGGCGCCATGGACTTGGTTTCAGGCGCAAAGCGTGTTGTGGCCCTCATGACACATTGCTCAAAAAAGGGTGAAGCGAAGCTTTTATCGAAGGTCACTCTGCCTGTAACGGGTCTATCGTGCGTGTCGACCGTGATTACCAATTGGGGTGTATTTCAAGTGAAAGACAATTCCTTCGAGTGCATGCAGATTGCACCAGGCATCTCAAAAGAAGAAATCGAAGAGAATACAGAAGCCAATGTGTACTTTGTATAGTGCAAGCACTTCTCGTACCTATAACCTACTTAAATGCAGATTTACGACTCGCCCATTTTGAGGACTTCATCGGTGTTTGCTAAGCTGCATCTGGTTTTACTGAAAGGAATATAAATTGGACCCTGACCCGTCTACGGTACTTCAATCGACATCCAACGAAAGCTTTGTCTTAGACATGTTGATTTTAGGCTTCAGCCTCTTTGCATCTGGTATCTTTTCAAGCTCAGAAACGGCTCTCACTGCATTGCCCGAAAGCAAGGTGCGTCAACTGATCGATACACATCCAAGGCGTTTCGCGTCTTTAAAGCTATGGCTGGAAAAACCAAATCAAATTCTAACAACCATTCTGATCGGAAATAACATTGTAAACGTATTTCTCTCAACCTACGCCGGTTTGGTCACCCAGCGCTTTTTCAAAGACAATGTCCTTGCGGTGGCCGTGACCTTAACAACCGCAGCGCTTTTGGTGTTGGGGGAAATCACACCCAAAACATTTGCAAAACAACATGCTCAACGTATGGCGCCGGTACTTATGCACGTGGTTAAGGCAACCTACTACATCCTTTTTCCTTTTGTGTACTGCTTCTCATTTCTCTCAAAGGTACTTGTTCGATTCTTCGGCGGTGATGCAGACCGCGGCGGCCCTTTTGTCACAGAGGAATACATCAACTACATGCTTAAAGAAGGTGAGAAAGCGGGTACCATTGAAGAAAGCGAGAGTGAGCTGATCACCAATATCTTTGAATTTGGGGACACTATTGTTCGGCAAGTGATGGTGCCTCGTACCGATGTTGTAGCGCTCTCAGTGAATGCCAGTGTCGATGATATTCGAGCGCAAGTCTCAGAAGGGGGGCACACGCGCATGCCCGTTCACGGTGAGAAGGGTCTTGATGATATCCACGGATTCTTTCATTCGCGCGAGTTGATTGGTCACTTAAACGAGGATGAGTTCAAGCTGACCGACAAGATTCACAAGCCTTTTTGGGTTTCAGAGTTGATGAAGATTTCTGAATTGCTCAAAGAGTTTCAGCAGCGAAAGCTCCATCTCTGTGTTGTGCACGATGAACATGGTTCGATGAGTGGCATTGTCTCGCTCGAGGATATTCTCGAAGAAATTGTCGGTGAAATTCATGATGAATATGACGATGAACGCGATGATTTACGTAAATTGAATGAAGATAAATTTATCGCTGAAGGCAAAGCCAACCTTGATGAAATCGAAGATGCAATCGAAATTGCCTTTCCACATCCTCGCGCCTACGAAACCTTGGGTGGTTTTCTCACGACCCAACTGGGCCGAATGCCAAAACTCGGTACTCGTGTTCAATATGAAGGGTGGCTCTTTGTTGTAAGTGAAATGCAGGCACGTCGTGTTGAGAAAGTTGAAATTGAACGATTGCAACCGACTCTCGTTCCAACAGAAGTCAATACACAAAGAAAGGCTTAACTCTTAAAGACCTGTCTTGCTTGCTTTTGAGCGGAGATGAATAAAGGCCACACTCATACTTAATAGAGCCAAAAGACTGACCCAAACCCAGGTTATAGAAAGCCCAAAAGCAAGAGGGCAATAGCCACCCACAATAACGATGCCTGCTGCAACAAGTGCGTACGGTGTTTGGGTACGCACGTGTTCACGGACTTCAATCTCAGCTGCGATGGATGAGAGTATTGTTGTATCCGATATTGGGGAGATATGGTCTCCCAAAACTGCACCAGAGAGCACGGCGCTACATGAGTATGCGAGCACATTATAAAGCTCTGTCTCTGACGACGTGTAGTGCGCTATTGGAACCAGTACCGGGAAAACAATCGCCATTGTTGCCCAACTCGATCCCATTGAAAAAGCAACCAGAGCAGAAATTATGAATGTTGCGAAGGGAAGCCATCGGATACTTAAAACATCTGATAGTCGGTCAGCGAGTAGGGCCCCCAAGCCAAGTTCATTTAAAATTGTAGAGAACGACCACGCCAATACGAGAACCAATACTAAAGGTTTGAGTTCTTGAAGAGTGTCTTTGGTGGTCTTGAAAAGAACTGACCAAGGATTTGTTTCATGACTCTTGTCACGAAGGCTCTGAATAAGCGCAATACCAAGTCCAATTGCCGACACAACAACCAGCGCAAGAAGTGAATCGACATTCGGGTGTAAAAGCCATTGTTCAGGCGATTGCCACCACTCGATGACGCCGCGCAAAGGATTCAATGAAAAAACAAGCACCAACGCGAGTGAAGCCATTAGAGCCCAAAGGGGTGCGAGTGCTCTAACGAATGAACCTTTGTTTCTATGTGTGACTGTCGAAGTGGATTTCTCTTCTTCGAACGATTCAACAAAAAGCTCATTGTGTTTTGGCATCGGGGGAATGTGAAGCTGCCAACGGATCACACACCAAACAAATACGATCGTGACGAGAGGGTAAAAGCGAGTCGTCAAACCCGATACAAAAAGCTCCATCGCGTCGATAGAGATTTGCGAACGATCGAGAGCATCTTGAATTTGAGATAACTCATAACCTATCCAAGTTGAAACAAGTGAGACCGATGCAATTGGAGCAGATGTCGAGTCGATAATATATGCAATCTTGGCTTTGCGAACACGAAACTTTTCATTGATGGCACAGGCTAGTTTTCCCGCAAACATCACCGAGAGATAGTCATCAAAGAAAATTAGTAAGCCAGACCAATAGGTCAACATCTGGGCTTGCCGCGCATTTTTAAGGCGCGCACTGGTTTGTACAATTAGAGCCTTGAACGATGAATGCTCTTGCATGACGCGAACCATTAAGGTCATGAAGAGTGTAAAGAAGATCACCTTAAGATGATCGGCATCGATAAGGTTCTTGACGAGTGCAGAGGTTAAATATTTTATGCTTGATGCCAACATTCCATAGGGACTGGATGGATTCGAGAAGGCAAAAAGTAATGCTCCAAGAACGCACCCTACTAAAAGTGCGATTTCAACACGCATTTTGAGATACGTCAGCACGAGCACCCCCAAAGGAAGTGCTATTAGGAGCCACTCGTGCAATGCTAGGTACTCGTTTTGAGTTGTTCTTGAAGCTTCGTTGGCAAGGTCACCAACTTAATCTTCTTGGGTCGCATAGCCCAACCAAACATCAGAAATACGGCAATCAAAAAGACCGCTATTGCTCCAAGACCTTGTGCGCGAACAAGACCGTTCAAAGCGTCATAAGTTGCAGAAGGTGTTGAGGTTGGATCATCGCTGCCGTCAAGTTTCCGTAAAATTATTGTCGCAAACAAAATTGTTGTACACGCACAAAGGTAACCGAAAAGATAAAGAATGGTCGCCTTTAAAGGTGACGCTATTTTCACACCTTGTGGTGGTGGTGCATCTTCGTCACGGATCAATAACTCGACCAAGGGCTTGTCACCATCATTTGTTACAGCAGCTTGTTCATTCATCACATCACTCCAAAAACGTTGTTAAGCCTAGTCAAACCCTTGAATGTTATTTCCGCAAGCGGGTTTGCGCTCCGGGCCGAAAATTAACACGGGATGTTCCACCCGAATCACCTTGACCCGGTTGTTCCCACCGGATTCTTCAATTTCAAGACGGCTGCCAAAAGCTTCTTCTAAAAAGGGTAAGCGGTTGGCTAATGTTCCCCAGACCCTTGCTGAAGTTTTGTTCTTAAATGCAGACTGTAGGGCGATATAACTTTCACGATCAACTTCTACGTAGAGTGCGTAGGTTCCTTTGGGGCTCGGTAGCCCACTTTCCTCTACAGAGCGAAGATGACTTTGACCCTCGATGGGCAAGGTCATGATTGCGCGGACAAAACCGCGTACGCGATGCTCGCCATTTTTGAGCTTCTCATCGTAAAGTACTGTGTCGAGACCATTTCGGGTCACCAATGCCCTTTCATCCTCATCGAGACCGCCGATAATATCCGGCCATTGCGCTGACCAAGCATACTCCTCGACCGAGGTCGCCGGGTGAGATATACTGCTCGCGAAATCCAGACCCTTGTTTTGAGCCTCACTTAATATATTTAAAACCTTTGTCATTCACATCCATACTATCAACGGTCGTTTTTTAACCCTTTAATTTCACATTAAGCGAGAAAGAAGGCATTTTCCAAGAAATCTACCTATCCCAAAGGGGCGAACATGAATTTTTTTCAAAGCAAAAAGCATGTGCCGGATAGTTACCAGGAGGCAAAGCGCGGTCTGAGTTTATGGGGTGAGGCGCTCGCTGCCGAGAAAAGGGCTGAAAACGCGTTTGAGATCTTACGAGATACACTCCGCGAGGCGAGTTCTGAGAAAGCAAAGAAGTCTGGGAAGCAAAGCTTCCAAAAGGTGGTTTCAAAAACCTCTTTGAATGCCCTTTTTCATGAGGACAATGATACGCATCATCGTCGCGATCACAGCCGAGTTTTCCAGCTTGAGTTCGCAGCAATTCAAGCAGCACTCGCGTCTTCAACAATGGATTTGGACAAGGAAGTTTCGATTCATCTGAATCTTAAGAATGTGAACCTAAGAGATCGTCTCGGCCATTTTCTTTCAAAGCTTCCCGATGCTCAGTCCGAGTCGATATTGAACGATGGAACTTTGGGGCGTTTATTGCCGCTTCTACTTTCACCCAAGACGCGACTCAGTTCAGCTTTTACAGACAACGAAATGCTAGAGTCGATGAAGTTAACTTGGCAGGACTTTCGTAACGCTCAAAAAGATCTCCGCTTCAATCGCGATAGTTACAAAGCAAGTCGAGCTGTCGCCATAGTCGTGGTGACCCTCGAAGCGTGTTCCAACCCCAAAGTGAAGCGCACTTTAAGTTTAACTAAAAACACTGCCATTTTTACTGAAGCGCTTCCTTATATTCGTTTGATTCGCGCTAATATTTTTCAATGGCTCAAAGAAGACAAGTCAAGATTTTACGATGTCGCTCAACGTGAGGACCTTAAAAAGTCTCCACCTCAAACAATTCCCTCGATAAAGGTGTAACAGCACCTGCAACGTCAAAGACCTTTAGATTCCAGAAAGCGTTCAGCTTCAATCGCAGCCATACAACCGGATCCAGCTGCGGTGATGGCTTGACGGTAGTAATGATCTTGAACGTCGCCTGAGGCAAAAACACCGGGTATCGCTGTTGCGGCTTTCCCAGGTTGAGTCACCAGATAACCTGTCTCATCGGTCTCAAGAATGTCTTTGAAAAGCTCAGTCGTTGGCGCATGACCAATTGCAATGAAGCAACCTTCTGCGGCGAGTGTAGAAATCTCGCCCGTATTGGAATCTTTGAGATTGATTGCTTTAAGTTGGTCTTTTGCAAGTACACCAACCCCTACCTTCTCTGTTTCATAAGAATCAATCGTCTTGTTTAAAGCCCATTCGATCTTTGGATTGTTTTGACAACGTTCAAGCATAATCTTCGATGCACGAAACTCTTCGCGTCGGTGAATAATGGTTACCTTACTTGCATAGCGTGTTAGAAAGTTTGCTTCTTCCATCGCGGTATCGCCACCACCCACAACAGCGACTTCAACATTTTTAAAGAAAGCGCCATCACAAGTGGCGCAAGCCGAGACACCACCGCCAGTTGCCATGAGCTCTGCTTCTTTGGGTGTCCCCAAAAGCTTCGCCTTTGCTCCTGTCGAGATAATTACAGTGTGCGCAAGAATTTCCTCATCACCCGACCAAAGCCTAAATGGGCTCGCATCAAAGTCGACTTTGGTGATATTTTGAGACTTCACTTGTGCGCCAAAACGCACTGCCTGCGCCTTAAATTTCTCCATCAACTCTGGGCCAAGAACGCCTTCTGGGAAACCCGGGTAATTTTCAACATCTGAAGTGATCATCAGTTGGCCACCCGGTGTGTTTGGTGCTTCACCTTCGAATATGACTGGCTCAAGATTCGCCCGCCCAGTATATAACGCTGCAGTCCAACCTGCAGGTCCAGCTCCGATGATGACAACTTTATGAATTTGTTCAGACATGTCTTACCTCGTGTTCGTCATACGAAAGATAATCACGAATTGTCACTTAAAAATTTAGAAAACTAAATTGTTTTTGAGTGCGAATAGGTGAGCTCACCCATACTTCGTGAACTTTCAAGGCACTGAATCTATTTGGAAGACTCCCACAATAAAAAAACGCCCCTAGCTACGAGCGTTTGATATTCATAAACCTTTTGAATAAATCTAGTCCGTTTCGACCTTACGCATGACGAAGAGGTACTCACCCGGCCCAAAAGCTTGTTCACTGATGCCGTATGAAATACGCATCGTTGAGTCCGAGTAAACCTCTCGAAGATAACCACTTGGGAAGAAGTTACGGACGACAAAACGCGGTACCGCGCGTGAGACGCCATCAAGTTCATCCGCTTCAAAGAGTTCGGGTAGGTCCCAAAGCTCATAGCCCTCAGGTCGCTTATCAACACTATTGAGAGATCGAAATCGAATCTGAACCATGTTCGAATCAATATCGACTGGAGAATACTGACCTTGTAGAAGTGCAATACTTTCTCGAGTCAGATCCCCATCTTCATATCGAGGTGCGACATTGTAGTATGTACCGTTGTCGTTTACCTTTTGATAAAGTTCATCAATACTTTGCTCTGGGTCGACACCACGGTTGTTGCCTTGGTTGTCATAGGGCCCCCACACTTGCTCCCAAACTGCATTGAGCTCGTCGAGCCGATACACAACTGGCACCTGCGGGTTGATACGAAGGACTTCATCCACAAGAGGCTGGAGCGCATCTTGGATTTCAAAGTCTGGGTCGCCCTCACCACGATAAAACTCAGCCGCCTCAAACAAGCGATTTTTCGCAGCAGTCAACTCACGGGCATCATAGATTGATCGTGCCGGCTCACCTGCTTGCGCTGCTTCAGCAAGTACCGCATCAAAATCTGCAAAGCGATTGCATGCTGTAAACGTTGAGAATATTACTAGCGTTATCAATATATTTTTCATGACAATATTCCTTTCCAAATAGTTTAGTTCGCGCGGACGCGTCGCATAATATAAAGGTACTCGCCCTCACCGAAAGAACGCTCACTGTTACCGTACGCAATTCGGAGCGTGTCGTCAGTGTAAACTTCTCTTAGGAAACCGCCCGCAAAGAAAGTACGTACAAAAATGTTAGGGAGACGCTTCTTCACATTATCAAGTGCGCCGGACTCAAGCAGTTCAGGGAGATCCCAAAGCTCAGGGCTATTGGGTCGATCATTCAAACCTTCAAGAGAACGAAAGCGAACCTGGATAAAATCAGAGTCAATATCAACAGGAGCAAACTGCCCTTTCAGCAGTGTGATTTTTTCGGCAGACTCATCACCGTCTTCATACATGGGCGCAACGTTGTAGTAGTAGCCCTCATCAAATACGACTTGGTAGATTTCGTCTACACTCATTTCATCGTCCACGCCGCGATCATCACCACGATAACTATAGGGGCCCCAAACTTGTGTCCAAGCGGATGAGAGTTCGTCTAGACGATAAACAACCGGTGGTTGTGGATTGATACGAAGAACTTCGTCAACGAGCGGTTGCAGTGCATTTTGAATTTCAAAATCGGGGTCACCTTGGCCAGTATAGTATTCCGCCGCCTCAAAAAGACGATTTTTGGCTGCTTGAAGCTCTCTAGCATTGTAGATTGCACGTGGTGGCTCACCCGCGCGTTCGGCTTCTGCAACAACTTCATCCAAGTCAGGAAATGTATTGCAGCCCGTAGAAAGCGTAAACAGTAAAGAAACCAACGAAAACAAAATGATCTTATGCATAATTTCACCTCAATGGTAGCATATAGAACTACATCAGTGTTTGGATGTGTGATCGCCGGAAAGGTTACAAAGCTGTTCAAGGTCTAGATATTATCACTGCTTTTCATCTTGAATCAGTTCTTTCGCAACATCAATTGTAGCGTAGGGCAACACATTATACTTTAGAGCATCGTAGTAATGGGTTAGAGAAGTCCCGCCAAGGCTACCCTCTGCGCAAACTGACATGTCGTTCAAAAGCCGTTGTGGAGCGATCGAAACAAATAAAAGTTTGGCTAGAATCAAAATGGTTCCATTTTCTGGAATTTCAATCTCTCGAATCTTCTTCAACCCAAGATTGGCATCCGACTCATATACGGCAGGTGCATCGACGCCATCTAAAACGCATTGAGTTAAGTGGCATGCGTCAAACTCAGAGACATCGACTGGCCATTTCGCAGATGTTGCATGGGCACGCTGAATAAAGTCACTTTGAATTGAGTTGATCGTAAAGAATGGATTCCCTTTCAAATTTTCATACGTATCTCGACGTACTTCGCCATTCGGACGTATTACAAAACCAAAGAGTGCGGGGCTGCTTCCAAGATGTGAAAATGAAGAGATTATGGCAAGGTTATCGCCATGGCTTCCTCTTGTACCTATCAAATGGACCGAGCGAATGCCTGCGAGCGAAGTTATTAATGTTGCGCGCTCAATTCTTCCAAGTGCATCAAAGTCCTGAGGAGTGAATATCTTCTTTTTTGCTTGAGCGTTCAAATCGGACACCATGATGAAAGTGTTTCATCTTTTCGATGTTCCTCCAAATCAGCGATTACAAGCGATGTGTTGGTGTTCACCATGTGCTGAAACTCACGATTCTAAACCGACCTATTTTACCCCTTCCTTCTTGGAAGATTTTTCAAAAAGTGTTGGAAACTCAGGGAATGTCGGAGCCTTTGGAAACTCTGGAAACTTGGGCATCTCAGGTTTTTTAGGTGCTTTGGGAAAACTTGGTCTTTTGGGAAAGGCAGGAAAACTAGGAAATTTTGGAAACATAATGGACCCCATTGAATCATGTTGAGCTTTATCGCTAAGGGTCGTAGTTGTTTGTATGCAACTTTGGCGAGTTTTTTTCATGTGGCCAATGCCTGCGCTTGGATGTGACGATGCGTAAAAGAATATTGATAACAGGTTCAACAGATGGAATCGGACTGGTTGCGGCAGAGAAGTTATGTCAGAGTGGTCACCACGTTATTCTTCATGGTCGAAATGCAAATAAACTTGAAGACCGTATCGATGATTTTAAGTTACGTTTGGGTGAGGATTCATGTGAAGGGATTTGTGCTGACCTATCGTCGTGGACAGACCTTCGAGCCTTTCGTAAAATTATTTCTACATTGGGCCCGCGGATTGATGTTTTTGTGAACAATGCAGGCGTATTCAAGAGTTCACAGCCAATCCTTGATACCAATTTGGACCTTCGCTTCATGGTCAACACACTCGCCCCTTATGTTTTGAGCAAAGCAGCAATGGAAATGATGTGTGAAGGTAAACGTATTATCAATCTCTCGTCTGCAGCACAGGCTAGCGTAGACATACAAGCACTTCGCGGTGACCGAAGACTCAATGACAATGCAGCTTATGCACAAAGCAAGTTGGCATTGACCATGTTCACAACCTATCTTGCAAAACAAAACAACCCCAAAAATCAAGTTGTGGTTTCTCTGAATCCTGCCTCTTTCATCGGTACCAACATGGTTCGCGATGCATATGGAATGGAAGGCAAAGATATTAACATTGGTGGAGATATTATTGTTGACACATCAATAGGAGAGCGTTTTGCCAATGCAAACGGCATGTACTTTGACAACGATCGCGGTGATTTTAGTGACCTGCACCCCGATGTTCATGATGAAGACAAGGTTAAGACTCTAATTCGCACTTTCGATGAGATTGTTGGTGAACACCTGTAAGCGATTGACTTATTAAAAAAATCAGGCTCTTTAACGCATTATTCGTCCACCATTATGCACCCAGTAATGTTTGTAGATCGAGTCTTCATCAAAGTAATATGCGAGCCCAATATCTTCCGCATCCGGGTGCATGATATTTGCACAATGCCCATCCGAATCAAGCCAAGCCCGTACCGCCGATGCTGGTGTCGATTGGCCACCCGCAATATTCTCAAGGACCAATGCATAAGGATCATAGCCCGCCTCCACCATTCGGGTCGTCGGCGAAACACCGTCTGGGCTCATGTGATCAAAATAACCGCGATTCGCCATATCAATGGCATGTGCCATACCTGACTCGCGCAGAATATCATTATAATCAAGTGGTGGGGCTGGTGGGAAGTACCCACGACTCGCGCAGTCATAACCTTCTGAACGAATATCGTTGATTAGAGCAACAACCTGGATCTCGAGCTCATCCCAGCCCTCAGCATTTGAAGAGCCAATATTGATATTTGAATTGCTATTCGAGGAGTCATTAACACTCTGACCTTGAAGCGTTGTGTCGTCAGGACCTGAAGATGAGTCAAAAAGGTCTCCACAACCACTTAGGGCAAATATAGATACAGCGGTTAAAAAAATATTATTAAGCATCTCAACAAGCCCCTATAAAGATACTTTATTGTATCGATTCATACTTTATATCGGCAAGGCAACATGATATTTGAGACAAAAGTGAGACAAAATTGAATTATGTATTGAAAAATATAGTTTTAGTCGATAAAATTCAGACACTTAGGTTTTAATGGTTCTTTTGAAATATTTTTATGGGATCTCTACATCATTTTAAATGTGTATCACTTTAGCTTTCTTATCTTTGAAGATCTTCCAAATCGATACGATCTATCCCAAGGCTTCTTCTTTCTCTAAAGAGAATATCTCATCACGAATCGAGGCAGCCAGCTCAAAATCCATATTTTCCGCCGCTTTGTGCATTTTTTTGCGCAATGTTGCGATCGCGATTTTATAGCCTTTTGTGTTTACCAAATCTTCAGTTTCACGTGTAAGTTTGATTTTCTTTTGACGTTTGTCCCCAAGGGCTGTTCCTGCAAAGAAATCAGACTCCACGTAACCAATCTCTGGGTCGAGCTCTCGAATCGACTTAATAATCGTTTTTGGCGTGATATTATGTTCAAGGTTGTACGCTTCTTGAATTTCGCGTCTCCTTTTGGTCTCACGAATCGCGATATCCATCGAACGGGTAATTTTATTCCCATATAAAATCGCTCGACCCGATGCATTCCGTGCGGCACGACCGATCGTTTGAATCAGGCCTGCATCCGACCGTAAGAATCCTTCTTTATCCGCATCTAAAATTCCAACCAAAGAGACTTCGGGTAAATCAAGTCCTTCCCGTAAGAGGTTGATTCCTACCAGAACATCAAAAACACCCTTACGTAAGGCAAGCAAGATTTCGACGCGCTCAATCGTATCAATATCGCTGTGAAGATATTTTGCGCGAACACCAATCTCAAGAAGGTAGTCGCTTAGGTCCTCCGCCATACGCTTGGTTAGCGTGGTGACAAGAACACGCTCACCTTTTTGTATGACCTTTTGAATTTCTGACACAAGATCGTCAACTTGATTGTCCGCAGGTCTGACCTCGACAACTGGATCAAGAAGGCCCGTTGGGCGAATGAGTTGCTCAACCACCACACCCTCTGCTTTATCAATCTCATAGTCTTTCGGTGTTGCACTCACATAAATCGCTTGACCAATATGTCCTTCAAGCTCATCAAACTTTAGGGGTCGATTGTCCAAGGCGCTTGGTAAACGAAAGCCGTGTTCCACCAAAGTAGTCTTGCGCGCTTGATCGCCCTTATACATACCCCCTGCCTGAGGGAGACTTTGATGGCTTTCATCCACAACAAATATAAAATCACGCGGAAAGTAATCCAACAAAGTTGGTGGCGGTTCGCCAGGTTGACGCGCACTTAGATGACGTGAGTAGTTTTCGATCCCCTTACATATTCCTGTGGTTTCTAGAAGTTCAAGGTCGTAAGTCGTCCGCTGTTCAAGTCGTTGCGCTTCGAGTAATCGCCCCTCATCTTTCATTGCTTTCAGTGTAACTTGAAGTTCATTCGCAATCGCCTTCATCGCCAAATGTCGACGCTCAACTGTCGTCGCATAATGACTAGCAGGCATGATGCGTACAAAGGAGAGTTCTTCAAGCGTCTTTCCTCGAAGTGGATCGATCTTCGTAATACGTTCAACGTCATCGCCAAAAAACTCAATACGCAAAGCACTCTCTTCCTCATGCGCAGGGAAGATCTCAACAGTATCGCCACGCACCCGAAAAGTGCCTCGTTCAAAAGCGATATCGTTTCGCTGGAACTGACTCTCAACCAAGGTCCGAAGAAAAGGATCGCGCCCAGGGCTTTGACCCACTTCAATGTAGGCGCTCATTTTCATGTAGCTGTCTTTCGACCCAATACCATAAATGCAACTTACGGAAGCAATAATGATGACATCGTTACGGGTCAGCAGCGATTGAGTTGCACTGTGACGAAGACGGTCAATTGCCTCATTAATTTGCGCGTCTTTTTCAATGTAGGTATCCGATTTTGGGACATATGCTTCGGGCTGATAATAGTCATAGTAGGAAACAAAGTATTCCACTGCATTGTTTGGGAAGAATCCCTTAAACTCTTGATAAAGCTGAGCCGCAAGTGTTTTATTGTGTGCAAGAATCAATGCAGGACGATTCACTTCAGCAATCACATTTGCAATTGAGAAGGTTTTACCGGAGCCGGTCACACCAAGTAAGACCTGATGCTGAACATTGTTGTTGAGACCCTCAACCAAAGCCCTAACTGCACTTGGTTGATCTCCCTTAGGCTTGTACTTGGAGACCAGTTCAAATGGCTTTTCAGTTTTCTTCCCAAGATCAAAAGCAATGGGCTGACCAACATCCTCATCCGAGGAAAGCTTTTCTGAACTATGCTTATTATTCACCATGCCACCTCAAACATTCCTTAGTACGCTTAGGCTAATCAGGAATAGAGGACGCGACAATATCGATGTTGGCTTAACCTTCTCGAACCACAATGAGAAAAGAACTCCTATCGTTCCCCTCTCTGGGTGTAGAATCGTAGACGCGGTGAAAGCCAATACTTTCAAAATAGCTCATAATATCGTCGTAGCGATCTCGATGTTCAGGGGTTCCTGAGAACACAAAATCATCATCACTCATCGATTCAAAACGAATCGACCCACGTGGCATCCCTAGTGCATCTTCAGCATCTGCACAACGTTTAATAATCGAGGCATTGGGAATGTTATCTTCTTCAAACTCAATGGCTGTTGCGATCGAGTCAAACTGATAGCGTACAAGAGAAACAATATTTTTGGCTTCTTTTAAGTCTGCGCCACTTAAAAATGCATTTAAAGCATTCTCCATGGAATTGGATAAATGCTCAACGTATTCACTCGCCTCGATTGAAGTGTCACTCTTTAGCTCGGGTAACACGCGATCAAAATGATCGGTCATGATATCGACAAGCTCACATTCATCGATTGCACCGTCGGGCTCCAAGTCGCCCTCAGAAGATGTTTTCATCGCCTGCGTGAGCTCACGGCTTAAATCATTGACAAGATTTGCGTTTCTAGAAATGACATTCGACATAGCTTCATCGTAACGAATTCCGAGGTCAAAAAGATAGTCCCCCGCAATTTTATCAGTGCTACGACTGATATTGAGTCACTTTGCTACAATCTTTAAGTCTAAATCTTTAATCGTCATCGACAGCACGTTTGAGTGCCACATAGACCGACATGAGTGAGAGCAATGCAAAGAAGCCAATACAAAACAACAATACGATACTCCACATCAAAGCGCTTCCACCTAAACTGTTGGCCATTGCTTGAACATCAGCATCACCATTCTCAGGGACGAGTCCAGTCATGCTCGCAAAAAGATAGTCCTTACTCACAAATGCCGATGCAAACATTGAAGAGACCATCAGTGCATTCAAGAATTGGCGTAAAAATTTAGAACGAATTACAACCAAAATTCCGCAGATTCCGACAATTACCAACGATGAAATTGTAGCTTCCAAAGACCTGCAGGCAGGGAAAGCCCAAAGAAAAGTTCCAGCCCCTAAAATGAACCAGGCCAAGCGCTGCAAAAAAGGGAAGAGCATTGTCCAAGACAAAATCATTCCCAAAAAGGGAGCCATCAATAAACCTGCACCCGCGATGAGGCCACCATCAAATTCGCTTGAGCGAGTGGAACTCGCGTATCCACCTCGGTCATGAATGACAATCTCAAGGAGATCACCACCAAGGATCTCAGCAACTAAACCATGACCCATTTCGTGAATCATTGTGAAAAGGTCTTGCGCGTGAGAGACGAAGTGAGTGAAGTGACCGTCCAGAAGGACAAAACCCACAACGAAATAAGCAAGCACCCATGCAAAGGTGACCTTTCGAGCATCCTTAACGCTCAAGAGTTCTGGTTTAAAGGGACGTTTACGAGCTTTTGAGGATTGTCCTGGGTCCTTGGTTGTGACTTCGCGCATGGTACTCTACTTAGTTTTTATGATGGATTCACTTTGAATGGATATTTACGCGGGCGATCGCAAAGTTTTTCCGTACAAACTTGAACACCAACTTTGCCCTCAATGGCTCCGCGACCTTTATCGACCTTAACGCTAAGCTCAAAAGCATCATGCAAGACAACGGATTTTCCGCTTGCCAATTTTTTGCTTTCACCTTTCGGTAAAAATACCTCGCTCGTTTTTTGCCACCCACCCTTCTCATCAATCGTCAACGATACCGGTACACCTGTTTCGCTTCCTGCAGCGTAAGCATGAAGACCTTTGGCAACGCTAACGTTGGCGATGATTTTCTTTTGATTCGGGTCATAATGTGTTTCAACTTTCACAGCATTCTTGAAGTCGGGTGCTGCCTCAAGCTTTTGAGTCTTATCGTTCAGCTCCCTTGCTTTTTGCGCAACATGACTTTTGTTCGCTTTGACTTCAGGCTCCCCCAAAGAACCTTCGCCTTTCGTACATCCATTCAAAAGCGACACAAGTGCCAATGTCAAAACAATCGTTCGTGCGTGTAAAAATCGGAACATTCTTCTCCCTCATCGTCTATCAATAGGCTCAATCTTGCACATGCAAGCCTGGAAGATCAACTTCCCTCTTGAGCTTGTAAAGCCAACTCCTACACTCAGAATATGGCTCAGCAACACAAGTCCTCCAATTCCTTTCTCTGGTTAACCTTTGGTACGGCACTTTTTCGAGGGCTGATGGGTCTCGGGATGTATGTCGCTGCACCCATCATGCTTCCACTTGGGTATTTTACACCCATCATTTCAGGAACCGGATTTCTCTTTGGTGCACAAGCATTCTCTGAGATGCTTTCAAAGTATCGACGAAATCAAGTCAGTGAAAAGGCTGCACGATTATCGATACGAGGGCTCCTTGTTGCCTTCATGCTCGGGACGATCGCGATATTTACCATTCCCAATCAATATGCGGCGAAGACTAAAAGAGCAGAGATGACTTCAGAAGTTCAAGAACGAAAACCAATCGATGGCTTAGAAGTTGGCATTCTACGAAAATAAGTTACAAATCAAAAGTTCATATTTTCATTGTTTGCTCTCAGATAAGCTTAGAAATTAGGACTTCGTGTTGAGATAGTGTTCTAAACATTCACTCAGTTTATCAATCGCTTGTGCATGTTTTCGTGATGTCCATGATTTAGAAAGACCAAGTCCTTCACCAACCTCTGCGAGTGTTTGGTCTTTATAATAGTAATTCACAATGATTGAACGATCGTCGTCCGAAAGGTCTTTAATCGCTTCATGAAGGTAATGGCGCATTTCTTGTGAATAAAGTGCATCATCGCTTTGTTTTAACTTTTTATCTTCGAATTGCGCATGCTCCATCGCCTCAAGCGATGTCACATAAATCGTAACCAATTTCGACACTTTATCAGCAAGTTCTTGAACGGAGCTTCCGGGGTCTGTCAGTCTTTCCGAGACACCCATTGTGCGATTTGCCACGTTATCAAGGTAATGTGTCGCGCGTTCTTCAAACTTAATCTTTGCATATTCTGAGCGGTTCACCCATCCCATTCGCCGCAGGCCATCGTACATCGCACCACGAACACGGTAATAAGCAAAGGTCATAAAGTTTGCGCCTTTGGATGCGTCAAACCTTGAAGCAGCTTCAAGCAGACCCATTGCGCCATATGAAAAGAGGTCGTCAAGCTCAATTGAATCGTTGAGCCCTTTCTTAACCTTATGTGCAATCTTCATAATAAAGGGCGTATACTCGCGAATCAACTCGTCGTTGTTCGGCATGTTCTCTTGCTTTTTAAGTGCTTGGCCTGTCATCCATTCCCCCGACAACTCTGTTTGGGAATAAATCCACTCAAGCTCTGTGTATGAAGCTCTATTAAGTGTAGGAGCGATCTCTTCCAAAAACATATCCATAGAATAATGAATTTGGCGTGTGGGAATATCCGCAGATCGTCCGACCCTTTAGCAACTTGCAACATTTCAATAGGATACACCTTCTACAAAATTTGATGTGAAAGTGACTCATTTTTGGGCGTATGCGTAGCACACCTACACTTCGTGTGGAGTCTTACTCATATCCGATCGACTTGAGCTTCGATCGCGCGACCAGAGCGGTTACAAGCGGTGTACCGATGGTCATGATAGCTGCGCCTGCACTTATGAGGTAGATGCCACCAATATAGCCACTTTCACTGAGGTCTGCAGCAACCAATCCAACGCCACCGATGAGTAACGAAAGTCCACCGAAAAACGTAAACGATGAACTCATCCAAATCGATTGTTTATAGGAACGCCATGCAGCTGGGTCTTTAAGACGTATGCCTTCATGTCCGTCAAGCGAGGAAGTTATAGAAAAAATATAGGGCAATATTCCAGAAGCAACTGTTCCGCCCAGAACTAAGATCGACCCGGCTGCAAGACGTCCGCCGGGTTCAGCCCCGTCAAAAAAGGAGCTTCCATCACCAATAATTACGGCGACACCAAGGACCGAGATAACATTGCCGCCAAGAAAACCAAACATCCCATAGCCAAAAGTACGCCAAAACTGATGGTATGCTGAACGTGACGATAATCTAAATTGATGTTGAGAGACGACTGGTGACTCTACGCTATTTGACGCGAATACTTGATGAGTGTCATTGATGAGGTCAGTATCACTCGGTACATCACTCATCACATCTCGTGTTTTTTTAGTAGGTTTTTCTAAAACAACTTGATCAGTACTTGCATCGTTGGCGTGCAGAGCCGAACTCATGAATAGAAATAAGATCAAAAACCTAACTACTATTTGTGTGTGCATATTCACCTTTCTATGAGTTTTTATGGAAAAGTATAACAGCTTGCGCGAGGATAGCATCTTGATTTCTATACACGTTTTGAGTTTAAATATCCATGATGATCGTTGAAGAAGAAGAGCAAGAAACATTGGGACACCACGCACTTCTTGAGCTCTACTCATGTACTCCATCTCAGTTAAATGATTCTGGGTTTTTAGAACGTCTCTTACTCAATGTCGCCTCCCAATTGAAATGTACCGTACTGGGCCAACGCTTCCACACTTTTGAACCGGTCGGCGTCAGTGGCATCGTACTCTTGGCCGAAAGTCACCTCTCGATCCATACTTGGCCCGAGCATGGTTATGCAGCGGTCGATCTCTTCACCTGTGGTGATCCACAACACCTTTCATCAATGCCGGCCCTATTTCAAAACAAGCTCCAAAGTTCACATCACGATTTTCAAATTATCAAACGCGGGCAACCTAACAAAGCAAGTGATGTTGGCTTTGAGCGGGTACGGGATCGGAGATTAGCGGATTCGATAGAGCTTGATAAGCCAGGCCTCAACCGCAAAAAAACTTGGCTAAGTGATGGCTGGTCTGAAAATATTCTGTGGTCGGCACGCATTAAAAAAGTGATTGCCGAAGAACACACATGCTATCAAGACGTGCTTATACTGGATACTCACCAACTCGGTCGCGTACTCGTTCTCGATGGAAATATCCAATGTTCGGAAGCTGATGAGAAAAGTTATCATGAGATGATGGTACATACACTTATGTGCAGAGCAGGTGCGTCGAACACACCCAAAAAGGTACTTGTCATCGGTGGTGGTGACGGTGGCTGCGCGAGAGAGTTACTCCGTTACCCCTATGTTACGAAGGTCGATATGGTCGATATTGACCGTGAACTTGTGGAGCTATGTGAGAAGCATTTGCCGAAGATATTCAGACGACCTGATAACCAATCGAGCTTGAGAGATGATAAGCGTTTTAATCTTATTATCGATGACGGGGCAGAATACCTCAAGACTTGCGAAGACTACTACGACGCTATATTCGTCGATGCTACAGACCCTATAGGCCCAGGTGCTTCACTTTATAGTCATGAGTTTTACCGGAGTACTAAATCTCGGTTAAATCCGAATGGTGCACTTGCCGTACAGGGTGGCTCGACATGGTACTTTAGAGATACCTTTCGCCAAGTGTATCAAAACCTACAAGCTCTATTCCCAGTGGTGCACCCCTTGGAGTGCTTCTCTGCTGTATATCCAGGTGGTGTGTGGTCAATTCAAATAGCAACTATGGGTGATGACCCACGAGATGTGAATGACAAGCTGTCGAGGCTGCATGACGATCTTGACTGGTACAGTTCCGAACGCCACCAGGCTGCATTTATTCTACCACCCCATGCACAAGAACTTCTGTATTAGTTGGCTGCAGAGTTCGGAGCTATATTGGAAATTAAAAAGAGCCCAACTGAGGGCTCCAACTGATGTTCTAGACTCTTTTATCTTGCTGGCGATGTGTTTAATCGTGAACAACCTTCTTGAATAGATCCTTTAAACGTCCGCCTACACTTTTAGCAACATCACTTTGTAAAGATTTTGCGGCATCGGGCAGCTCCTGAGCGAGTTCGGCGCGTTGCATTTCTCCGATCGCAGGCCCTTTATCAATTAGCTTTTTACCAAGAGGTGATTGATAAAATGCCAATAATGCTTTGAGTTCGTCCAAGGTAAAGTGTTCTGTATAGGCATGTATCGTTGCAGGCCGATATATTTCTCGAAAACGCTCAGAGGTTATGAGCTTTTCGGTAAGAGAACCGACCTCACCGGCAACATCATAAAGATGTTTTGTTGCCTCCAAACCACTCGTTTTTAGCACCGTTGCTGTTACTGTTTTCATTAAGGGTGCGTAGGTCGCATGCGCTTGATTTTGCAGCAAGATATCAGCAAGTTCAGTTGCAGCTTTTTCTTTTGCACTCAACGGATGTGTGTCATCACGACGCCCCTTATGACCATAGACGCTGGTACTTACAATCGCCGATAGAAGAACAATCTTTAGTGACACTCTATTCATAGGGGCTCCCCTTTGCTTTTCCTAATTTGACGCCTTTTATTGCTTCATCTTCTTTTGAAGCTCTTGAAAAATTGGGCCAAGATGTTTTTCACTTACCTTTGAGCCGGCGACCATACTTTCTTGAAATACCGCTGGCATTGTAGTGATCCATTTTTGTCCGGCCGAGGTTTTGTAAAAGGTTAAGAAAGCATCAAGCTCAGCTTCACTAAACTTAGCATCATAGACTTTAACGAGTTCTGCCATCATTGCTGTTTTGAACTCTTTGCCATTAACGATTGAATTAATCTTAGCCTTCTGCGCATCAGAAGCGCCCAGCATACCCAATGCCGGAGCAAGTTGAGCATCGATTGATTGCATCATTTGCTTCCATTGTGTGAGTTCAAGAAGCTCTTCAACTTTCTTGTTCTTTGCAGGGCTACCCGCAAATAAAGAGGCACTAAACACTGCAGTTAACGCAAAAATAAGAATGTTTTTCTTCATGAAATTTCCTTTGTTTTTATCAGTTCAAGTTAAACAATCTTATTGATGGCGCAAGGGGAAAGTAGGGCGGAGGTCTCTACGTCACTGAACGACCACGTCTTATTGCTCACTACAAAGCTTGAACACTTCACTCCAGAGTGATGCTTGGAATTGTCTCGAGAAGAATCCTGTATGGCCGATAGACTTCACACCATAATCTTTTGGATCGATTTTATGAATTGTTTGGATTGCATTTGGGAAATATTCCAGAAGTTTGTTTGAACTCACTTGGTTCGCCAGTGGGTCATCTACGATCTGAAAAGCATGCAAGGGACATGAAATACGATCAAAAGCCCACAGACGAAACTCAGAGCGAAAGGTTCTAAAATAGTCAGGCGTCAAACACCACCGTCGAAACTGCAGCGCAACACCTGCGGGGATGTCTTCCCCTTGGCGGATCCATGATAGAGGCATTCGACCTACGACTTTGGAGAAAAGCAAAAACAAAATGCGATAGGCAAAGTGTAAAGTATAACGGAAGCGCCCCGCCATGTCCTTATAGTAACCGGTGCATGACGCGATCATAATTATTGTATCGATGCGCTCAAATCGCGGCATAAAACCCAAAAGCTGTGCTCCGATACTATGACCGATTACAATATGTCTTGCGTTTGGGTACATTTGGCCAACCCAACCATACACTGCATCCATGTCAAGAGTTGCCCAGTCCATAAGATCAGCATCAAAATCATCATAAGGTCGCGGCGAGGACTCTGCGACACCCCGATAGTCAAAGGTCACAACTCCAACGCCTTTTGAAGCAAGATAGCACGCAAAGTTTTGATAAAGTTTTTGTGGGATCCCAGTACCCGTATGCAGTTGAGCTACAACGGTCGGTTGTTCAGAACCAAAGTATCGAGCCTTTAAGACAAAGGCATCCTGACATTCGATGTCGATATCACGCACTTGATACGATGTCGGAGTTGATGACATACCCAAAGTTGAAACAAAAAAAGAAGGGCGGCAACCCTTCTTTTTCGTTCTTGATTCTTCAATCTCTTTACTTACGCCGGCGCAACCAAAGGAGACATGCACCAATCAATAAGGAAACCATCGATCCATCAGCATTTGCACAGTTCGCCATTATAGCACCACCACGCACGAAGTACTCAGGGTTGTCTTCATAATCACCTACGTTCGTTGGCCCTTGCGCACCTTGATCGTTGTTATCACCACCTTCACGAATAATGATAACTTCAGGTTCACAGGTGTGTCCTTCGTCATTTGGATTCGTCGGATCTGTCACATCACTCGAATCACTGTCATCACTTGGGTCATCTGAGTTTGTAGGATCAGTTGGGTTGTTGATGACGTCACTCGGGTCAGTCACATCACTTGGGTCAGTCACATCACTTGGGTCAGTCACATCACTTGGGTCAGTCACATCACTTG
>JAHDBA010000002.1:0-36826 GCA_020630615.1 Myxococcota bacterium | reverse complement strand
GGTCAGTCACATCACTCGGGTCCGTTGCATCACTCGAGTCCGTTGCATCACTCGGGTCCGTTGCATCACTTGGGTCCGTTGCATCACTCGGGTCGCTTAACTCGGAACAATTTGTGGTTGCTTGTGCACAGCGTGGCTCGAAGAGATCAAAGATTGTCCACCCCATACCGCTCATACCGCCGATAAATGAACCTTCTGCACATTGTACGCCTTGAGGTATAAGACCCGACTGAGCGACACTTCCGATTACACTTTGTGATGCACCAAAGATGACATTTCCATTGAGTACGGACGCGGGCGCACAATCAAGCTCGATCGAGTCAAAACCACGAAGGTCATCCACACGACCGTTCATCGCTGCACCCTTACCACGAATCCCAACTACGTATTGATTTGCTGGGCACTCGATTCGCTCATTAACGTCTTGCGACCCTGCACCGCGGAACACCAATACATCTGCCTCGGTACGGGTGATAAGTTGACCATTTGTTTGCACACGTGAGTCTGCGCAAATCATGGTCAGCTCCGATACGGATACGTTTCCATTTGGAATATTCATGTATGCAACGTCAACGCCCGTTAAAGCAAAGCCTTCGGGGCAATCCACAGTAGGTATTACTCTACCACCTTCACCACCAACACGACCCACACCGTTGCTGTCAAAATCGCCTAAAGATATCGAAGCATCAACACAATCTTCTGTCACTGGTCCACTAACACAGGGCACGCATGGACCACCGCAATCAATGGCGCTTTCATTTTGGTTTTGAATCCCATCAAAACATGTCGGTGAAGGCTCGTTATCACATGCTGGACATGGACCACCGCAGTCCGTTCCAGTTTCACCTTGGTTTGTTAAACCATCATTACAACTTGGTGCGGGGAAATCGCCGCATGTGTAGGGCCGTCCCTCACCATACTCATCAATATAGATACACTCACAAGCGCTTGTACATGAATGAGACTCACACGGATCTGCTTCTTGAGCGATTGTCAAATCATAAGCGCATGAAGTTCCGAGAGTGGTCCCACGAATCGCAATATTGAAGGTTCCAACATTGCTCTCCCCCAAACATGACGATGGTATCGCGACACGTGAAGCTGTTAAATCATCGTGTGTAACAGAGATACATGAAGCTCCGTTCACATAAATATCATAATATTCGTCCTCACATGTTCCATCTCCAAACGCATTCAACTCGTAGTCGAAAGCACCGGATTCATCACAAGCACTTGTCATGGTCCAAAACAAGTCTACTGGGGCATCAGCTGTTGCCCCCCCCCCTGCATAAACACTCGAAGTTAGACCCATCACAAACAGAGTCGCTAAAATATTCTTTTTCATCGTTAAACCTCTCAAAACATTGTTCACTAGTCGTATAGCAGAATATTTGGCGAATAAAAATCCCCTCAAAAATGAGCGGTAATTTGAGAAGTGGTCGATCAAATCTTTATATTTTGTGCGTATTGGGGTATCTCGCTCATACATACGGCGCGATGCGTTAATGCTTTCAAGTGCCGATTATTGAAGGTTTAGAGGGTTTTATGACTGCTTTTTGGGGTATTAAGTTTGTAGTTACAGCGCTTCTTCTCGCTGCAACAGTTGTCTTTTGCACCAAGCGTTTTGGTGTAATTGCGGCAATGATTTGGTCAGGGAAGAAGCCTGATTATGATCTCAAAGATCAACCTGGCCAACGTTTGTGGAATATGATCCGCAAAACATTTCTTCACGAGAAGGTGCTGGAAGACCCTGTCGCTGGCATCATGCACATGTTTTTCCTTTATGGGTTTTTCCTACTGGGTATTGGGCACATGGAGCTAGTCCTAACTGGGCTCACCGCTTTATATCAAGGTGGGTTGGTTTATGCAGACATCATTGGGCATGGGTTCCTGAACCACGCATATCATTTCTCACAAGAGATCATGGCGGCTTTGATTGTTCCCATGAGTGTTGCAGCTTTGGTACGGAGATGGTCGGGTAAAGTGAAACGGTTGATGCCGCGATCTCAAGATGCTGAGAATATTCTGTGGATCATTTTAATGCTCTACATTACCTTCTTCCTTTTTGTTGGCTCCTATGCAGCGCTTGAAATGAAAGCAGGTCGCGTTGAGGAAGGTTTTCATTGGTACTGGTTTATTTCGTCTTTGATCGCACAACCACTAAGTGCGTTTGACACGATGCAGCTTGAAGTGTTTAACCTCTTCTTCTTCGTCGCTCATCTTGCAATATTCTTGGGCTTCGCTGCATATCTTTCAATCTCAAAACATATGCATTTAATCTTTGCCTTCCCAAATATCTATTTTTACAAACGTGACCAAGCCTTGGGTATCCCGGAAAAAATTGATTTTATGGATGAGACCCTCGAGAAGTATGGAAACGATCGCATAACCGAGTTCACCTGGAAGTCTGTCTTGGACACCTTTGCGTGTACGGAATGTGGTCGATGCAATGCTGTTTGCCCGGCCCATACAACTGGTAAGCCCCTACAACCGAAGAAGGTCTTGCACGATCTAAAAGACAACCTTCGAAAACATAACTTTGATGAAATCGCACAGTTCCGGGACAAATGGGGTGCGCCCATCGAAGCGAAAGCTGATGAAGAGAAAGCATGGGAACCCAAGCTTCCCTTGATCGCGCGGGAAGCAGTGGCCCATGACGATCCCAACCAAGTCGATCAAGATAAAGGAACCTATCTCCAGACCGAAGGCCAAGTTCATCTTGATGAGCTCTGGGCTTGTACGACATGTGCAGCATGTGTAGAAGCGTGCCCAGTCTTAATCGATTCTGTTCCAGGAAACTTGATTTCTTTACGTCAAAATCTTGTGATGATGGAAGCCGACTTCCCGCAAGAACTCAATGCGGCATTCCGCGGAATGGAAGTTCAAGGGAATCCTTGGGGTATTGGTCAGGACAAAAGGGAAGAATGGACCACGGACCTTGATGTACCCATTATGAAAGACATCGCGGTGGAAGATCCAGAAAGAGAAGTCGAATATCTCTTTTGGGTTGGTTGTGCTGGGGCGACGGATGATCGTTCAAAGAAAACACAAAAAGCGCTCGTAAAGATATTAAAGAAAGCCAACGTGGACTTTGGCATCTTGGGGTGTGAAGAAAAGTGTACCGGCGACACAGCACGGCGTCTTGGTAATGAATACGTTTTCGATGCGCTTGCTCAAGAAAACATTGCAACCTTAGCGCAGTATAAATTTAAGAAGATCTTTACGGCCTGCCCCCATTGTTTCAATATTCTTGGCAATGAGTACGGCCAGTACGGTGTCGATTATTCGATTCAACATCACACAGAACTCCTTGATGAGTTAATGAAAGACAATCGAATACCTTTCGACGATAAGAAAAAGATTAGGGAGGAAGTGGCGTACCATGACCCATGCTATCTTTCGCGCTACAATGAAGTTGTAGATGAGCCACGCAATCTTCTTGAAAAAGCACCTGGTGTCTCAGTGAAAGAAATGGATCGTAATAAAAAGCAAAGCTTCTGTTGTGGCGCTGGTGGTGGTCGTATGTGGATGGAAGAGCACATCGGCGAGCGTGTCAATGTTAACCGAACCCAAGAAGCCTTAGTGACACTTAATGCATCAAAACCAAAAGCCGATGCGAACACAGAGGACGCAAAAACGATTGCTGTTGGGTGCCCATTTTGTATGACCATGATTACGGATGGCACCAAAGCAGAAGATGCGGAACACGTCCAAGTGAAAGATATTGCGGAGATTATTGCCGAACGTATCTAGACTAAACCTGGCTTGATATGCACAACATATCGCAAGAACAACACCACCTTTAAGGTGGTGTTTCTTTATGGGCGAACACGTATCGTCACCGAATCAATTTCATTCACGATAACACGTACGAATCCATCTTGGTTATCGCTTGTATGCGCTGTAAACGATATGAGCGAATCTCCAGCGGGCAGGAGTGTTGGCGCAAGCGGTGTGAGCTCGACATTATTGCTCATTATGTAATCGACACGAGGTGCTTCGGGTTGGGAGGCTCCCCAATTCAGCAAATAGGAGCTCTCGTCAATGTTTTCGATCGTGATAAAACCGTTAAAGTTGGCAGCAACACCACAGTCTTCCGGCGCTGACATGCAGTTCGGGTTATCGCACTCTCCACCAAAGCACATGCATTCATCAGCATCACAAATGCGATCCCCCACGTTAGCAGAATATTCGGAGAGTTCATCGCAAGTTTCAGAACACTGTGTTGCCCCTAAACTTTGGTCTACGTCACACAACTCATTGTTTTGTAAAACACCATCACCACAATTTTCGTCAACAGTATCGACACCACTAGGCTCTTCACCGATGTTCGTGGCAGCCATTTCATCGTCAGGTGTGACATAGTTTGCGAGCTCAAGGTCTGTACGACTGTTGTCAATGTCTTGAATGACATTTACATCAATACCATCACAACCACTTGTCAGGAGCGAGAACACGAGAGCAAAAGCACAATAAGGGGTGGGTCTGATTTTAAGATGCATGAAAACACTATCGCCTTTCGAGCAAGAGACTTTAGTGAGATCTCTATCAAAATATGAAGATATACTTTCGATAGAATCTTTAGTGACTCGAACCCAATATAAATGGCGCACCATCACCAATCTGCACCTGAACAAACGATGCTCCTACACCAAAATCGGAGTGAGAAATATTGATTGTTGCTGCGGAATCGGAGTTGAACTCAATACTCATAATTTCTGCATTCGTTTGATGTGAATTAAGAAGAGTAAGCTCAGGGAGTGTTTGTAAGCCGATACCCCACTCGATAATCCATAATGGTGCTTGGTCATGATGATACAGGGTTGTGACACCACTGTTTACTCCACAATCCGAGTTTGCAATGTTGCAGCTTGCGGAAGCGACACCAACACATTCATCAAGCTCGCAGACACCATTCCCTTGAACGCTACTGCTTGAAATCTCCGGGGTACACTGCGCACTGCAACCATCATCGTTATCGACATTACCATCATCACAAAACTCATCCTCACTGTGCACGCCATCGCCACAAACGCTAACACAGCCGTCGTCCCAACCAGCGCAGTTCTCATCAAGCCATAAACTCACCCCGATTGTTTCTGCTTCAAAGCAACCATTGCCTTGATCTGAAAAGAGTGTGCACGTATCCAGTGCTGAAATGTCTCTTAGGTTATCGGGCACTTCTCCGGAAAGCATATTCCCGCTCAAATCAAGAACATCCAAAGAAGAAAAATTGCCGACGCGGTCTGGAATGGAGCCTACCAAGTTATTGTTAGGAAGCACGAGTGACACAACATGCTTGTACTGGACCTCAACTCCAAACCAGGAGGAAATATCAGACTTTTGAAACCAGTTGGAAGAATCAAGCCAGGCACTACCATTGGTGTTTTCGTATAGAGCCACAAGTGCATCACAGTCCGCAGGCTCAAGGATACTATCGATGTTGTCAAAGCTACAAAAGGACTGAGCCAAACATGATGATTGCTGTGCTACCGTAGAATCATTTTCTGGGCATTGTGAATCTAAATATATCTCTAAGTCACTATCAATTTGAGAAGCTGCTCCCTCGTCGTTCTCATCAAAGTTTTCATCACTGTCGTTGGTAGTCGACGCGGTCTCTAGGGTAGAATCAAGTTCTTCAAATTGAAAACCTTCACTCCCGCGTCGATCTTCGGCAGAGATTGAATTGAGGTCCGCAGTGCATCCAGTGAAAAGTGCTAACGTCGTTAGTATTGATGT
Source organism: Myxococcota bacterium (assembly GCA_020630615.1). Lineage (GTDB taxonomy): Bacteria > Myxococcota > UBA727 > UBA727 > JAHDBA01 > JAHDBA01. The sequence continues at coordinate 31,087 of JAHDBA010000002.1, read as the reverse complement.
TATGTTCTTTGTGCTCTTCATTGGACTCAACCTCTACAGTGACATACATAGTGTAACCTTAAGTCTTGTATCGATCACTCGTAGAACAAAGTTCGTATCACAACGGGACGTCAATCCCATTTTTGCCCTATTTTTTGCAAGGCGTTATCTCAGTGAAGCAAAGAATAATGATGTAAGTTTTTAACGCACAAAGATCTCGCGATCGCCTTTTGCATTCTGCTGTGGACCAACAATACCTTCTCGCTCCAAAGCATCAACCATTCTTGCAGCACGATTGTAACCAATCATCAGTTTTCGTTGCAGCCACGATGTTGAGCATTTTTGATGTTGACGAACGAGATCAACCGCTTCCCCAAATTTCGCATCTTGGGGTCTTTCGCCATCATCCTCCTCTGCCTCAGATGCGGGTGGCTCAAGTATCGACATGTCGTAATCGGGTGACCCTTGAGTTTTCAGATGATCAACAATACGATCGATCTCCTTTTCTGAAATATAGGCACCGTGCACACGCTCAACATTCGACGTGCCGGGAGGCATGATCAACATATCACCGCGTCCCAAAAGTTTTTCTGCACCAGGCCGGTTGATAATCGTTTTTGAATCGTGTGACGACGCAAGACGAAAGCCCATCCGCACCGGGAAGTTTGCTTTGATCACGCCGGTAATAACATCAACCGATGGACGCTGTGTTGCTAGCATCACGTGAATACCTGCGGCACGTGCCTTTTGCGCAAGTCGCATGACATAGCCTTCGACTTCTTTGCCCGCAATCGACAAAAGGTCTGCGTATTCATCAATCACAATCACAATGTAGGGCAATTTATCATAGGGCCGACCTTGATCGGTCATCGGAGGTTTTTTACCGGTCGGATGCTTACCCGCCCGCATTTGGGTGATGACTTTATTGAACCCTTTTAAGTCTCTGACGCCAGCCTCTGACATTGCCTTGTAGCGCCTTTCCATTTCGCCAACAGCCCATTGAAGTGCATAGGACGCTTTTTTCGAGTCGATGATTGGTGGTAACAATAGATGTGGAATGCCCTCATAAATTGAAAGCTCCAACATTTTTGGATCAATCATTAAGAATTTAACTTCCTCGGGTGTTGATTGATAGAGAATCGAACAAATCATCGCGTTCACACTGACGGACTTACCCGAACCTGTTGTCCCAGAGATTAGGACATGAGGCATTTCACCAAGGTTTGCGGAATAGGATTTTCCCTCTTTGTCTTTCCCTAAAGCCATCAAAAGACGTTCATCACTTTTTTGAAAGCTCTTGTCTGCGATAATCTCTTTTAGAAAAACTGTTTCCCGACGCTCATTCGGAATTTCAATACCAACAGCGCCTTTACCTGGAATTGGAGCAACGATGCGAACGTGAACTGCTTCCATCGCCATTGCAATGTCATCTGCAAGTGATGCTATCTTTGAGACCTTAATACCGGGCGCAGGAACAAACTCATAAGTTGTCACGACCGGCCCGGGTCGTACCTCTCGAACCTTGCCCTTGATGCCAAAATCTGCAAACTTACGAATCAGTTTGTCTGCTTGACGCTCTAAGGCTTCACGATCGACAGGTTTTCGGTCAGGAGCATCGTAATCCAAGAGCTTAAGTGGAGGGTATAGATACTTTCGATTGCGAGAACGCTTCACTTTACGATCGTCGATCTCAACGGCAATCTCTTCTTGCTCTATAACCTTAAAAGCCTCTACCTCCATCTTGTCCGCAATGGCTTCATCAACCATCGTAATATTGCGTGTCTTTTGCTCTTCACCTAACTGTGGTAGAAACGAAGAGGTATCCTTGGTTGATCGACTCTTCTTTAAATTTGAGATTTGAGAATCGACTTCGATCGGAATTTCCGTCGCGGATTTGTAAGAACGAATTCCAGAGCGTTCGTTCGATTCTTCGCTACGCTGTGATTCTTTAATACCAAGATTTTTCGAAGCGATAAGTGACGATTGTGATGGAATCTCACTTGAGCGCACGACCATCCCTGCAACACTTGGGATCCTAGAGGCGATAGGGGCTGGTGCACCAACACGCCAGAAATCATAATCATTTTGAGTCAGACCACTATGCAAATTTGAACTCAACCCTTTTCCAGGGCTGGACGCTTTGCTTAACATACTTGGTTGAATATTTGGTTTAGCAGAATCTTCAAGCTCGTTGCTCTCGTTCTCATAACTCTCTGCCAGTTCTTGCCAGCTCACTTTACTACCCGGTCTTGATTTTGCTCTTTTTGAACGCACCTTAGCATTGGAGCGCAAAAGATTCGGTAGAGACATAATGGATGCAAGAAGCTCACGAAGTCGGAGTTCAAAAAATACCATCAAACCCGCTACAACCAATGTTGAGGTAAGGAGAAGAACTCCCGTGCTAGCGATAAGGGGTACAAATACGATTTTCCATGCAAGTCCCACCGCCCCAGCAGCGGGGTAGAGCAATGCATCTCCCAGCAAGATTTCTAAATATGCTGCACATGAGACCACCACCATCACAATGCCTGCGACATGATGACTTCGAGGAATTGGAATGCGTGCACCGACACATAGAGCACCTGCATAAAATATTGCTAGCGGGATCCAAAAAGCGATAAGCCCCAAGGCATGCGTCAGAGACTCTGCACAACGATGACCAAAAGGACCGGCCCAATTTGCCGCCTTCCACATTACGATTTCATCAATCGACATCGAGGCTTTGGTCAGTGCACTGAGAGGGGAATAGGATATCAGTGCAATCAAAACCAACAATGCTGAGAAAATCAACGCAACACCCAAAAGTTCGAGCTCTAAAGTCGGTGCGAGTCGAGTCCTTTTCCGAGCGTGTTTTCGCCCACGGCCATTGTTAAGGTTTTGATTGGTGGTTCTTTCTCTTGGATAGTCTTCCGCAAGCTTTCTATCACTCGATAAATCCTGTCTGCGGAATACGCGAGAGAGCCCAAACCACCCTCCGCGGGGAAGACCGGATCTCTTCGAAGTTGTGTTCGCCGAAAGAGATGATGCCTCTGCGGCACCATTCGTATCGGAAGACGCGTTGACACCATCATCATCCAATTTTTTGACTTTGCTCGTATATAAAAGAGGGGAGTTTGAGTGTGTCCGCTTTCTCGAAGTACTGTTTGAGGTGTTGTTTGTAGTATGATTTGAACTATGGAGTTGAGAGCTACGATACTCACCAGCATCGTGTGCCGAATCTGAATCTTCAAATGAAACACCACGAATCAAAGGTAAGTTCACATGACTCGCGTTGGGATCATATTCTGTCGGTTTCGCTTCTTGGCGTGCTCGACGCCTTCGATATGCTGCCGGTGGCAAGGAACAAAGAGTTCCGTCATTTCTCTTCCCCCTTGGAACAAGTGGTTTTCGATTTTTCACCGCTTCGCGTTTTGAGCGTCTCTTCGGAGCTGAAAAAGGTGAAATCATGACGAGCCTCAAACCTACTTCGGCAAGGGAAATAGCAATATTGTCTTCCTGTATTGTTCTTGCTTAAACTGAGAAACTCAACTTTTTGACCCGTGAGATCACAACTTTCACAACACACCCAACAACGCAGCTAAATCAGTCGTGAAACGAACTTCAAAGCGCTTTCGGGACTTTTTTGAAGTCCCATAGTGACTCAAAATAGTTTTTGCGCGGCGCTTAAGAAGTTTAGGGTATTTTGGTTTTTGATGTTCAAGATAGCGGCGAAGCTGAGTCTTCGCATGTTTCTCCCGCCCCACACGATACGCATTCAGAATTTGGTGTAGCCATAGTGATTGTGTGAAGGGCTCTATCGTCGACAATGACGATAGAACTTTATCGTAGGTCTTTAGGTCATTCCGAAGCAGCTCATTGAGATAGGGTTCACATTTTTTCTCAACAGAAGGGTATATCATGGTGTTATTCAAACCTATTTTTGCCTCGATTACTTTTATACTTTTTTCACAGGTACTGGGTGCAGAGCTTTCAAAAAGTCGAAGGTCTTCATCCGATAGTTCTATGGACTCCAATCCGAGTTCGTGATTCTTCACTAGCCAATGTCCAAAGTTATCATCATCAAAACTTGAAGGCCTATTGGCAGCTATCCCTATGCCTAAGTTTTGAATGACATATCCTGTAGGTTGTCCCAACAAATAATTGAGTTTAGCGCGAAAACCCATGCACTCGGGCAAAGATTCTTTTTCACTCAAGCATGATTGCGGATGGACGTGTGCGATCGTCTCGCGATACAAGCCTAGAATTTGAGTTGGGTCTTGCCTTTCATCATGGACCCATGACCCAGCATTCAGACCTGAAAGTGCTTTTCCATACGAATACACGCGCTGTGCAGCGGCAACCTGTAGGTTGCGATGTGAGTCGGCAGAGATGTATTTTAGGTTTGGTCTTGAGTTGCGGTAAAGGTAATCCATAATTGAACGCGCTACGTTCCCCACACTTTTTACGTCGCCTTCTACATTTCTAAGAATCGCGATGACACTATGGTATTGAGGAATCATGAGTAGGAGTGATGACACCTCAGGTTGACCTCCGGCATGGCCGACAACCCAAATTCCTCCGTAAGGATAACTGGCAAAACCAAGTCCATAATCCGTGGGCGCTCCCGTGTTGGTAAACTGAGGTTTCCACATTTCAAAAAGTGACCTTCTCGAAACAAAGGTCTCATCGAGAATTGCTTTGCCGAAGTTCAAGAGCTCGGGTAACGTTCCACGCGTCCCGCCACCGGCGAAACGACTGGAAATATCAACCTTCTTCGACTTTCGAAGCTGATCTCCCGCACGATAATAGCCTTGGGCCCAATCCCTTGATCTATCCTGTGTATACTCAACAAATATATGATGTGTATCACTTGTTTTAAAGAGTCGTTCTTTAAGAAGGTCATCAAAAGACTTTTGATGGTGCGATTCGAGTGCTGCGCCTAAAAGGTTAAAGCCGTAACTGGTATAAATGTATTTGCTACGCGGTTTTTCGCTAAGGGGCCAACCTGAAAACACTTTGATCGATTGCTTTGTGTTGTAATGCTTTTTGAAAAAACATTCCTTGGCACAATTCCGATAACCCGAGATGCCAGAGAGATGACTTAAAAGATCTCCAACTTTCACCTCATACTTTTTCTGTGGAAAGCTCGGGTACAATGTACGTATGTTGGTATCAAGAGTGTATTCACCGGCATCAATATCTTGCTTTACCATCAACGCTGTCATGATTTTAGTAATCGACGCCAGGCGGAAACTTGTCTGTGCATCAACCTTATGACCCGATTCAAAGTTGGCCAAGCCTTTATAGCTCTGTACCTGTGCAAATCGATTTGCAACTCCAACTGCAATACCTGCATCGACACCATCACCAAACTCTCGATTCAACGCATAATCAATGGCATTCTGTAAACGAATCTCATGGCTCTTTTGTAGCTCTTTCTGGTCAATTATGTCGTCTTTTTGTTGAATGGCTTTTTGGTTTAGACGACTTTGATCATGATGAAGACTGATATTGTTTTCAATTGTAATTCCTGTTGCAACATGTCTTTTGAGATTTTCGTTTTCGTTTTTGACATCTCGTAACTTTGCCGAGTTCGGAACTGGTTTTGGTGTCGGTTGTGTCGAGCACGAGACCAAAGTTAAGAGGAACAACAATGGAAAAGATACTTGGAGTTTAATCATTGTTGACGCCTCGGTAGTTTTGAAATTTCAACCCAATTTGAAAAGCTTTGTTCGTCGAACTGTGGTTCAACTTCCAATGCGCGAATAAGTGCATCCGCTAAAATACCACCCATGGCATCGAGTGCTTTGCGTTTCGGGTGAACATTATCGTCATGAAGCCAACCGAGGCGATCCATTCGGCGAATCGATCCTTCTCCACCACTTGCTCGAAATAGATCGAAATAAGCACAGCCAAATCGTGCTGCCTCTTCAACAAATATGGATTCAACCGCGTAGAGTTCTGGACGCGTTTGATATCGACGATTTTGGTTTAGGGGAATAATATTATCGATGGGTCCAACAATCATGCAATCTCGGGTTGCATCAATCGATTGCAGATTTTGAAGTTCTTCACGAACATATTTACGTAAACTATTGTTAGAAAATCGCTTCCATGCGAGTCTCTTTGTTTCATTCCCCCCGAGTAAATAGATGATCAAATCCGGATTCAGTGCCGCATAATCCCGACGGATATTTCCGCGATGTAATTTTGAAAGTTTTGAAAACCCAGATGCAGGCACACCAAGGGTATCCACAGTGATGCCTTTCTCTTCATTCCTAAAATCAATTCCATCAATATGACACTTGCCTCGTGTTTTGAGTGTAAGGCGCTTGGCAGCATCGATAACATAGAGTTCATTGAAGTTCAGTTGAAGTTGAGATGCTCCGCTTTCGAGTCTCATTCGACAGCTTTTCCCCGAACCAAGGACGCGTACACTCCCTTTATCAATGTTCTTAAAGATTGATTTGCCACGTGATCTTGAAAGATGTTGTACGCCAGAAATACCGTAAGCTTCTTTACTTTGTGGACCCATCGCGAACATGAAGGGCGTGTACCCTGAAGACCAAGCGGCACTTCGCGTGCGCCTTCCATATTTCGCCATGCGATCTGCAAGCACGAGCCCCTTGCCACCATCACCGAAGCGCTCTACAAGTCGCTTTCGAAAAACATCCGTAATGTGGTCGGAAGCAATTAACGAGTTACCGACAACTGAGATCCGAAGTTCTCCACTCTCTTTTAGTTTTTGCCGACTTTGTGAGAGGCTGTGGCGTAGAATCCTGCTTCCATTGAATTCACGAGGGAACTCCAGAATCTCTCGTACTTGGAATTGAAGGCGCTTCGAATATTGAATATAGGGCTCGTTTTTTCGGGCAGCACCGCAAAGAATAAGGGAGGTTAGGAGTATTGGTAAAGAGAAGTGTTTCATTGATAACAAAAACTGAGCACATGGTGCTCAGACTCAATTTTGTGCTGATATTGGTATTGAGACCTTCAATAGCACTTCGCTTACCAGCGCACGTCCAAATACCCTTCATTCATCTTTGCCTTGAGTTGACGAGGCCCCTTCGTACCCTCGAGCTCGATAACCAAACGTGTCGTTACCGCATCACGTTTAGCGATGCGCACCTGACGTACACCTTCGATTAAGGCTCCGTGTTCTCCCAAGTAGTTGTCCAATGCCTTTTCTGTATTGAGATCGATCACAACACGAGCCGGCTTGTCCAATGCAAAACTTCGAACAATATCTGCATCCAAAGTTTTCTTGGTAGAAAAGGTTCGATCACTAATCGACGCCAAACGATTGAGTTTTTGACTCACACTTGGTTTTGCTTTCTTCGAATTGTTGGCTTTAAGTGCAGGCGATTTGATCAAAGTATCGTTCGTCGCTATGTGCTGCGATTTGGGCTTTTTCACATTGTCTTGAAACGATGTGCCCTCATTCACCGAAAGACCAAAACCCATCTTTGCTAGGCGTGGGTCGAGTGCATCCTGTTTCTTTGTCGCTTTGTCATTCAAATCTTTTTGTTGTGGTTTCTTATCTTCAGATTTTGCTTTCGCTTCATGGGTGTGGATCGGGTCGTTCGACGCAACTCCAATTAAAGCCAAACCTGAACGCGATCTCACAAGCACGCTCTCCTGCCCGGTGGAACCATCACGCTTTTCGAGGTCCGTATTTTGCATGGTATCACCACGACGGTCGTCAAGATACGATGATACTGCCGTCGGACTCTCATCTTTTGCATTGCTATAACCCCATGCCGCAAAGACCGCACAACTGGCCAAGACAACCGCCCCTAAAGACGCACCCAAGACCATTTTGTGACTTCGATCTTGAGGCAAAAGAGAATCCATCTCTGGAAGATTCGAGTAGGGCGCCATCGATGGGCCTTCATTAAAGAAGACACGCTGCAGAACGCTTTGGTTGGCTGCTTCTGCTGCTTGAGTAAGATCTTCACGCGCAGCTTCGCGATTAACCCGTTCGACACTTCGGGGCGCAAAGCTCAAAAGTGAACCGCGATTGTTTCTTGGGAGACTCGTGGCGTTTTTAAAACGCTCCTCAATTATCGTGTCGCCCGCGTTACCAAGCTGCTGGTCACTGGCCTCAAAGATTGAAAGCATGTCACGCTGTGAAAGACGATCGATTGCATCTCTCGAGCGAATCAAATCTTCTGCTGGAACAACGTGTGAGTTGTTCCAATAAATCGTAGACAAGCGTTCAGGCGGTATTGAACTTTCAATCGCACTTGTAGGTCGCTGGTTGCGATGTTCTTTCGTGACTTGTGGTAAAGAGTTTTGTGCACTCGTATAACTCTTCAGTTCAGGTGAATAAATGGTGTGAGCACTAAACTCATTTTGAAGACGAGAGGTATCGATTGATTCATGAGTGTCAGTTAATGGTTTTGAATAGTCCCATTCGTCCATCTCAGGAAGAGAAAGCGACCATGACTCTACACTCGGAGTTTTTCGAGCGACGCCTTGCGGATTTTGACCCTTCGAGTGATCTCTCGTAAGCGATTGCGAAGTCGACTGCTGAAAACGTGGACGCTCTGAGAAACGCGCCAATACTGGCCCTTCTTCGTCTCGAATGATTGAATCTGACATAAATCACCTCTTTAGCGATTTTCTCAATCTTTTGCTCTGGCTCCAAATTTTATGACAAGTGAGATCCAAATAAAATTACAGACGGTTGGATTTTGATATTCATATTCTACAAAGTTGCCGCAAAGCAATAAAGCCGAGTAAACTGGTACTATGACAGGGACAAGACCGTACAGCTCTTTAAGTATACCCGCGACGCCAAAGGGAATGACACTTCTAGAGGTGGCTGTTGCGATCGCGATCTCTGTCGCCTTTACGACAGCCTTGAGTTACTCAGCGATCTCTTTGATACGCTCGGCGCATCAGACTGAACGTTACTCCGAAGCACATGACGAAGCTTTCCATCTTGTCAATTTGATCAGTGATATGATCAGTCAAAATAATGGGCTGGGAATCAATACATTCACGCTCCTGGATACTGATGTGAGTGATAACTACATTGATATTGTGGTCCCGCGTACTGATCATTTTGGCGTGGTTGCGGGTATGAAAGTTAGCGATACCAAATATCAAACAGCGATTGCTGATCCGATGTTGAGCTCGCGCCTCTTTGCAATTCTTGAAGCAACAAACACCAATCGACAATTTAAAAATATTCGAAAATATGCAGGGTATACAGAGTTCAACAACTCAACGGGATTAATTGGAAGTCTCGATTTGAGCAATGACCTCGAGACAGGTGTAGCGATGGACGACACGATGCAAGAGGTTCATCTGAGTGCAGCAGAAATAATACGACTCAAAGTTGATGCAACTGGCTTATTATTAGCAAGGCTCGAGAAAAGCTCAGATAGCTTTAACGACGAGAGTTTTACATTGGTTTCCCCCTCTGTAAAAACGCTCCCGGACATCACCAAGGTGACAGGTCAAAATCAGTTACAAATTAAAGTTGTTACAACCTTTAAGGATCGTGATGGCGACGAACAGACGGTCGAAGCGATGAACATCATCAATGTTTACAACGAAAGTTAGGATTAAGCACGTTCGCAAGTTGTAGATTATTTACTCAACCTGTCCTGTTGCATAGACGTCCATCTCTGCGCTGCCTCCGCTCGTGTAGGTAAGACCAATGTGGACTGCACCTTGAGCTGCGCCACCACCTGCAAAACCACCACGGCCTTTCGCATCTGGGTTTGCATCACCACATACCATCTCACCATTGGGTGTTAGAATCATATTGTCACAGGTTGTTGCAATGCCACTAACATTCGGGAGTCCAACTGTTGTCGAAGACCCAGCAGATATAGCGTCATCATCACATCGAGTCCCACTGATTTGTGTTGCCTTACACTCATAGCCGCTGCCTGGGTTGCTAAGTGATAGACATGTGGTGAACTTTCCACCATACGAAGCTATCCGTGCTCGCTTAATACAATCTTCGAGTTTGGCCGCATCTGTCTTATCTTTCATTTGACTCGATGTCTGTGCAAGTAAACTCCAACCCACAGCACCCACAACACCCACAATGACGAGAACAATCATGATCTCGACCAAAGAAAAACCTTGATAGGTATTACTATCCAACTTCGACGATTTTGATGAAGACTCAAGCATACCTAATGATAGCAAGAATGCCCCAAACTTTGCCACTTCTCGCTCATGAATAGTCTCAGCCTACAATACTTTCTCTCTTGTGCTTTTTGTGTTTCTCAATCGTATCCCTTAAAATAAAGTTATGATGTTTGTGCAGAGTATTCTTCAAGAACTGAAGCAAGTTAAAAGCCACTTCAACACGAGTTATCGAGGTTCTGCAATCGTTGAAACAATGGCCGCTGTGGGTCTAGGTATGGTGATCATCGCAGGGCTCGCACGTATCACGACACGCAGTGTCAACTTTAATACAAAGATGCACGATTACTACGATGACTTTCGCGATGATATGGGCGAACGCTCGCAACTTGTAGCTGCACTCAAAGCCGGCGAAGAACAAGTGATGATGGGCGAATTTCAAAAAGACGTTTCTTCTTATGTGAAGGAATCGAGCGCCTATATTTCGGTATTAACAACGGACGGTGCAAGCTTAGCGGTTGAGTCGCCAACCTTAAGTGTAATGGAACACGATGTTATTAAAAGCCAGGATCGTGCTATTGTTTTTGAGCGTGGCAGCACAGATTTTAAGTTAACCCTTCAAGATTAACTCATACTCACAACTACCCCTATTTAAAGTGAGCGTCTCAAGATGAAACGTATCGCCTCTCTATTACTTCTTGTTGTTATTCTAATCTTATGAGATTTTTTGTAAAAGATCAGAGCGAGCAATCGCCTGAGCAGATTGGTGGGGCCGCAGAGACGAAAGGGAGCCCCAAAACATTCTATAGCCAAACATTGCGAGGTTCTGCCATCGTTGAGACGATGGCGGCGGTGGGGCTAGGCTGTGTGATACTTGCGGGTCTCGCTCGAATCACAACTCGAAGCGTAAACTTCAATGAAAAAATGCATGGATATTACACTGACTTTCGACATGATATGGGTGACCGCTCGACGGCAGTTTCACAAGTTAAGAATGGCAATCAACAACAGCTACCAGGCGTTACAGAACTCTTAGGGCATAGCCAGTTTGTATCTATTTTAACTCAAGGCGGCAAAGATCTCGTCGTGCATGGCAAACCTCTAAGAATCCTTCAACATCAGGTGATTGAACATAGTGACCGGGTGCTGCTTGCTCAACGCGGTGGAGGAGATTTTGATGCTCAAGGTGAAGCATTAAATAGCCCGGCTTCCATTCCAGAGAACAATAACACTGATGTGACTCTTCCCGCTTCGTTTGGGAATGACGATGAAGTTATCAACAATCAAGATTTTGATGATGATGATGATGATGATGAACCGAATGATCCGACCAAAACAATCCTACCTTTGGACCCAAGTTTTGTCGGACCAACACCCATAGAGCCCGGCGGCCCCAAAAAACCGCTGGGCCCAAATAATCCTGTGAAGCCAAGTAAACCAGACAACACCATCGATCTCACTGGGCCATGGGAAGTGACATTACCCCAAGGTGGCAAGACTCTTAACGGAGGACCAAAGGGTCTTGAAACGGTGGACGTAAAAACAAAGTGAGTACGATGGCGAAAGAAAGCCGCACTTCGTATGTTGGCCGCACTGAGCTTTGCTATAATCATGGGTGTATATTGAGTTTTTACTCTGCAACTACGTGACTCACAATCTTCACAAGGCCCGCATCATAACCCGCGAAACTATCGGTGCTTTCATAAATTTGAGCCTCGCCAGATTTGAGCGCAGCCTGTGGTCGAAGGTCAAAGGGGTAGCCCCATGCCAGAATCTTTTGATCGGTCGCTTCTGGATCAGGCCCAGGAGGTATGGGGTCTGCAATATAGCCTGGTGGTATCGTGACACCACCACCATCGATGTCGTTCCAAATCGAGACCTCAGCAAACTCAAGACTAGAATGTGTCAGTGGCCCAATAGATCCGATAAAGTCAAATGCATGTTTTCCTGTCGATGATGCCGAAGTACACATTCCCGTTCCACTTGGCTCACTTGCGGCATCAAAACCCAAGCGAACACATACCACCAAGTTGATATCACCTACGGTATTAACATCAGACATATCGACCTCGGCAAACTGAATCGAGGATCTCGCATTGGGGTTAGGCCCTAGCATACAACGCTGTCGAGCTTCTCCAAATTCAACCTGGTTTATCGAGGAACTCCACGTGGATTGTTTAAACGTAGCCACACAGCGATAACCTTCTGCACATACTTCATCGCTCGCACAATCAACGAGACATTGATGCACATTGGACTCGTGTGCTTCGATGATCTGGTGACAGGTAGAGCCATCTGGACATTCATTGTTCGCGTTGGGAACACACATGTCGTTAAACTCAAGTTCCTCGCTTTGACACCATGCATCGCACCCATCGCCGCCGATATTGTTACCATCGTCACACTCTTCACCGAGCTCGGGTGGCGTAGACCCATTACCGCAATTGAGAGGAATATTGTTTGCTCGACATTCGTCGGAACAATCTCGACCGCCATCACATTCTTCATCACCAATTATTTTACCATCGCCACACACTTCGTTATTCAATGTGCACGAGTTTGAACAAGCATCAAAGTCGTCGGAATTCCCATCATCGCATTCTTCTTCTGGCCCCGCAGGTGGGCCATTCCCACAAAAATCTTCGCTTATTTCTGTATGACAATCTGAACTGCAACCATCACCATTCTGGTTGTTACCATCATCACAATCTTCACCATCAAACTCGAGGCTTTCACCATCACCGCAACGACCATATTTAAGACGACACGTTCCATCACAATAACCATCCAGTATTGCCTGAGTGAGGTCGCACCCAACCAAAATACCCTCACAGGGGTCACATTCTTCGCCAAGCTCCGTGTTTAAAACTCCATTGCCACAAATTAATTGAGTGCCTTCCAAATCGGGATCGAGGGCATTCTCCAATGCACTTTCAACGATACGATTGACTTGAAAGTCATCATAGAATTGGTGTCGGGACTCACTAAAATTGCAAAGGGACTCGAGTGGGATCTCCGTATATGCGTGCATCAACAGAGGCGAGTTCGGATGAACCCGCGTTGTCGAAAGCACATCATCATAGACAAGCGTTGGTGATTCCATCGGCATTGATGCATATTCTACGAACGCAGATGCACCAAGATCGTTGTGTTTATTCGCTTCAACACCAAAGAGGCGCAGATTTCCGTTGGGATACCCTAAAGCCCGCCCCTGAAAGACGCCTGATTCTGCGTTGAGAGCGACAACCTCTATCGAACTATTCTTGCAAACACTTCTCAATAACTGCTTTGATGAACGTAGTCCTTTGGAGCCAACCACATACGTGAGCTGATTGGATTCGTTTCGTAGGCTTGGTGTCGAGCATGCGTTCTGTGAAGTTAGCTCAGGGCGTTTCATTTCTTTAGGCCATACAACCCAGCCCAACCCATGCCAGGTGTGAGGAGCAAAGTTGATCTGCGGCGCGCGAAAGGTCCCAGGGCTGGTTTTCCCCCAATGTTTGTTTTGTTGGTTGAGTGTTGTTAAAAGCGCCTTTGCATTCGAGTTTTCAACGAAAGTTAATGTGAGCGGGGTGTCAATGTCTACACGCCAACCATTGAAGTTCTTCATACTCGACAGGGCTCGAAGCGTTGCGCCTTCATATAGACGAATGTAGTCTGTGTTTGAAAATGAAAAGCCGACCTCAGAATTTAGAAATGCCGGTGGGTAATGCAACAACTTGGGGGTTAAACGATTGCGAATAAGTGTTACCAAGTCGTTGCGTCGAATTTCGATACTTGGCGTCACACATACTTTTGAATCTTTGGTATCGAATCGGCCAGGGGCCAAGCCCGCACTTTCAGTTGCTTGATTAAAGAAATCATCAATACCAAGATTCGAGATAGAGTCTTTTGATGGCCCATATTGATACGAACACCAGTTGAGGTTTATTTCATCGGAGCTTGCCATATGATAAAGGCCCTCGATAACAGAATCAAGATTGACATTGACGATAGGTAAAACGATCGAAGCGCCTTCATCCACTGTATTCGGGAGACGCTGCCCCATAAGTAAAGTAAGGCGCAACAGATCGCCCGCTGAAAGCGGACCCCAGTACGCTTCGCTCGATGCGTGGCTATTCTTTTCTACGCCGATACGTTTCGAAGTATCACTTGTTAGAAAAGGTTTATGAACACCATCGTTGGGATTCACGAAGTAGAGTGGTTTTTCAAAGGTAACTTCACCCGTTTTGGGGTGTAGTTTTAATGCGACATCTTCGATTTTCGCGAAAGTAGCATCAAAGGTGTAGTCGCCCTGTGCTGAGAACGCGCGCGGCCCTAAAGTCAACGCCGAGTGTGAAATCGTGCTCTCAGTCGAAAGCGGACTTTGCGTCATTACACTTTGCATCAAAGGGCTCTGGGTCGAAAAAGAATTGGGAACACGTGGTACAAATTGAGGGACACGAAACATGCCTAGGTTACCGCAAGTTAGACTCGCATGTTCACCGCATAACCAGTTACCATTATTAGTTGTTAAGGCCAACGAAGATGAACTTTCTACGTTCGTGCTTTCACGATTCAAGCGCACAAAGCCGAAGCTTGAGACCGATGGTGCTTCGAAGGATTCGAGTTCTAACGATTGGCCAATCGTAAGTGCAGAGCTAAAGGTTGAAAGGGTACCCCGTAACGTTGTGGTGTGCACATGACACGTGATGTCATGTTTCTCATCATACACATCAAAGATATAATGGCGCGGCTCAATTTTTGACATTGTGCTTTCGTAAGGCTCAAGCGGGAAGAGGCCGTTCAGGTAAGGTTCACTTGTTTGATGCGGCAACTCGCGAATCTTCTCGATTTTTAGGCCTGCAGCGGTGAGCAAGTCTTCTGCCGGGCATACGCTCTGCTCCTCATCAAGTGTACCAAGCATCATTTGTGCCCGCATAAGTGCTTCGATATTTTCTTCAGCACTCAAACAAATATTGTTAAAGTGGCGAGCGTCGACATTGGTTTTAAGGGTGAGCACTTTGGTGTTCATGGATGCAATCAGTACCATCGTGACAAAGCTGCCGATGATACCCACAACCAAGACAAGTGGGAGTGCAAAACCTTTGTGGCCGATTCGTTGAAAACTCATGTTATAGAGTTACCGGCTTTCACTTCGTATTGAAAAAAATAGATGGGAAAAAGTACAAAAGAGCTATTCGTCATTCCAGCCTGGGCAATTTGTATCTAACCATATCGAACTGTCAGTATTATTGTCCCATGCGTTACCAGACAATGAACACACGGCAAGAGATAAGGATTGAATTGAAGCGGGGATTGTTCCCGTGAAGTCATTCTCATGAAGCGACAAAATTGTGAGAGTTGATGGAAAAACGAACGATTCGTCCGCAAGGGTATTAATCATATGACTATTCGATAAGTTCAGTTGTTGTAATGAACCCAATTGCGCAATCGTAGCTGGAAAGGTTCCTGAAGGAGGATTTGAAGACGAGGCACCGGTACCACCTAAATCAATACCAATAACATTCTTTGCTCCGTTAATGGTAACACCGTCCCAAGCGGATGGGTCTTCAGTAACCAACCAGTTGGTCCCAACTAAATTAGAAACAAGTATTTGATCATAAATGTCGATCAAAACATCACAATCACCTTCGTCGATAAGTCCTTTCGATGCAGACGTAGCACAATCTACAAATGGCACTGGGTAAGCGCAATTTGTACCCGGATCATCATTGTTAGTATCCTTCCAATCGGGACAATTGTCATTTAGCCAAAGTATCGCCTCAGTTGTAGGTGCCTCATCATTATAACACTGAGTACTATCCAGCGAGCATGTTGTCGATCCACCAATTTGATCGATATTGGCTGGTATACCCGTGAGCGGATTGTCTGACAGATTTAAGTTCTCAAGACCTAGCAGTCCGTACTGATATTTAATAGGGCCTGTGAAAGCATTGATAGAAAGATTGAGTGATGCAATCGATTCCATAAAGGCGATATTCAGCGGCAAATCGCCGCTCAGAATATTGTTTGAAAGATTAAGTGTGTTGAGTGAGAAAAAGTTTTGAAAATCCATTGAGTTTATTGAGCCAATCAGGTTGTTGCTTGATAAATTCAGGCTTTCAACTTCCATCGCTGATGCCCCAGTACCAATAGTCACACCAAACCAGTTATTCGGGTCAGAATCTGTAAGCCACCCAGTATTGTCTTCCCAATCATCGCCGTTCGTAAGGGTGTAAAGCTCAGTCAAAAGTATACACTCGTCATAAAAAATATGACCATCAGCTTCGGCCTGAGCGCAATCAAATTGCTCGCAGCCGCTATCCCAACCGGCGCATGTGTCAATCAATGAGATAGGTGTGACAGGACTGGTAAAGCAACCATTACTATCTTCAGAACCAATATTTCGAAGAACACATGTGTTAAAACCCGAGAGTTGTATTGCTGTGAAGGGAAGATTCCCACTTAAATTATTATCCACGATGTTGATCACGCTTAGATTCTCAAGACTTGCAAGAGAAGAGGGTAATCCACCGCTTAAACCAGTGTTATGTGTGAATAACAGTGTTGTTAGCTGGGTTAACTGACCAAGCTCAGTGGGTAGAGTGCCAGACATATCTGTTGAGTTAATCCCCAATGTTATAAGTTCAGGGAAGTCACCGATCTCAGAAGGCAACTCGCCCGAGATATTATTGAGCTCCAACGTGATTTCGGTCACATGACCATCGTTGCTAACACTTATACCATTCCATTCATTAGGGTCACTACCAGATAGCCATCCACCTTGGTCGAACCAGTTTGCACCATTGAGCGCAGAGTATAACGTAACAAGCGCCTCACACTCGCTCTGAATGATATTCGCAGTAACTGCCGGGTCACTACAATCAAACTCGGCCTCACAGCCCGCATTCCAATCTGGACACTGCTCTTCAAGAAAAGCTAGCTGTGTTGAATTGTAATTCAGTGCAGTAAAACAACCATTGGTCGGTGCACTGATGTCATATAAGTTACACGTAACGATGTCAGGTGGCTTTACAAAAAAGCCGAGTGGTAACTCACCGCCAAGGTTATTATGTTGAAACTTAACGGCTTCCATATTTTTAGACGCATAACTTGCGGGGAGTTCTCCGATCAATTGGTTGTCTGAGAGATTTAGAATGCTTATATTGGGCGGTGCATCAGGGATATAACCGAAAAGTTCATTTTGTGAGAGATTGATGGTCTGTAAACTCGTGAGTCCCGAGAACACGTTGGGTATCGAACCTGAAAGCTGATTTTCAGATAGATTAAGAGCAGCCAATTCTGTCATGCTTTCAAGTTCGTGGGGTAAAGTTCCTACAAGATTTTTACCTGAAAGATTGATGGCCGTGACCCGTTTAGTGGCATTCGGGTTTGGTGGGTTGCTTGTATTCACCCCCTCCCAGTTCCAATACGAGCCTTCCAGCCAAGGATTACTAATACCAACCCAACTATCACCGTTCGTAAACTCATATAAAGCAACGAGAGCCTCGCAATCTTGGAGACTATATTGTGGTAAGTCTGCAAAAGCAGCGCAATCAAAGGCATTCTCTTTCTCTTTACACCACATTGTGCATTCCGTTGTAGGCAACTCTTCATCAGCAGGGTCACACTCTTCATCATCCTTGTTGCCTGCGATATTATCTACACCATCACCGTCTACAACACCGTCACCACAACCTTCAGGTAAATCTTCGGCAACGCATTGATTTGAACACGAGGGCTCACCATCGCATTCTTCAGTACCGTTCGTAATGCCATCACCACAAAGCTGAGCATTGAGAAGACATGTATTTGAACATGCATCACTGTCTACATTATTACCATCATCACACTCTTCACCAGGGTCTTCGACACCATTAAGGTTGCATGGCTCCATATCCTCAAAAGTGCACGATGAAGAACAGCCATCTCCATTCTGATGATTTCCATCGTCACACTCTTCGGGCAATATTTGCTCACCGTCACCACAATAATCACGTAAACGGCATAATGAATCGCATGGTCCAAAGAGTCCCGATGAATAAATGTCACACCCTGCACTTGCGCATACTTCACATTCTTCACCAAGATTGGGCTCGACGATGCCATTGCCACAAGATGTTCCATCGTTTGCAGCACCAGGTTGTTGCCATTGATTCAATATGGATGACGACAGTGCATTGAGTGCAAAGTCATCGTAAACCGAGAAAGTATTCTCAAGAAAATTACAAAGAGTTATCGCTTCATCGTAGCCCGCAGGTTGCTGCGATAAAGGTATTTCAACATAATGTTTATCGAGAATTGGGTCATGTGCCGCTAGGCGACGTACTGAGAGAACATCATCGTAAACAAGCGTTGGTGACTCAACAGGTATTGATGAAAACTCGACAAACTCTGAAGGCTCACTATTAGCAACATGTTGATTGGCTTTTAGACCGTGTAGCTTGAGATTTGAAACATCATAAGCAATGGGTTGACCTTGGCTAACACCTGCTTCACCAAAAACAGATATTGCTGAAACATCAGAGTTTTTGCAGGCATGCCGAATTAGCTGTTTGCTTGATGAAATTCCCTTCGAACCAACGATAAAATTAATTTCAGTGTCAGTAGTTCGGCCGCTCCCGCATGGGTTTGTGTAGGTAATTTCAGGTCGTTGGACGAACTCATCTGGCCAATAGATCCAAGCAGCTCCGTGCCAGGTCGATGGTGCAAATGCGACTTGCGGGGCCTGAATTGTGCCGGGGCTTTGTTGAAGCGCCTCGACATTGGCATACATTTCATCAACAATACCCTGGATCGAAGTTTTGTCTGAGGGAAAACTAATCGTAATCGGGGCATCAACTTTGATATTCCAACCATTGAAACGTTTAAGGCTGGTAATTGCTCGAATCACACCACCTTTATACATCTCAACAAGTTTCGTCTTATCAAAGTCGAAACCAACTTCTGGTGTGAGAAATGCTCCAAAGCCTTTACCATATAAGTCGTCGACAGCCTTAGTAATGCGTTGAGTTAGATCAGCACGTCGAATCTCTAAATTGGGTGTTAAACAGACAAGACCTTCATCAAGGTCAAGTTCACCGGGTGGAAAGCCATCGACAGCGACTGCAAGGTTTAACATATCATTCACGGAAATGTGCGCGTTCGGTCTTTTCCCTGGCCCATACTCATAATCACACCAACGAATAAGACCACTGTAATCACTTTCATTCATCAAATGATCGATCATGGTGATCGCCATATCAATATTGAAACCAATTACAGGAACACCTCTTTCTTCACTTCCGTTCGCGTCAAGAAGTGGAAGGCGTTGACCCAAAAGTGCAAGCATCAGACCTTTATCAAATGAGCTTAGTTCTCCCCAATATGGCTTTGGATCCATATTGGTTCCCGGTGCTTGATGCCCATTTACTTTCAAGCGATCTGGATAATCATCTCGTAAACGTTCCTTTGAAAGAAATGGCTTATCAACACCATTATTGGGGTGGTAAAAATACATGTCTTTGAATAAACTCAATCGCGCGGTCTTCGAATCAATTAGGACTGCACGTCCGTTGATCTGAAGGTCCGATTCAAAATCATCTTCATCTTCTGCAAAACCCATCATATCGTCCGGGCGCCATAACTTGGGGACTGCTTTCTCATCAGTGGCAAAAGGCCCAACTGAAAAGATGGTAGAAGGGGTAACACTCGTATTTGAACCATCGGCCTTCGTAAGCGCGTCCACGACCAAATCACTCTTGCTTGTTAATGCAAAGTGAGGAGTTGGTGCATATTGTGGGATGCGAAACATTCCAAGGTTACCACACGCGGGTGACGCTAAGATATCACAATCATCACTATCATTACCTGATGCAGACAACGCAACGATCCTTTCATCAATGCTTTGGTTTGAGCCAAGATCTGCATGCCCAAATACAGATACACTTGGCGCCTCAAGATCTTCCAGACGCATTGCCTGACCAACACTTAGCGCTGTCGAAAACACAGACATGGTCCCGCGCATGATAGTAGCTTCAACATGACAGCTAATGTCTGAGTCTTCATCACTATCGACAACTTTAAAAATGTAGGTACTCGGTTCAATCTTCGACATGACATTTCGATAGGGCTCAAGCGGGAACAACCCCGATTGATTCGCATCACTTGGTTGTGTTGCAACTTGGCGTATTTCTACGAGCTCCATCCCTGCTTCAGCAAAGAGATCTTGAACTGGGCACTGGCCTGACTCTCCAGTGAGTCGACCAAGCTGCATCTGTGCGCGCAATAATGCTCGTATGTTTTCTTCGGCACTCAAACAAATATTGTCCGCACGACGTGCATCAATGTTGGTGTCGAGAGTCATCACTTTAATATTCATTGCATTCAAGACCACCATCGTAACGAATGAAACGATGACGCCAATGACGAGAACAAGTGAGAATGCAAAGCCGCGAGAAACCATACAAAATTGTACCACCAGCACTATTCCAACTACAAATTTAGGGGTGTCGGTGTTGCAAAGTATTACAAAATATAAGATTTGACTTTGGTATTATGCTTTGGCGTGTCGAGTTAGATCTCTCCAAAATCTTGAAAGCTAAACATTCACCAAAATCTCAGGCTGCGACTATACACCCTAAATCCGCTGGAGGTCGCAATGTTTATGGGTCAATCAAAACGAGTTTTCCCCTCACTAATTCTTTCTATCATCTTAAGTTTGGGTATGGCCTGTGGAGACACATCAACAACATCACCAGTGCTTTCAAACGCTGAAGATGAAAACACGCAAATCAATTTTCGTAACGACCAAACTAGAGCGGGCTCAGAAGAAGACATATCAAGCGACACAAACGATGAATACAACGAAAGCCTTGAAGCCGGATTTGAAGAGGCACGAGACTATCTCGACCTTGCAGGTTTTGTTGACTCGGAAGATGCCTACCACAACTACTGCACCCTTGTCGCTTCATGTGAACATGCAGAAGACTTTAGTGGTGAAGACGCAGACGGTCTTTTGAGCGAAAATGAAGATCTCGAAAATCGATACCTCTTTTGCCTTGATGACTTTGCAGAACTTTCTAACTATGAAAGACAATGCGTGAGCTCAGAAGATGCAAAGAAAGCAAATGAACTTTCTGTTCAAGCATTAAACTGTCTTGCGGAAAACCAAAGTTGCTCAAACTACATGGGCAGTCAGTATGTTGAGAGCTGCGCTTCGCTACAGTTTGAAGTCAATGCCTTCGTGGTTTCACAGTGTAACCCTGCAAGCTTTGAAGAGTAAGTAAACACAAAAGTGAAGACTTTACAAAAGCAACCTGATTATTCGGATGAAAGTTCATTGAGAATGAAAAACTCTACGCGCCTGTTTTGAGACCGGCCTTCTTCTGAGCGATTGTCAGCGCTTGGAATGAGCTCACCATAACCTCGAGATTCAAGTCGTTCGGGTGCAACACCCGCATGAATCAGGTATTCTTTTACAGCATTCGCCCGCGCTTCACTCAAAATTTGGTTGTACTCTTCACTTGCTTCAGAATCAGTATGACCGACAACTCGAATACGCAGGTTCGGGTAAGCCTTGAGTGATAAAGCGATCTCATCAAGCAGACCAAATGAGCGGGGCTTGATTTTATCTCGAGCAAAATCAAAATAAATGCGCTCTCGAACTTCAATATGATCGGGGTGAATAATGACGTGACGTGCACCTTCATCGGGGCAACCGTCTTCATCTTCAAAGCCATTGATCGTTTCTTTGACATCAGGGCACTCATCATCGATGTCTGGGATTCCATCTGAGTCGCGATCAGGGCACCCCGCAAACATTACCGGCCCGGCGTGCTCTGGGCAACGATCGTTTTCATCCATAATCGAATCACCATCGCTGTCTTCAAATGGGCATCCGTAATTTTCTGGAGAACCCGCAACGTTCATACAGAGATCTCTTGCATCAGGGATCCCATCTTTATCGTTATCGTCTTCAGGGCATCCATCTTCATCTTCAAACTCATCCAAATCTTCAGCATCATCAGGGCAACCATCAATCTCGTCATGAATCCCATCGCCGTCACGATCTTCAAATGGATAGTTAAAACGTGTTCGAGCACCTGGGTTGGCATAGCGCAACCCCAAGTGCACTCTGAAGTCCGGTGCCCCCAAGCCTTGTGTCATGGCACTACCCACGGCGATTTCGGGTTGAAGCCCACTTGGGTGAACCCAACGTAAAGCTCCCAAAAACTCCACCGGTGTTGAGAACCAACTTTGATCACGAACAACTTGATTCGGCGCGAACAAGCCAAAGGGAGTACGGTCAGGTGTCTGTGCCAAAAGCTCAACGGAAGTAACAAGCCGAGTGAGCTTTGCGGCCAACTGACTGGTGCGCTTAGGAATCCAATCGTAGGCGAGGGCACCTCTCAAATCAATTCTTGGCCCAAAGGCAATTGCGTCTGCAACTAGAGTTGGCGGGATAAACACATACCCCAGATTAAAATGGGTATGAAAAGCGCGTCTACGATAGGAAAGAAGCGCTTTAGCATTCGCTCGAAACATAGTGTTTCCCACTGTGTTGAAAGTGCTTCCTCGATCAAAGCCCCAACCCGTGCGGTAAAAGCTCATCGATGTTGGAAGCACACCGTGCAAAAGCAAAGAAAGGTTCAAACCTTCGTCTCGATAGATAGTTGCTATTTTGGGTTTAACTCGAAGTAGGCGGATCTTTGCACCAAGGGAAATATCACCAAAACCAAAAGACGAAAGCCCATTCGATAAACCCAAGCGCGATGCCAACCCGGAGTCAAAGTTTAGGTTCGAGGTCTGAAAAAGAGTGATCGGTATTTGGAGCTTTAAACTTAATCGCTCAAACAATGCCAATGATGCATTGAGATCGAAAACACCTCGGTCTTGAACAAGAGCTGCTTGTCGTTCGTACAGTTCATTTCGTAATAGAAGTGGGTTGTGGGTAATTTTCAAAATTCCCGTAAAATCATAGCTTAAATGTTTTGGCACATATGCACCATGAACCGAGTGTACTCCCTCTTGATCAAAGCTGAGGTCAAAGTTTTCAAGATTCAGGTCTGAGCTCGCACTCGGATTCAGAAGATACGCGTCATTGAGATAGTTGGCTGCGTTGGTGTTTGTAGTGTCGTTAAAAACTTGTGCGTGAAGGCCCCCACTCAGAATGAGCAGAACAAAAATAAGGAAGTGTCTCAAAAAACACTCGAAGCCAAACAACATAGGTCGAATTTCACTGATGTATGACCGAAGATCAAACTTTGTTTCAACAATTCAGTGCAGTGTTGGTGATTATCACTATGTGAGGGTAGACGATATAACTTGCATTATAATACCCACTTCAACAAAAAGCTAAGGCAATGCCCTAGCTCTTATTCAATAGAAAGTTATCGGATAACGCTATTCGAAATCAATCTTAACGCGATGGTTGCAAGAGGCTTTACCTTGAATATCGCTATAACTCTCAGAGTAATTCACCAAGATTTCGTTGGATAAGGAATCTTCCAGTTGAGCCCTACCAATCTCGATATACGCTTCAGTACCACACTGGCGTTCGATAACGATGTCTTCGATAGTTGCCTCGAGCTCAAAGTTTTCACAGAAATCAATACGATTTTCGGCGTCACTAAGATCGGCAATCTTTAAGACGGAACGAAAGATATCACGCGAAGGGATCGAAGCTGCCTCAAAGAAGAGTGAGGGATTCGCGATGCTATCACAATCATTAGTTAAACTCGACAATTCAAGTCGTGTTTGCTCGACGGGTACAGCAAAATGAATGTTATCCAAACCCGGTTGCTCGTAGAGACCCCCATACGAAAAACTCTCTAAGAGGCCGTATCGCACACTTGAATCATAGACGCGGCGCACACTGGCTGAGTTCTGCCCTTCAAGATCAGACTCACTCAGGTCGGATTCATCACGAACACCATCCTCACCACATGCAAGGGTTCCCATGCAGATGAGGCTTCCTGCTACTATTGAAGCAATGCGCTTGTTTGAAATCAATGAAAATACTTTAGGCTCTTTTTGATTGAACAATTTAACCATGATCCGATTCTCCTTCCAAGAGTAGGATAACGCTCCCTCAAGTTGAGAGCCAAACGTTCAGAGAAAGCTGCATCATCTTGGTACACTTTTCCGAGATTTGGTCTCCATTTCACTCTAAAAAGGCCTCAACACGTTGCTGAAGAAGTGCTAACGCTGTTTGATCTTTGATTGGAATGTCAATATCCGGATGCTTTAATAGACCTTTCACAAAGCGAATGTTCTGACGCCCCATCTGTCGTGCTTGCTGATAAGGCGTGTCACTGAAAGTCACCAAGCGATATAAATTTTTGTATCGTTTCGGAAAGTGCTCCTGAATAGTATGTTCTAGAGCGCGAACTCTTAGATATTCTTCATCGACAACGCGATCTCGCATCTCGATAAAATTATCTTTTGCTAAATCCGCGATTGCATCCGCATCGGCTTTACGCTCGTTTGAAAATATCTCGAAGGCATGACCCCAATCACCATGTTTAAGAATTGCCTCATATAAAAGACGACAGTCTTCAAAACCAGCATTGAGACCCTGACCATAAAAAGGGACAATCGCATGCGCGGCATCACCCAATAGCATTGCTTTGTCTTCATGGTACCAAGGAAAACACTTCACGGTACCGAGATCCGAGATCGGGTTTGCGACAAAGTCTTTTTCAAGCTCGGGCATCAACTTCGAAGCATTGGGAAAGGTAGTATCGAAAAATTCTCTAAAGTCCTTCGGGTTTTTGAATTGACTAAACGAGGTTTCATCCTTCTCGTGCGATAGAAAGAGTGTTGCGGTAAAACTACCATCTAGATTGGGTAGAGCGATCAACATGAATCGGTTGCGCGGCCAAATATGTAAAGCATTCTTAGAGAGCGCATGCGTACCATCGGATTGTGCTGGAATATCCAACTCCAAGTAACCATGCTCCAAAAACTCTTGTTGGTAGTTGTATCGTCGCTTTCGCATGAGGTGAGAACGCAGTGTCGAATTCGCGCCGTCCGCACCAAAAATATGATCGGGTTGAACACTCACATCGACATTACGATATTCATCAACGAAGCTTGCTCGCGGTGTATCCAAATCAATAGACGTACAACGATGTTCAAAGAAGACGGGTCGGTCTTGATGTTGTCGAGCATCTTCTTCTGCAAGATCCAGTAAAAGAGCATTCAGTTTTGCTCGAGAGATTGAGAGAATGGACTCCTCACCATAGCCATAAGGGTGAAAGTCTTCGCTCCCGTCATCTTTATGGATGTGACGCCCATGCATTGGTATCCCAAGCGCACTCACCTTATCTTTAAGCCCGACGCGCTCAAGTGCATGAAGCCCACGGTGTGAGAGCGCCAGATTAATCGATCGACCTTGATCAGCTTGACGTGTTCTTAAATCAGGACGTCGCTCGTAGATTGAAACTTTATGTCCTAATTTTGAAAGATAAATAGACCATAACGCGCCCACCAGACCCGCACCGATAACAATTGAGTGCTTTCGTGTACCGACTTCGTTGTGTTCCATGAGTTCGCTCGCTTTTCCTAAAATCGTATTGGCTCAAGCCTGGTACATGTTTTCACATAGAACCTTTTGATTTTTTGCGGAAGAGTCTTAAGTTTTTCCTGAATCGTGTTTGCCATCGACGAGGCCCTCGATTTTATCAAAAAGACGATCGTTGCGGTCTTCGAGTTGCTTTTTGGTCCCGTCCATCAAGTCATCAACCTGATTATGAAGTTCTTCCCTCACCGCATCTGAAGCTTTCTTGATGACCTCTTGATGTTTTGCTTTGACGTCGTCTTTGATCTTCGAAGTTGTTTCGCGAACTTCCTCGCGAAAAGAGTTTTTAATCTCATCGATCGAACCTGAAAGTATCGCGTCTTTCAGTGTTGCACGCTGGGTTGGCTCCATACGCCAGAAAATAAAGCCAAGCACGATAAGTGCAAGAAACACTAAACCAATTATACGGCGAAAAAGACTACGAAGCATGGGCCAAGCTTAGAGTGCTCCTGAATCCGGCGCAAGGATCTTTGCTCCAATGTCTTACACTCACGACTAGTTGATAATGAAGGGTAGGTCCTTCCCTTTGGAGGAACTAAATGACTATTTTAGCTTCAGTTTTTGCGAGAACACTCTTACACAAAATCGAAGACACAAAAAACGATAATCGAATCGACGGGCAGGACGCTCGAGAGATTATCCGTCATGCGACCGATATTGGGCGCTTCAACGGAATCGAGCGAAGAGCAATTCAGGCACTCCTAAACACGAGCACCGGAATACAACCCGAAGCAAGATTGGTGCTTCAACGCTATTTGGATGGTGACCTCTCGCTCAATCGAAGCGAAAGTGCCACTTCGCTCCTCGAAATTATGCCTGCGTTAAAAAAAGATCTTGAAGAGCGCAGCGGCGAGATTCAAGAACTTAAAGATGCACGTGAATTTTTGAAAAGTTATGGAGCACAAGTGAAGGAGCTTGCATCAGGTGATAGCGATCCAAAGCTTAAAAATCTCGTAGTCGAATCTCTCGAACAAGAGCTCTTAAAACATCGTCTATTTCAAGAGCTTATACATCACGACAGCGACCGCGATCTTATGAATGACTTATGGGAGCTTTGTCGGGGCTACGATGTTTCAAAGCAAGATTTGCATACACAAGAAGTGAAAGACACATGGAAGACAACCTATTGGCCAATGGCAGGAAAAGGTGGAGTTGAAGCCGGTAACCCAATGGAGAATCTTTGGGCATTGGGCGGCTGCTTAGATAAATTCGATCAAGTGTTGAAAGCTCGAGGGCTGCAAACAGGAGCTCTCGATTTTGAGCGAACGCCAACTCTCAACGCATTGGCCGGGGAACGTAGCAAAGGCCATTGGATCGGAGCCGGAAAACTGGATGAACAAAACGCAGAATGGACAACAGGTGTTGATTTCGATGGAGATGGCCGTCTATCGCAAAATATCAAGGCCGACTTCCTAAATCGTTCTGGAGTATTTTCTCCGATTCATAATCGTGATGCATTTGATATTGTCGCCCTAATCGATGGGGCTTACACCAAGGTTCAAAAATCCACTATTGAGAAGGATGGTATGAAAAGTGTTGTCTATTCAACTCAAGAGGGTCACCTACTCAATGATAAAGAAGTTGAGAGCGTTGAGTTTCGAAACCCAAATAGCGACGGGCACTGTAATAAAACGCTCGATGTGAGTTGGTGGGGCAGCTGCGATAAGGTGACGCTTGCGGGGATTCTTTTTGACGAGCCCAAACACGATCGTATTACATTTGAAGGCGTTGAGTTCACGAAGCAAGATATGCTCGGTCTATTAACAGTCATCGCGCAAAGCCAAGTGAAAGATACAGAGAGCTATGGTGCACGCTACAACGATGAAGGTGATCGTATTCTTCTCAAAGATGGTACTACACATAAAGGTAAGCTTGTTTTAAGCAACGAACTGAGTGCAAAGTATGACAAACACGAGTTTTTGAAAACACTGTCAAATCTAGAACGGGGTGGTGAGTTTGTCCCTCATGCAGGGTCGGAACAAAGCGACACACTTATTGTTAAGAATCCGAGTGTGAATGACTTTGGTGAAAGTCTTGGTTTTATACTCAATGGATCCTCTCAAGAAATATCGATTAAGACCAATGATGTCGCAGCGATTGCGAGTGAAGAAAAAACAGATATGAATCCCGTCGAACTCTTCACTAAAATCATGAGCTGGCTTTCAGAAGGAAAACCAATCGCCAAAGACTCCGATATTGGAATCGAAGTGTGGAACAGTTCGCTCACCAAAGTTGGGATTTCATCCATAAAAATGTTGAATGATACAGAAATTGAAGGGCTCAATGTCGGTCAAAAGGGTCATGCAAACCCAAAACATAGCACCTACAAATATGAATCGAGCTTTGGTGATTTCTGGGTTCAGTTTGACGAGAACCAGATCTCAAATTCGGGTTGGGTTGACTCCAAACGAGCGGGTTATGATTTTCTATGGCGCCCGAAAGGCTTTCGCGATTTTAAAGGCGAGAACCCGCGCAACCCCTTCGTAAAGCCTGAAATCGTTAAAGAAATTTACGATCTTTTCATGCAGTAGCGATTCGCTTTCATCGCAGGTCGGATCTTTAACCAATTGCAGATCCAAGACGCCAAATGAATTTATCCATGCATATTACTCATGAAAACAGAAATGGAGGACACCATGACAACGATTCTAACAGGACTTAAAGACACAAAACTTCGTATGATCGCAAAGGAAATTGAAACCACAAACAAGATTGACGAAGCCGATGTCAGTCGTCTTATCAAGTCAGCAAACGATGGCAAAGGCATTTCAGCGAGTGAACGTCACGACCTGGAGAAGTTGCTTGCCCATATTCCAGCTGAGGCGTGGAAAGGCGATGCTTTCAACACCCTTGAAGATTATCTCGGAAAGCTCCCCAGCCTTACAACAAAGGCTGCCGATGTCAGTGAGCTCAAAGACCTTGTTAGCGCATTTAAAGCTGAGTTTTTTGATCGCATGACGGAGCTCTCAAAAATTCCAACGCGCGCTCTTGCCTTCTTAACCGATTACGTTGGTCAAGCACAAAAACTCTCTACGCGTGCTGAACCCGAGCTTGCGAAAGAAATTATGAAAAACCTGGAGGCCGAGGCGGAGCGTTTAAGTTTACTTCGTCAGTTTTCGAAAACAGATCGCGACAGAGATCTAAGAACCGATCTTGATGAGGTTCTTGCGGGTCGAGATGTCACTGCATATGAAAACTCTAGTGTTGAAACAGATTCAACGTGGAAGACAACCTACTGGCCGATGGCAGGAAGTGGCGGCATTCAGGATGGAAACCCGAGCACGAACCTTTGGGCAATCGGAGGTTGTCTAGATAAGTTCGATACGATTCTAGAAGCAAGGGGCCTCGAGAAAGGAGCGTTGAAATATGAACGCCAACCATCATTAAACAGTCTTATCGGAAAAACATCGGAAAAAGGTCATTGGGTCGCCGACGATACGCCTTCAGAAGATAACGCTGAGTGGACTACAGGTGTTGATTTCAATGGTGACGGAAAAATTACTAAAGGTGTTCGTGTTGACTTCCTAAACCAACATAAGCGCATGGTCGGTGTGCAGAACATCAATCAATATCGTGTCGTTGCAGATATTGATGGCAAAGAAACCATAATTAATAAGCGGATTGAAGAAAAAGATGGGGAAAAGACTATTATCTACTCAAAAGAAGATGGCAGCGCTCTGACTGAGGCGGAGTTAAACACTGTTCGTTACCTGAACCCGAACTCAGACAAAAAGATTTCAGAAAGTATTGACACTGGTTGGTGGGGCAGTTGTGACAAAGTCACACTCGGCGGGCTACTCTTTAGAGCACCAATAAAAGATGAAGTTGAGTTCGAAGGTGTTAAATTCAACAAACAAGATATGCTTGGTCTCCTTACCGTCATCGCGCAGAGCCAATCGACAGGCACTGAATATTTTGGGCATCGCTATAATAAAGAGCCAGATGTTGTATATTTGAAGAATGGTCGTCAGATTAAAGGTAACGTCATACTTGAAAAAGATGGTCGTCCGGTTTCACTCACGTTTCAAATCCGAAAGTCGGAAGGCTTCATGCGTACCCATGGAGACAACGTTTACGTGAGCGATCCAAGTGCGGAAGAGTTTGGTGAAGTCATCAAAGTTGGACAGCGTGGTGTTGCTGAGCCAGTTGAGATACCGATTAATGAGGTTGCCCATATTCTTACTGAAGAGCGAGATGATATGAATCCCGTTGAACTTATGAATACCCTCTTTAAGTGGCTAGACGAAGGTAAGCCCATTGCAAAAGATAGTGATACCGGGGTTCAGGTATGGAATAGCACTTTGTCTTCAGCCCAAATATCGTCAATGAAAAAGTTGGATAGAAGCGATATCAAATATTTAAACCCTGGTCACAAAGGTTTAGCGAACCCTGAAAATGAGATTTATTCATACTATAGTTCTGCTGACAATTTTTGGGTGGAGTTTAAAGATGACAAAGTAGTTAATGCCGGGTGGAACGGTAGCAATGGCGGAAACTATGATTTCATCTGGCGTCCAACTGGCTTTAAAGACTTTTCTGGCGACAACCCACGAAACCCCTTTGTCAAACCTGAAATCGTAAAAGAAATCTACGATATGTTTATGGAAGACGATAGCGCACCAGCCGGTTAAGGAACAGGTGTTGCATAAAGCGAAGCCTCGCAACTTATATGAGTAAAACCAGCCTCGGGCTGGTTTTTTTCTTAGAACAGCCATACAATTACGCAGCGGCCTGCTCTAGTTTTTGTGTTTTACGTACCGATTCTCGGGCAGCAGTCTTGGTGTACCATTTCGAGAGGTGCGCGTATTCATCTAAATCAACACCAATAAAGTTTGACCAATTGATCACAACAAAAGCATAGATATCAGCACATGAAAAATCATCTGCCAATGTTTCGCGATCTTTGAGCTGGCCGTTCAACCACCGAAGTTTACGTTTATAGTCACCCATAAATACTTCTCTTGCTTCACTTGAAAGCTCTTTCTTAAACTTAAAGAAGGGAACAAAAGCCTTATGAAGCTCACTTGCGATATAGTTCAACCATTCTTGAACCCGGTACCGTGATTCACTACCGTGCTTACCACCCATCAAAAGCGTGTTGTTCGTATGATCACACAACACCTGAAGAATAACTGCCACTTCAGTGAATACGCTTCCATTTTCTAAAACAAGCGCAGGAACCATGCCTTTCGAGTTGACCTCAAGAAGATTGGATTTGTCAGACAT
Source organism: Myxococcota bacterium (assembly GCA_020630615.1). Lineage (GTDB taxonomy): Bacteria > Myxococcota > UBA727 > UBA727 > JAHDBA01 > JAHDBA01. Next base: position 252 of record JAHDBA010000002.1, on the reverse strand, counting down.
ACGAACGCGTTCCAACTTGAGATTTTGTCCAAGTTCGTGGGACAAAATATGCGGAGCCATCGAACACGATGTTGGTATATAAAATAGCTTCATATCTGAGACTTAACGAGAAGAGATCGGACTCGCAACTCTTCATGAGGTTCGTGATAAATAAAACTAAAAAAGTGAAACGACCCTTCGATCGCTTCACCCCAAAGTGGAATTACCCCAAAAAAGTGTAGTTCCTCTTCATTAAGCTACCATTCGATTTAA
>JAHDBA010000015.1:55188-64862 GCA_020630615.1 Myxococcota bacterium | reverse complement strand
TCAAGTGCCTAACGATTGTTGATGAACACACGAGAAAGGCTCTGGGTACGGTTGTAGTTAGCAACATTAAGCACCGAGACGTTCTCAGTAAGCTTCAGGTGTTATTTGTTGAACGAGGTAAACCAGAGGCCATTCGAAGTGATAATGGCTCTGAGTTCATTGCCTATGGGCTTAGAGATTGGCTTGAATCACAAAAGGTTCAAAGCTTGTTCATTCCGCCTGGAAAACCATGGCGTAATGGCAAGAATGAGAGCTTTAACAGCAAGTTACGAGATGAATGTTTGAATCGTGAATGGTTTGATTCAATCGTTGAGGCAAGAGTTGTTATCAACGGATTTATGAAGTTTTACAACCAAGAACGGATTCATTCGGCGTTGGGTTACCTAACACCATGTGAATTTGCTACACTCGAAAGGCAGAGACAAACTTTGTATGTGGATCAAAAAACGGGGAGCAGGCCACCATCATATTCACCGGAGTCCAATGGTATGGCTGAGGCCTTTGTGAAGACCATTAAGCGTGATTATATCTATGTGAATGATGTTTGCTCTGCCGAGCAAGTCATCAATGACCTGGATGCTTACTTCGAAGATTACAATGAGGTGGCACCGCACAAGGGGATCAATATGTCGTCGCCTAGAATGTTTTTAAGGAAAAATTTAAACTAAAAAACTGTCGGGTTTGACAGGGCCACTCCATAATCTACCAAAACTCTAATTTATTTTTTTCCAGTACTCATCGTCAAGGCCCCTAATCGAGAGAAGCATTTCTGTAAACCAATTCTCTTTTTCTATGTATTCTTCTCTTTTCCCGCTCATCCATTCTTCTAATATGCTTTCGCAAATACGAACAACTTGTTGGTCAGGAAACAACCTTATCAGTCTCCTTTCCCAGTTTAAAAGCTCAACCTTAGTTTCTTCAGGCATCAAAAGTAAAGAGCAGCGCCATGTTGTAGATATTCTTAGTACTCTATCCGTTCCTTCTACAAGTACTTCTTGATCGTTTAATTCAATATCCAAAAAAAAACATTCATTTTGAAAGACTGATGTATTTAAACCGGAAGCTTCAAGCAGTACGTTTTTTGCTTTTTTCCCTTCTATTTCTACACAGTATTCAATTACATGTCCCATAATTCATTCGCCAGCAATTCATTGTTTGTCCCAAGTTTGGCCTGTTCCCCGTTTTTTGCTCCACTTACAAAGTGAGTCTCTGCCTTTCGATTGTAGCATATTCACACCATATTGAGTGACCCAACGCCGAATGTCTATCTTTTTGTGACCTGCTATCCTAATTGTAAAACCTTATATATACTTTGGTGGCAAACGAGCTTTGACGATTGTGGCCTGAAACTGGATCAAGTTTTTCGGGCAGGCCACTCGCAGGTGCGACTCAGAATATAAGTTAATTGTTAGAGTTTTTTGTGGAACAAGCCTTGCCTTATGAATGCGCTCCGTTATGGCTTCTCGAGATTCGACCAAAACGAATTCGGCGGGAACTTACGGTGTGAGCAAATGTTCAGTGTGTAGGGAACCATGATTATACTATACGTTTCACACGGACTTAAATTTCGTTTTTGGATGGGTGAAGTAGGCCTAACGTCAAAAGTGCAGGCGAAACGTGAAATTGGGTTTGAATCGGCTCGTCGAGTTTATTAAGCGCGCGTAAAATAAGTAAAATCGATATGATATATATTCAAAAACGGATTCTTTAAAAAATTGGGCAAAATGTTCGTGAGACCGTATTGGGTTTGGGTGGTAGCAGGCCTGCCGCCGAGGTCTTTCAAGCTTTTCGTGGGTTAGGAATAAAGTTAATGAGTTCCAATACCTCATATCCGCATGTCGCCCGATAGCTTCCTCTTAACTTTTTTAGTTTAATAAAGCTCTACGCCTGCAGGAGCTCACATGAAGATCGATGCACTCAACTCAAACCTGAATCGCGTTCGTATGCCGCGTGCAGACATAAGCACGTTTCAGAAGCTCGGTGTGGATATCGCGCCAGGGTTGCCTGAGCACTTGCAGAAGCTTCTTCTGGACTGCGCGGTTGTTACACGTCGTGAACTTACGCAGCTTGATGACCTCGGGGCGAAAATAGAACAAGAGCGCCTGCGGGTCGAACATGAGCTTAAAAAAATGCCCCTCGGGCACAGTTTTGACCCGGGCATTCAACGAGCACTTGAAACAGAACTGGCAAATCTCGATGCTACACAAGTGAAGTCCAATAATTTTGAGGCTGATGCCCCAGAGCGCTTTTTGCAAAGGGTGCGCTACAGCCTGACACAGGTGGTCGTGAAAACAGAAGACCAAAACCCAATCGAGAGACTTTTTGACGCCTTACTCAAGCTTCTTTTTGGTAGCAGCCAAGTTCTCGCGGCGCAAAAGTCAAAGTCTACGACTGGCAATGCATACTTTAAGGACATTTTTGTCCGCTAACTGCGTTTCAGCCCATAGCGACTAAGAATGGACCAACACGTGCTAGGTCGAGTTCGCAACTTTGATGTTGTGAGTTCGCATTGTATAGCATGAACCAACAATTTTCCTATATCAGACCCGGAATTGCAGTAGAATAGGTTGGCACGCTTATTGCTTTGTTCAGAGTGGCGGCGGCTTTCGATAGTGGTATCGTTCGACTATGCCCCTAAGGAGTTAGCATATGAAAGAGATACTGAGAGGAATGTTCTATATATCACTCTTGAGTCTTGCAATCAGTGGCTGTGGCAGATCAAGTGACAATGCCCTCATTGAGCGCGAGGCAAGTGGTGAGGGCGATGGCACAGGCATTGATTCGAGTGGCGCTAGTGCAGACGCTTCGACAAGCGGTGAGTATGAAGGTGGAAGAGATGAAAGCTACACCTCACCCGTGGACGCAGCTCCCAGCTCTACGGAAACAGCAAGTGAAGGGGGCTCCGGTGACCTTGCCGATTCACCAAGTACGAGTGGTGATGCTGATGGCATTACTGACTACGATGAGGTTGGTGATGCATCGAGTTCAGAGGAACCCGTGGTCGACCCGGTTGAACCTTCAGAGCCTACGCAGGTGCCACCGGGTGCTGGGCTTCTCACCGCTGGTGATTGGGACGACAACCTGAACTTCGATCACTTCGTCAATTTTGTGAATGGTTTAATCTACAACCCATTCTCCCAGGTCCAAGACTTTGAGCTTGTCCGGCGTGAAAAAGAAGAGGCAGAGTCGATCTCTGCATTGGACATTGTCTTTGTCATTGATGCGACCGGGAGTATGGGGGATGAGCTTGAGTACTTGAAGAAAGACGTCAACGCTATCGTTGAAGAAGTTGCGCTGGTGTACAACGGCATTAGTATTCACACCGGCGCGGTACTTTACCGCGACGTGGGTGACTCTTACGTCACGCGAACGATTGACTTTGAGGCGAATGTTCTTGATTTTCAAGACGCGTTGTCAAGTGAGAGTGCTGGCGGCGGCGGCGATTACCCCGAAGCAATGGATGAAGGGCTTGCAGCAGCGAACGCGATGCAGTGGAGAAGCAATGCGACCAAGGTTATTTTTCTCTTAGCGGATGCACCGACACACGATTCAAAGCACGCGAATCTACACCAAGAGATTCAAGAGAGTCGCAATGCCGGGATCACGATATACCCAGTCGCGGCCAGTGGAGTGGACGTAACGACCGAAATGCTTATGCGGACCATGGCGCAAGAGACGACCGGGCGTTATGTCTTTTTGACTGACGATTCGGGTATCGGTGGGTCACATCTTGAGCCTACGATTCCATGTTACAATGTTCGTCCTTTAAGTTCGCTGCTGTCGGAGTTAATGATTTATGAACTTTCCGGTGTGTACGAGTTGCCAGAAGACGATGAGATTATTCGCTCCGTTGGGAACCCCGTTGATGGTCAGTGTGTCATTGAGGACCAATCTTACGTGATTTGTCATGTTGAAGAGTAGGTGCTCTTGAACTGAAGTTCGAGCAAAGCATATAGAGCCTCGAGACACTCAAGGTTGGTTCGCCAAAGCTGAGGGTCTTCGAGGTCTTTGCGCTCAAGGCGATCGCGATAATATTTTACACACCACGATTTGAGTCGCGTCGCAAGCTCGGTGGTCAGAAGCACCTTACCGCTCAGCGCGCCCATTTCTTTCACACTCATGGGGACTCGCAAACGTAAACAGGCTGGGCCACCCCCGTTTTTCATGGACTGATGGACGTCAACGTAGAGTGCTTTTTGAATCACGCCACTTTGGACCCATCCATCGACAACCGAAAGTACACTTTGGAATGCTTCGCAGCGTTTTGGTGCCACAAGGATTTGACCCTCTGGCGTGTGCAAGAGTTGTGAGTTGAAAAGATAACTTTGAATTGCCTCTTCGAGCGGAAGGTCTTTGTGATGGACATAGGCAACTCGAAACCAGGGGGCGCGCTCTTGGATGTCTTGAAGCTGTTGTCTGCCTCCCTCAAAGGCATGTTCGTGCACAAGGAAGGTAGAACCACTGCCGACAGCGAGAACATCGGTGTGAAAGGAACCTCCATCGATACCTTGCGCACACTGCTTTAGATAAAAGATATTGCCATTCAGACCATGACGCATCGCGATTGCTTCAAAAGCTTGTCGCGTCTGCCGTGCAATAAACTTAGAAGGTTTTCGCTCTTGCGCGTCCAGAGGGTCTTGGCCGTATGCGAAAAGATGTAAGACCTCGTCATCATGAAAAAGTCGTGTGTGATTTGCCGCACCCTCGTCAGAGAATAAACGTTGAGGGGGCAAAGGCGCATGAATCTGAAACAAAGATGCGTCACTAAAAATTGATTGGAGCAACGTGAAGGTTTCATCGGCCTCGATTGAGCGATGAAACTTCGAGACAAGATTGGCTGGCGTGAGATGAAGTCGACCGTCTCGCGTGTCACTTGACGGTGATACCGTTGCTGCATTGGCCGACCACATAAAAGACGAGGAGCTCACTTTTGAAAGAAGCCACGGGTTCGCTTTCGCGCACTTTGCAAGAATTTCTTCAGGGCTGCCTCGATAGCCAAGGCTGTGCAGCGTTCGTATTGCAGGTCGAAGTCGAGGTGGCAGTAGCCCTTGCTGCACGCCCAAATCTTGCACCAGCAGCATCTTGTCGATGCCTTGCAAGCATGCCGCACGCGGGTTTGCAACATCGCCAGTGCTACTCGTCGATGCGAGATTGCCTGTCGACAGGCCACCATAGTGGTGTGTTGGGCCCACAAGGCCATCGAAATTAACTTCGGTGTACGGCCTTCCGCGCATCCTATCCCCCTAATTGCGAACTTGTTTGCGACCCTTCGCCTTCTGGCGTCTTCGCTCGGCACGGTTCATCGGGCGTGCGGGTGTTTGAGGTTGGCGAAGTGCATTGGGTAAGGGGCCCGACGGGGCTGTTGGTGCCTGTGGTGCTCTTGGCCGTGCAGAGGTTGCTTGCGCTGGGCCTGCTGGCCTCCCTGCATTGTTCTTTTGCTCGGGTAGCATGGCGGTTCCAGAGGCTTCGAGGCGCGCACGCTCGATCTGTGCTCGGCGCAATGCTTCAAGTTGATCATCGTCAATCTCATCACGATGCTGAACATGAAAGATTTTGAAGAGTACTTCATTTCGGATCGCCGCCCACAAGTCTTGAAAGAGATTGTAGCCTTCTTTCTTGTATTCTTGTTTCGGGTCTTTTTGCGCATAGGCTCGCCAGCGAATCCCTTCGCGCAAACGATCCATGTTTTGCAGGTGGTCCTTCCACAGTTTGTCGATGGACTCCAAATAGATGTAGGCCGCAAAGGAAGAAAGCTGGTCCTCGCCAATGATACTGGCGCGCTTTGTCCAATGTTTTGATGCGATACTAAAGGCCAGATCCATAACGTCGTCGCGGCTTCCGCGCGCAGGCTCGAGTTGAAAATCTGTATTGAAAACGTCTTGGAGTTGCTTTTGCATCTCCTGAAGCTGCCATTCGTTTGCCGATGTTTTTTCTGGGCAATGCGTTTGAGTCGCGGTCACTACAAGACGTTCCGTCAGATCAAAGATCAACTCGCGCATGAACGATGGGTCTGGAGCCTTTCCACCCTCTTCAAGAGGACGATCGGGATCGGACTCAAGAATCTGACGACGTAGAGCATAAATCGCTTTGCGCTGCGAATTCATCACATCGTCGTATTCTTTAAGGTTTTTGCGGCTATCGAAATGCATGCCTTCGACTCGTTTTTGTGCATTCTCGATAGCGCGCGAAACCATTTTGGACTCAATGGGTGTGTCATCACTCATCCCCAAGCTGTCCATGATGTTCATCATGCGGTCACCGGCAAAAATACGCATCAGATCGTCTTCAAGCGATAAGAAAAAGCGGCTTGAGCCTGGGTCTCCTTGTCGGCCAGAACGACCACGAAGCTGATTGTCGATTCGACGCGACTCGTGCCGTTCGGTGCCAATTACGCGCAGGCCACCTGCGTCCAATACGCGGGCTTTCTCCTCTTTGCAAATTGCATCAAAAACTTTGAGGTGCTTCTCATAGAGTGCGATTGAGTTGATATAGTACTCGCGTTGCTGTGCTGCGTAGTGTTCATCAACCTCTTCCACCGTCTTTGGCACGCCCTCAGGCAAGGTAAAGACCTCACCTTTTTCCTCCGCTGCCTTTTTAAGCTCAGCAAGCTGAAGGGCATGTTCTTGTCGATGCGCGCCAGTGCGCATGTCGCCCTTGATAAGATTGTCGACGTTGATGAGGTCTGGTCGTCCCGATAAGAACGCAAAATTGGCGACTTGATCTTCACTTTGACCCAATTCTTTTGCCACTTCAACACGCGACATATGCTCTGCGTTACCGCCGAGAAGAATATCGGTACCCCGACCCGCCATATTGGTTGCAATCGTAATCGCACCGCCTTGGCCAGCCTGCGCAATAATGCCTGCTTCATCGCGATGAAGCTTTGCATTGAGAACATTGTGCGGGACGTTTCGCTTTCGAAGCTCTCGCGAGAGAATTTCAGATTTTTCAACAGAGGTCGTGCCCACCAGTACGGGTTGACCCTGCTCGTGGGCCTTGGCAATATCGCCGGCAACGGCTTTGAATTTGCCAAACTCGCTTCTGTATACAAGGTCGTGTTGGTCCTCGCGCTGAATCGGGCGATTGGTTGGAATAACCATGGTGTCAAGGTCGTAAATCTGAGCAAACTCAGAGGCTTCCGTATCCGCGGTTCCCGTCATGCCGGAGAGTTTCTGATACATTCGGAAATAGTTCTGAAATGTAATCGTCGCGAGAGTTCGAGACTCTCGGCGTATTTTGGTTCCCTCTTTGGCCTCGATTGCGCCATGCAAACCGTCAGACCACCGACGCCCTGGCATGAGACGACCTGTGTGTTCATCAACGATGACAACTTCTCCACGGTCAACCACATAGTCTGTGTCTCGTTTAAAGAGTACATGTGCTCGCAAAGCTTGATTCACATGGTGCAAGAGAGACACGTTGGCAGGTTCATAGAGGTTCGGGACGTTAAAGTATTGCTCGACAGCGCCAACACCTTCTTCTGTGAGAAGAACGACGCGGTCTTTTTCGTCGACACTGTAATGCTCATCTTTTCTGAGATTGGGGATGACTGTGTTCGCTCTCACATAGGAGGGCGTTTTGTCTTCAGCCTGCCCTGAAATAATTAAGGGTGTACGTGCCTCATCGATCAAGATTGAATCAACCTCATCGATAATGGCAAAAGTGTGCCCACGCTGTTTGTAATCACCCAGTGAAAACTTCATGTTGTCGCGGAGGTAATCAAAGCCAAACTCATTGTTTTGACCGTAGGTAATATCAGACTCATAGGCCGCACGTTTAACGGCTTCTTCTTGTCGCGCGACCACAACGCCTACGCTAAGCCCTAAAAAGCGATAAATCCGTCCCATCCAATCTGCATCACGACTCGCTAAATAATCATTCACCGTGACAACATGGACACTTCCACCGGTCAGCGCATTCAGAACCGCAGGGCAGGTTGCCACCAAGGTCTTTCCTTCACCGGTTTTCATCTCCGCGACTTTTCCTGCGTGCAGGACGATCCCGCCAATCATCTGGACATCGTAATGGCGCATGCCAAGCACCCGTTTTGACGCCTCACGTACAAGCGCGAAGGTTTCAGGTAAAAGAGGGTCCAAAGCCTTGTTGAGATCTTTCTTGACAATGTCCGAGAACTGAGAATGAGAACTGAGGGCATTGTCAATTTGGGATTTCAGCTCCGCGATACGCGAAGGAAACTCCTCATCACGGAGTTTTTCAACTGCTGCTTCATGGCTTTTAATAGCTTCAACCAAGGGGTTAAGTTTCCGCAATTCACGTTCATTGTTTGGCTTAAAGATTTTACGAAACATAATTCTCCCAATGCCACTCGTGTCTAGCACTCTTTGCTGCATTTCGCATGTCGTTTTGCGTAAATAAGTTTTGCGACACCAAGAGCCAAGAGAAGCAGATTTCGCGCGGAGGCAACTCTTGTATCTCGTTTAAAGTAAACTCCCTAACGCCAATCGAGCTGTGAAAATCTTACGCGGGTCACGCTATGAATTCTGCGAACTTGCTTCATTCCCTGAAGTGGGGCAAAAGAAGATTGCTTTGACGGACCAAGTGTACGTCAGCACCGCACAAATGGAGCAGGATTTCATGTTAAAAGATTGCAATAGTTTGATTTCACCTTCTTCGAATCAATTGAGGCGAGTGCGTCTCTCTCAGAATACGGGTCGATGGGCCTCGTTATCGTCACCCTTGTCTTTAATTCCCTTAATCATAAGCTTCCTGGCGCTAACAGTGGTCCTTACGGCATGTCGGGGAGGTGAGGTGAATACCTATGGAATAAGCACTGACCCTCTCAGCTCCTCCGAGAGTGCTGTTGGAGAAATTATCTTTACATTTGGCGATAACGAAGATCCAGAGCGAGGTCTGGGGCGTGCCGTGTTCAGCAATGGAGAATTTCGATTGGACACTACGAGCGCAGAGGTCGGGTGCTCGGTGAATGGCTATCAAATTGATGGTGTTGAGGATAACCGGTCAAACCTGGAAGATGCTATTGAGAAGGGTGATTTCCCGGTTGTCCTAAAGTTGAACGCCTTCGACCGAACCGATGGGGACTTTGTTGTGATTGCACCGACCCAGAGCTACCGGACAACAAATACGAACGTCGGACATCTCGTAATTATTAGCGCTGATAACGATCGTATTCAGGGGCGCTTTGAAGCAGAAGTTCTTGGTGATGTGAGTGGAGAGAGTATCAAAATCACCCGCGGGACCTTCGACGTCGATCTTCGTTAGCGGTGGGCGGGTAAGGCGTTGATGTTAAATGTAAAGCACGAGAATCGAGGTGTGCTTTCCGTGTGAGGAGCGAAAATGAGGCGTATTTACGTTATGGGAATCGCTGGAACTGCTATGGGCTCGTTCGCCGGTCTACTTAAACAGGCGGGCTACGTTGTTTCTGGCTCTGATCAAAACGTCTATCCGCCGATGAGCGATAAGCTTGCCGAATGGGAGATTCCAGTGAAATCTCCATACTCCGCCTCAAACTTAAACTCCGATATCGATTTGGTGGTCGTGGGTAATGTGATTCGCAAGGATCACATCGAAGCCATAAAAATGCGGGATTTGGATTTGGATTTTACGTCTTTCCCGCTGTTTTTAAAGGAAAATGTCCTTTGCGATCGAGTGCCGTTTGTCGTCACTGGAACACACGGTAAAACGACTACCTCTTC
>JAHDBA010000015.1:0-55178 GCA_020630615.1 Myxococcota bacterium | reverse complement strand
GCAAAAAAAGACCCGGGTTACCTCATCGGTGGTGCACCCCATGGCTTTAAGCACAGCGCTCTTCTTGGTCATGCGGGCGGTCCATTCGTTCTTGAGGGCGATGAGTACGACACTGCCTATTTCGACAAAGGGCCGAAATTTCTTCATTACCTTCCCAAATTCCTGCAAATTACAAGTGTTGAGTTTGACCATGCAGACATTTATCCAAACCTCGAGGCGATAGAGGGCCGCTTTATTGAGTTGGTTGAGGGCCTTGATGCGGATGCCACTTTGGCGATTGCTGCTCCGACCGGCAAGGATGAACAAGGCTCTGCAGGGGCCCTCGGGCGGATCCGTGAGGTAGCGTTGAAGGGTCTGCCGAAAGATTCGATATTGACCTATGGTTTCGCATCCTCCTCAAAGAGTATGAGTGATGATATAGACGTCGTGGCAAAAGACGTTCGAGACGTCCCAGGCGGCCAAGAATTCACGATTGTCTGGCGCGGTACAGCTCTTGGGAGTTTACACATTCCAATGCTTGGTCGCCATAACATCTTAAATGCTTTGGGAGCATTCGTCCTACTTAAAAAGTATGGGCTAAGTTTTGAAGAAATCGAGTCAGGCTTTAAGAGTTTCCCTGGCGTTGCCCGGCGAATGGAACCATTGTTTGATGCTAAAGTTGAGAACGTGGGCCACGTTCGCGTGTTTAATGATTTTGCACATCACCCGAGCGCAGTACGAACGACACTCGAGGGAGTTCGGCATGCCTTCCCGAAGGCCCGTATCTTTGGTGTGTTTGAGCCTCGTTCCGCTTCAAGTTGCCGTAGAATCTTTGAGCACGATTACGCTTCGGCGCTTTCGCTCGCGGATGAAGTTATATTGGCGCCTCCTGGGCGAGACCTTGGGGAGGACACATTACGCCGCGAGGTGGTTGCTAAACTCTTGGGGGCTCACGAAACGTTGTGTCATCTGCCCAATAACCTCGCCAAGGTTCAAGAATGTGTCGCCGCTGTTGTGAATGCTGGCGCCGTCAAACACGTTGGCAGTGATGATCAGAGCGTAAGCGCACCAGAGAAAGGGCGAGAGCTGGTGGTGGTTTTGATGTCGAACGGTGCGTTCGGTGGGATCCCACAGGCGATATCAAAGATGCTAAATACGAATGTGGTATAGAGAAAATCATGTCGCTCTTGAAACTATGCTTCCTTTTGCCTTGCGCATGAGCATGTGATCGCGTTAACTCCTCTCTGTTGATGCCTTTTGAGTGCGACTCGATAGCTTTGAGAGCAAGGTTCTCTGACTCGCAAAACTCTGAATGCTGGGGAGATACACATGAGCGCCTTCGATATTAGTTCAAATGTGAATGTTCAACCTCAAATGAGCATTGAGCCAACTGGGTTGACGCTTCGCAAGCGTTTTGAAGCTCAAGTTTTAGGACTTGCGGTTGGCGACGCTTTCAGTGCTCCTTGGGCTGGAGCATCAAGTTTAGGGCCGATGTCGAAAGACTCCCTCTTGGATACCCATCAAAACGTGCGGCGTCTGCAAGTGGCCCATCATAGTGCATCCACGACGCTAACACTCATATTCATGGAGTCGCTAAGTGAAGGTGGCCTCAGCGATCTTCGGGCTCGCACTCGTCTGAAGTTGAGTCTCTTTGCAACGGGCCTTGAGGGTGTCGCCATTCGTGGGAGCAATCTGGGTCTCGCAGGGCGACTTCGACGTTTGTATGGCAGACCGAAAAACATGGATTCTCAGAAAGACGAAGAAGCGAGCGTGAGTGCAGAGTTCCTTGCTTCGATTGCTCCTCTTTCCTTTGCATGTCGCACGGCCGAGGATCGTCTCCGTCTTGTGGACGTCTTGGTTGATGTTTTAGCATTAGAGCATGTAGAAGCATTGAGCGCCGCTTATCTCCTGGGTGGGCTCTCTCGTGTTACGCAGGGCGCGGACGCAGCAGAGCATTTTCGTCAAAGTGTTCTCGATGGTGCTGAGCGTTGTGCGAAGGCATGGTGCCGACGTGCCCTTGTAGGGCAAAGTGGAACACTCACAAGGCTCGAAGGGATGTTGGCGATTCATGGAGCTCAGATTGCGAGCGCAGAATCAATGACTTCTTTAATCGCCCCTGCCGATATGGATATGCGCACGGTCCCGCTGATGGTCGCAGGCATCGGATTGCTGGCGCTTGAAGCCAGGGCGAAAGATTTGAGCCAATCGCTTGCGCGTCTGCCTCGTCGAGGATGCGATGTTGATGTGATTCTTCCCTTAATTGCGTCTCTTGCAAGTGTTCAGCTTGGTAAGGGTGAAGTTCTGCGGCATCGAGCCAAAATGAAAGGTTTTGAAATGGTGGAAAAGAGAATTGCTTCCTTTTGGGACGGTGCTAAACTCTCAACGCCTCTGCTTGAAGATGAAATTCGTCTGTCCCAACGGGTGCACTAAAATATCAACCCCATTGATGGGCCCAGGTCAAAGGGTTCGACCACAAATGCCGGAGCAGTCGGAAGACGATGTCGAGAGCGCTTCAAACAACCACACTTGAGTCGCCGCTCAACGATTTAATCGATGCGGAGAATCTCAAGCGCGTTCAAGACCAGAGCGCCAAAGAAAACTTCCGGCGTGATGAGACGCCAGGTCTTTATGGAGAAATACCGCTTGAGGTCGTTTCGGTACAAAGTGCTCACGATGTCGAAAAACTCGTACAGATATGTATGAAAACGAAAGTCCCGCTCATTGCTCGCGGCGCCGGTAGCGGTAAAGCCGGTGGGGCCATCATCGAAACAGGTACGAAAGGTGTGATTTGTGATTTTCGTACGATGAATCGCATTCTTCGCATCGATCGCGAGAACCAACTTGTTTTTGTCGAACCCGGGGTTGTTTTAAAAGACCTGCAAGACGCGGTGGAAGCCGAGGGGCTCTTTTACCCACCGGACCCAGCATCGTTGTCTTGGTGTACCCTGGGCGGAAATGTCGCAACCAACGCGGGGGGCGCGCGTGCGGTCAAATACGGTGTGACGCGCGACTATGTTAACGCTCTTGAATTTGTGGATGGTCGGAGTCAGAAACATCGTGTCGGAAGGCCCTGTGCTAAAAGTGTTGTGGGCTACAACATTAAAGATTGCCTTGTCGGTAGTGAAGGTACTTTGGGTCTCCTCACTCAAATGACATTGCGTCTGCTCCCGAAACCACGCCATGTTGGTAGCGCGGTTTTTGTTTTTAAAACGAGAAAGGATGCGGCGAGCTTTATCTCGCAGATGTCTTCGCTTTCTTATGTGCCACGTTGCGCAGAATACCTTGACCGAGAATCCATCGACTCTGCGCGCAAGTTGGGCGTGCCCTATCGGTTTGCAGAGGATGCAGAAGCGGCAATACTCTTCGAGGTCGACGGCTTTCATGACGATGCATTATACCAGGAGCTCGAGCTCGCGTTAAAACTTGCTGAGGCTTGCGGCTCGACCATGCATGAAATCGCACTCGATGAACGCGCCCGCCAACGCATTTGGGATTCCAGACGTGCGTTGAGCGAGGCGACTCGAAAACGCTCGAACTATAAAATTTCGGAAGACATCGTCGTTCCACGTTCACGTATTATTGAAATGGTGCAAACGATTCGCGAACGAGGGCAGGGCGCTGGTTTGGACGCATTTGCATTCGGTCACGCGGGCGACGGCAACCTGCATGTTCAAGTATGCTTTGACGATGACGCTTTACGCGAACGCGTACTCGACTTTCATGTGGAGATTTTTAAAGAGGCTCTGCGCATGGGCGGCTCTATTTCAGGCGAACATGGTATTGGCCTGGCAAAGCGTGAAAGCATTGGCCTTGAAATTGATAGTGTGACTCTTGAGCTCCATCGAAAGATTAAAAGCGCTTTTGACCCTGACAATATTCTGAACCCGGGGAAGATTTTTAGCGAGTGCGCCTAAGTGGATGAACATTCGTCAAAAGTTTAAGCGGGCAAAGACAGGTGTTAAGGGAAAGAGAGTTGCCCAAAAGGGTTCTCGCCTAGACATTGAAGGGTGCCATTGATTTTGACACCGCATGCGTGGTACGCACCCGCACTCACGCTCACGTATTTGCCTTCAAACTCTGTGTTGCGTGCGAAAGGCGTGTCTCCCCAACAGTGAATTGATGCGTCCGTCGTCAGCGCACAGGTATAGTGATGGCCTGCACTCACGCTTTGAAAGGTCCCTCGCGGAGTACTTCTTTTGGAGTACTGTCCCCAGCAATCAATTCCTTGGTCGTCACGAATCGCACAAGCATGGTAGCTTCCTGAGCTGATACTCGTGTACGTATTCGCCTCAGTATTTTGTAGTGAGTCGGCACCTCCCCAACACCGTACATGACCATCGATATCAAGAGCACACGTGTGATTAAAGCCTGCACTGATTTCAACAAAGGAGCCACTCGGTTTTCCAAGTTGGTTGTCAGAGTTTTTCCCCCAACATTCAATCGTTCCGTACTCGTCCAAGGCACAGCTATGATAACCACCCGCGCCGATTGCTTGATAGTGTCCTGCAGGGTAGTCGCGCTGCCCATAGGAGTTGTCTCCCCAGCAATAAATGCTCCGATCTTCGCCCAGGGCACATGTGTGGTTAAAGCCGGCACTAACCTGGGTGTACGAGCCCTCTGGTACATCGCTCTCACCGAATTCATTTTTGCCCCAACAGCGAAGGTGCGCGTCTGACTGCACCGCACAATTGTGTTGAAACCCAGAGCTCAAGTCTGCAAAGAACTCATCGGGTGCAGGGCATCTTTCGCACTCGCCACCGCAATCAATTGCCTCTTCATTCTGGTTTTGAATACCGTCAAAGCATGTACCTTGCAGGTCTTCCTTTTCAGCGCAGTCCTGATTCTCATCAGCATTGTTAACGCCATCCATCACGCAATGCTTAGTGCTTTCATTGTTGTTGTGGTTCTGAGGCGGTGACACCTCACTCTCTTCGAGTGTGTTGTTCTGTGTCTTGCTGGAATCTGGGTCGCACCCAAGCATGACGAGGCTGAGGCACAATGCGACGCACACACCAGAAGGCAAATGAATATTACACCACTTCAAAATGAGCGTTTTGCAAAGTCGAGCTCTATTAATCATTGCTGGCTCCTTGAGCGGCTTCCCGAGATTCATTGTTGACGAGAAGCCATAGTCAACACACATCTCTTTCGGTTGAATCGGATCCGGGAGTGTTCATAAATCAGGCGTTTGACGTAGAAAGGAGAAACTATATTTGTCTCAGTTCAATGTGTTGATGTCGCGAACAATTTCGACGATGACGTCAAAGTCTTTCAACTCAAGTCTGCTTTTATCGCTTTGGTGCCACACGTGAACACAGAGTTCTTCGTCGCCATGAACCCCAAGACCTCCGTTGAGCCATCATTCAGTGCATTGAGATTGCGCCCGATTTCCCAGCCTAAACCCGATGTCATTTTTCTCTCAATCTCTTGATAAAAACCTTCCATATTTGAAAAGTTGTTTCCGTTGATTTCAATCGTTCGCACTTTCTTCCCCAAACTCGAGAGCGTGAGAGCCTATCAATCGTATTCAGACTGTGCAAATCATGACATGTGCCACAGACGACTCTCTGCCAGAGCCAACACATGACAACTTGAGTGTTGGCGGCATACACCGATAAAGTCCCAGTCCAGCGCGTAGAGCATAGCGATACGAAAAGCGAAGAGACTCAGGTTTGAAAAAACTTTCGTAGACCAAATGGGTCGTGATTATGGTGCTGGCTTAAGGGCCATTGATTTTAAGGCTGACCCCAATCAACACCGATTGGCAATCAAGAACTGGGTCGCTTCAATAACACAGAACAAAATTACAAATCTTCTTAAGCCGCTACACGTCAACACGAATACACGTCTTCTCTTGGTGAATGCACTTTATCTTCAAGCGGAATGGGCACAGCCCTTTGCGCGAGTTCAACTTATGAACGTCCTTCTTACGTGTCTAAAGACAAGCAGGTTAAGGTCCCCACAATGAGTTCGGAGGCGAGACGGGCTTTCGTAAATGTCGACAAAAAATATACTGCTCTTGACCTGGCGTACGCGGACAGCAGTCTCGTGATGACTCTCGTGAAGTCGAATGCTCCTTTGGGAGCATCATCCGATATGCGGCTCGATCCAGAAGAAGTCCAGGCCCTAATCAAGAATATGACGCGAAAGCAGGTTGATGTCTTTCTTCCGAAGTTTCGTTTTGATGTTGTCGACGATTTTAAATCAACATTGAGAGAATTGGGCATGCAAGATGCCTTTGATTCGAATTGCAAAGCCGACTTCACCAAAATTCATAAGAGACAAAAGTGTGAAGAGAATTTGTACATCGATGCTGTTGTACATAAAACCTCTGTCGGTGTGAATGAAAAGGGTACAGAGGCGGGTGCGGCAAGCGCAGTGGCGATAACTCGTAAGGGGATAGGAGAGGGCTTGAAGGAATCTGCTCTCGTGGTCGACTTTAACAAGCCCTTTATGTTTTTTATTCGAGAGCGATCCAGCAATACTATTTTGCTCATCGGTTAAGTGGTAAACCCGATGCTTTGATACGCTCAGGCTTACTTGGCGGCAGGCCAACTTCTGTGTCTTGAGTATATTCTTTGGCGCTTTCAATATCACTGGATGATGTCAGCACACCCAGCGCGAGACGTATAAGAGTTAATAGACTTTCACCCCAGCAATCGATCTTTTGCTGCACTTGAGATCCCAGACCAACGCCTCAGATTTGCTCTGAGCGTTTTTGAGAAAGGTTTGTGCTTTGCGATTGCGCTTACGAGTTGTGGCGTAGCGCGAAGGCCTTTCATTTGAGAGAAGCACCGGCCATCGTTGCGAAGAATAAACTTTGCTTGTTGCGCAGCAGGTGAGACTTTGAATGCCTGATTGAATGCTTTGGTAGCCCAAACTCGAGTTTTGCCTGGGTAGCTCCGATTTGTTGTCAGTAAATAAAGGTCTTTTAAAGATAGCGTTTTTGCAAGTTGATCGTAGATGCGCTCGTCCGCTCCCGAGTTTAAGAGCAGGTTGTGTCGCACCGAAGTGTTGCGAGCAACGCCTGCTTTGTTGAGAAGTGCCTGAAGCCCAGCAACTCCCTTATGATGACGCGCAAGTGTGCGTGCGTGATTGAGGCCAAAGCATTCGTTGTTTAAAATTGCGTTAACCACTTCGCGGTTTTGATCGCGGCACATCATGAGTAACGCTTTGGCGTCTGCGCTACGCGCGCGTCGAATACGCTCGCCGGGCGATAAATTGCGCCAGGGCACTTCATCGACAATGCCCTCTTCGTGCTGAGGGCCGCCGAGGTCTGCTCTATTGTCTTGAACAACATTCAAGCGCAAAAGTCTTTCGAGCATTGTTTCTAATTCATGCGCGTCAAAAGGAGTCGTCGACACCAGTGTTGTGAGGGTTTGTTGATGTTCTAAGCGTGACCAGAGATACGCTTCTTGGGGGCTTAGCGTGTTTAAAATGCCAGTTCTTTTTAAATGCGCTAACGATTGCACCTGAGAATATTTGGTGTCTTGCTGTCGTGCCTCAGTGCCCGCGACACTGGATTTACGCTTTTGGGCGGGGTTGTTCTCTCCTGCCTGGTCTTTGTCTTTTGGTGTCTCACGCATCAGCAGCGTCCTTGCTTTAGCTTAAGTCTTTTTCCTCTTCGTTCTCAAGGTTCTCATGCGATTCATGGGTCCAACGTTTACGAAAGAGGAAAAGCATCGGAAAGCTGGCACAGAGAATCAGGCATGCGCAAAACGCAGTGTGTAACGCGCCAAGTTGAAGGTCACGGACGATCTGAACAACGAGTGCAGAGATGGTAACGAAGCACATTAAAATTGCTGGGAGGGAATAACGAAGGTGGCGCCGACCCTTCGTCTTCAAATAGATTGCACACATGCCAAGGGTGCATGCTGCAAGAAGTTGGTTGGTTGCCCCAAAGACAGGCCACAATGTTTTTGCACCTTGCTCCAGATCAAAATAGACGAGAGCTCCGATGGAGGCCACGCATAGAAAACCGACCCACCACCGATTGTCAGAACCAGGAATGCGCGCTTCGCGCATCAAGGGGCCGACGATGAGACGCTGAATGCGAACAGCCGTGTCTAAGCTTGTCGCAGCGAACGAAACAACCAAAACGGTGACAAAGGTTTTCCCCAATTCAAAAGAGAATCCGATTGAGGTCAAAAGGGATGCCGAACCATTGATAAATGCTGACAATGCTTTTGCAACCGTGGGCAGTTCTGACGCTTGAGCGTGAAGGGTGGCGTGCGCATCATAATAAAGACTGAAAACATGGGTGTGACCGTCATTCATCACCCCACAGGCAACTGCGAAAGTTGCAAGTATTGCAAGTGTGGCTTCAAGCAGCATGCTTCCATAGGCGATTGGCCGGGCATCTTCACTCGCATTCAACTGCTTGCTTGTGGTCGTTGAACTCACGAGGCCGTGAAAGCCTGAGATTGCGCCACAAGCGATCGTACTCATCAAAACTGGGAAGAGCGAGGGTAAGTCCGAAAGGCTTCCGATTGCAGGCGCATGGAATTCTAAAGGCGTCAAGAAAAGCCCGATGTAAAGCAGTACCAGGCCCAAGAGGAGTTGATGCGAGTTGATCAAATCTCGGGGCTGGATCAAAAGCCAAACAGGCAGGCACGATGCGATCCAAGCATATGCGAGAAGGGCAAACATCCAAAAGTGCGCGTTTCTGAGCAGAGATCCAGCAGCGGGGACAAAGACCCCACTTTGTACATTCACAACAATCAAGGCGTACACGAGCAAGAGCGCGGCAAGAGATGGAAGGGTGATACTACCTTTGTAGCGAAACGCCCAAATGCCGATCAAAAGGGCGATAACAATTTCAATATTGACTGGAAGTACCGATTCAGGGTTCTTTGCAAAGAGTGATGCAATGGCAACTGTGAAGACTGCGCCCACCATCCATAGAAGAAAGAGAACGCTCAGCATAAAGAACTTTTCAAAACGCGGTGAAATGAGTGTTGATGAGACGGAGGTAACGGACCGCCCCTCATGGCGCAAACCCAATACGAGAGCACCAAAATCATGAGCGGCTCCCATAAAAATCACCCCGAAGACAATCCATATCAATGCGGGGAGCCAGCCCCAAACAATAGCAATGGCGGGCCCTAGAATAGGGGCTGCGCCGGCAATCGAAGCAAAGTGATGGCCAAAGAGGATATGTTTTTCGGTGGGGACAAAGTCGATTCCATCGGCTTGAGTGTGTGAGGGTACGTTCTCGTCTTTACGAATCCCGAAGGACTTCTCGAGCAAGGGCGCGTAGAAGCGATATCCGATAAGCAAGGCTCCAAGGCATGACACGAGTACGAATAAGGGCATAAGCCTCTGATGCCAGATTTTAGACTCGATACAAAGGGAGGGCCTAGGCTTACACCAACAACGGGATAAAGTGTGTAAGTCTTCGTATTTTTAGGTGCATCAATGAACGGAAAACACCTTTTTAGCCGCGAAGTGTCGCGAATGTCTTCAACTTTTTGCACTTTCATTATATAGACGCAGATGATTGTTTCATTTGGAGCTTTGAATGGAAAAAGTCCGCATCAAAGGTGGCCAGCGATTTCGAATCGCTCATGGCGTTGGCGAAAATGATCTCGGGGTTCTCTCGAGTGAGACCGTGGGTTTTCATCCCTCAGGCACGAAAGATTTTAAGGCAAAAGTTGTCGTGAAGGTTGGCGACGATGTCGCCGCTGGCGATTTGCTCTTTTTTAATAAGAAGAACGAAAATCATCGCTATCTTTCATCGTGCAGTGGTCGTGTCAAGGCGATTGAATACGGGCCGCGAAGAGTGCTTGAAGCCGTTGTTATTGAGCGCAGCGGGGAGGCGAAGACTTCCTTTGGATCGTTCTCACCCGAGCAAGTACAGAGCCTGGGTGCAGAAGCAACCATCGCTCATCTCGTGAAGACGGGGCTGTGGTCGCGTTTCTTGAGCCATCCTTTCAAGCGCATCGTGCCGGTGCCCGGTGAGCCAGCGCCAAAAGATATTCATGGGCATGACTTGCCGGTACCTTCCCTGATTCGTTTCCATGTGAGCTTCGTTGAGAGTGAGCCTCATCTTGTGCCCACTGGAGCAACCCTGGAAGGGAACATCGAGAACGCACTTCTCGGTTTAGAAGTTCTAAAGCGCACTGGATTTGATGTTGTCGCGGGTGTGTCGTCAAATACGGATTCAAAGTTGAAATCGGTATCTGGGGTCGCCTACAAAGAAGTTGACGAGACGCTCTTTCCTGCAGGTAGTGCTGAAGTCCAAAGTTACTTTACACAACCCCTTGGTGCGGGCGAGTGTGTGGCTTGCGTTGACCTTGAAACGTTGATTGACATTGGTCATGTGGTTCGCACCGGAGAGTTGCGCGACGAGCGGACGTACGCCGTAGCGGGTGAAGGCGCTTCCAAACGCGGGCATGCGCGAGGGCCGGTGGGCTTGCCGGTAGCCACGTTGCAGAGTGCATCCGGCGTACCCAGTGGTGAGGCGACTTCGAGTACCGACACACGCTTGGTCGCTGGGGGCTTGTTGCGAGGCAAGAAAATCGATGCGAAGCACTATATGGGGCTTACAGAGACCACTCTAAATATCTTGCCAGAAGATCGTGAGCGAACTCCTTTTGTCTTCTTTAGGCCGGGGGGTAACCGCCTGACAACTTTTAAGTTGTGGACCTCTGCTTTAATGAAAGGCAAAGAGCAAGTAGCCACCACTTCAAACAATGGAGAGCATCGTGGATGCGTACAGTGTGGGCAGTGCATTAAGGTTTGCCCGGTTGAGCTGATGCCAAACCTGGTTTTCAAAGCAGCATTGGCGAAAGACATCGAAAAGATGGAGCAGCTTGGGATTCGCGACTGTACAGACTGTGGGCTGTGCACCTTTGTGTGTCCGTCGAAGATTGAGCTTGGTGAAATCGTAGAATCGGGCAAAGAGCTCATCGTGAAGGAGGGCTAATCCATGTGGAAATTCTGGGAAAAAATCGTTGATGCAGCCAACAAAGAAGGCGCTCTTTTTGGAAAGGTTCCGAACAAGGCCCTCATCAATGCGACGGACACCTTCTTTCGTAAACCTGCTATCGTAACGGCCAACGCACCCCATATGCGCGATGCGACGGACCTCAAGCGCTTTATTTTTATGGTCGTGGTGGCGCTTTTACCGTGTTACATTTTTGGTACGTACAATGTCGGGAGAAATGCGTATTTGAGTATCGGTGTCACGGACGCCACCTTGATGCAGTGCACCCTTGAGGGTCTCTTACATGTATTGCCTTTGGTGGTTTTGACCTATCTTATCGGTGGTATGTGGGAAGGAATCTTCGCACAAGTCCGCGGCCATGAGATTTCAGAAGGCTTCTTGGTTACGGGCGCGCTGATGCCCTTAATCTTACCACCGACTCTTCCCTGGTGGCAGTTGGTCTTGGGTGTCAGTTTTGGTGTTGTAATTGGTAAAGAGGTCTTTGGTGGAGTCGGGATGAATATCTTGAATCCTGCACTCACGGGCCGGGCCTTTCTTTTCTTCGCATACCCGGCTCAGCTTTCTGGCGATGTTTGGGTCGCGAAACCATTTATAAATGGGGCCAACGGTCTCGAGCCCGCTGCGTGGACAACGATCGCTGTTGAGAAAATCCAGGCATTTATCAATGGTAAAGCAGCAGCAGTAGACGGATACAGCGGTGCAACTGCGTTGGCGAAGGCGGCACAGAATGTTCCGGGTGTTGATGCGATTCAAGATCTGCACGCAACGTATAGTGTTTCAGACATGGTTTGGGGCTTCATCCCTGGGTCTATCGGTGAGACTTCGATTGCCTGCGTTGCCTTTGGTGCATTCTTTCTGATTCTGACAGGAGTCGGTTCATGGCGCACAATGGTAGGTGTCTTTGCTGGCGGCGCGGCCATGGGGCTCTTGCTCAACGGCTTTGGTGGTAGCTCAGAAGTGAACGACTTCTTCCGTCTGCCCTGGTATGAGCATTTGGTCATGGGTAGTTTTGCATTTGGTGCGGTCTTTATGGCGACGGACCCAGTGTCTTCTCCTTTTCACAAAACCTCACGCTTGATCTACGGGTTCTTGATCGGTGCGCTCTGTATCATCATACGGACGATTAACCCGGCTTATCCCGAAGGCATGATGCTTGCGATTCTCTTTATGAATGTGTTCTCTCCATTGATTGACCACTATGTTGTTCAGTCGTGGATCAAGAGGAGGGCTAAACGATGAAACAAAGTAATGGTTATATCATTGGTTTTGCGGTTGTGACATGTGTGATTTGCTCGCTCTTGCTTTCGGGTGCAGCGGAAGCTTTGCGTGAGCGTCAGGACCAAAACAAGGTTTTGGACCGCCAACGCAATATTCTGAAAGCGGTGGGGTTCGCTGAAGAAGTGAGCACCGCAGATGACGCTAAAGTTGCGAGTCTCTACCAATCAAATATTGAAGAGCTTGTTGTTGACCGCTCTGGCATGATTGATAGCTCAAAAGGAATGTCCTCGATGTCAGCGGGAGTTCTCAAGGGTGAAAAGCTTGACCTGAATGTCGGGCTGCCGCTCTATAAAAAGGTCAACGCGAAGGGAGAAACGCAAGCGTATGCTTACCCTGTCGTTGGAAAGGGCCTCTGGGGTTCGCTTTATGGTTTTCTTGCCGTCAAGCCCGACGGCGACGAGATTGTAGGCATTTCGTTTTATAAACACAAAGAAACACCGGGGCTGGGTGCCAATATTGAGGCAGAGTGGTTCACCAACAACTTCATTGGGAAGCGACTTCACAAGGACGGTATGTTGCAAGGTGTTGAAGTTGTGAAAGGTAAGGTTGCAGACAAAACGGCTGCCGCGGAGCTTAAAGATTACTACATGGTCGATGGAATGAGTGGTGCCACGATTACCGGCAATGGAGTGACCAAGATGACGAAGGTCGCACCACAGCGCTACGAGAAGTTTTTCAAAGCACAAAAGGGAGGGGCGTAATGGGCTCTATCTCAAAGCAAATAAAAGAAGCAAGTTGGCAGTCCAACCCAATTGCATACCAAGTGTTGGGGATTTGTTCTGCACTTGCGGTGACGGTTGATATCAAGAACGCGCTGATCATGAGTGGTGCAGTTCTGGTTGTGTTAAGCGGTTCGAACATGACGATCTCGCTTTTGCGCAATCTGATCCCTCACCGGATTCGCATTATCGTGCAGCTGGCGATCGTTTCAACCTTGGTGATTCTTGTGGATCAGATCTTAAGCGCCTTTATGTACCAACAGGCGAAAGGGCTCTCGGTCTTTATTGGTCTGATTATTACCAACTGCATTATTCTTGGGCGCGCAGAGGCCTTCGCCATGGCGAACGGTCCACTCGCATCGCTTTGGGATGCCATCGGCAATGCCCTTGGTTACGGATGGGTTTTGGTCGTCATCGGTTTTGTGCGTGAGCTCTTTGGAAGCGGAACAGTTTTTGGTTTCACTGTCATTCCAGAGTTTGCATACCGCGCAGGCTACGTGAATAATGGTCTTATGGTGCTTGCGCCAGCGGCATTTATTATTCTTGGTTTAATCATCTGGGTGTCAAAAGAACTCGGTGGAGCTTCAGGAGAATAATCATGGATGTATTGAACGAACTTTTGGGTCTTGCGACCACCTCGATTTTTATTGAAAATATTCTTCTCGCGAGTTTCTTGGGGATGTGTTCATTTCTTGCGGTTTCCAAGCGTGTGGACACAGCCATGGGACTTGGCATTGCAGTTATCTTTGTGCTCGTGATCACTGGGCCTGCAAACTGGATTGTCAACCAGTTTTTACTTGAGCCCGGTGCACTGGCCTGGGTTTCGCCAGAACTCGCGAGTGTTGACTTGAGTTTTTTACGCTTCATCTGTTTCATCGCAACGATTGCTGCGATGGTACAGTTTGTAGAGATGGCTCTCGAGAAATTTAGTCCCGCTTTGTACACTGCGCTTGGTATTTTCTTACCTTTGATTGCCGTGAACTGTGCGATTTTGGGCGTGAGTCTTTTTATGGTTGAGCGAGAATACAACTTCACAGAAACTGTGGTGTATTCAGCGAGTTCAGGTGTCGGTTGGTGGCTTGCGATTATCGCGATGGCAGCCATTCGCGAGAAACTCACGTATTCCGATATGCCCAAAGGGCTTGAGGGCTTGGGAATTACCATGATTACCACAGGCCTCATGGCGATGGGTTTTATGTGTTTTGCGGGTATCAATCTAAAAAAAGAGAAGGCCCCTGAAAGACAAGAGCAAGTGGTATTGGAGCAAGTCGGTGAAACTGAGAAGATCAATCTGCATGCACGTGTTGTTGGAGGTGAAAAATGATTTCTAGCATTATTGCCAGTGTTGTGGTTTTTACATCAATTATCGTCCTCTTAGCTTTAGGGCTAATTGTTGCGAACCGTTATCTCGTGGCACAAGGCAACGTGACGGTTAAGATTAATGGTGAGAAAGAAATCTCTGTTGCTCCTGGCGGAACACTGCTCACCGCATTGTCCAATGAAAAAATCTTTGTCCCCTCTGCATGTGGTGGTGGTGGAACTTGTGCAATGTGCAAGTGCAAAGTGTTGGAAGGTGGCGGCGAAATTTTACCCACAGAAAAGACCCATATTAATCGCCGTGAGGCAAAGGAAGGCACTCGACTGGCGTGTCAGGTCAAAATTCGGGAGAACATGGACATTAAGGTCCCCGATGAAATCTTCTCAATCAAGAAGTTCACGGGTACTGTTGAATCCAATGATAATGTGGCGTCCTTCATCAAGGCGACCAACCTTACGATTGACAATGGTGACCAGCTCAACTTTCAAGCAGGTGGCTACATTCAGTTTGAAGTCCCTAAGGGAACATATTACTCCAAAGATTTCGATATCGGTGAAGAGTACCGTCCAGCTTGGGATAACTTTAAAATGTGGGATTACGAAACCGTGGTCGACACAGAAGTGGTCCGTGCATACTCGATGGCCAACCACCCAGCTGAGGGCAATAAGGTTATGACAACGATTCGTTATGCTCCGCCTCCTCGAGGGATGGATGTTCCCCCAGGACTGTGCTCGAGCTATATTTTCTCGTTGAAGCCTGGTGACAAAGTTACATTCTCTGGGCCTTATGGTGAGTTCTTTATCAAAGATACCGATCGTGAGATGGTCTACATTGGTGGTGGGGCTGGCATGGCTCCGATGCGATCCCATCTTTTTCATCTCTTCCATACCCTGAAGACTGGGCGAAAAGTGCATTTCTTCTACGGCGCACGTTCTTCGCTTGAAAACTTCTATGAAGAAGACTTCCGCGAGATCGAGAAAGAGTTCCCGAATTTCAGATACACTTTGGCGCTCTCAGACCCACAACCGGAAGATAACTGGACTGGCCCAACGGGTTTTGTGCATCAGGTTGCTCTGGACGAGTACTTAAAAGAACATGAGGATCCGACAGAAATTGAGTATTATCTCTGCGGGCCGCCAATGATGCTGAATGCAGTGACAAACATGCTGCATGATTTGGGCGTTGAAGACGACATGATTGCCTTCGACGACTTTGGTTAAGAAAGGTATGGCAAAGCTCTCAAGCGAGAGCTTTTGTCTTTCTGGGCGTTTGGTTGTGCGTGAAATGAGATCGACAAGATGAAATGGTTCTTGGGCAGCATTGTGGTGGTTGTCGCGGTGTTGGCTAGCCTTCTAATGCCCAGTATCGCGGTCTTCGTTGATGATCCCTTCGGCCCCATAGGCATGCTGCGTATCCAGCGTACAACTAACTGTTTTGCCGCTGGAAGTCTTTTGGGCGCGTGCGGGGTGGGCTCCCAAATTCTTTTTCAAAACGATCTAGCGGACCCAACTCTCACGGGTGTGAGTTCGGGTTCGGTATTGGGCGCAGCGGTTTATGTGGTGCTTTTACCGGCGCTTGAGGTGAACAACAGTTTCGGTTTGGCATTGGCGTCATTTGTCGGAGCGCTCGTTGTTTTTGCGTTCGTCTTATCTGTTGATTTTTTACTTAACCGGCCCCGAAAAAGTGTAGTGCGTGGTGCGCCTCGCAGGGCGGGGCGGCGTGGCAATGGTAACTCGTACCGCATTATACTGGTGGGTCTTTGCATTTCTGGCTTATGCACTGCTCTTATTGCGCTCTTGTTTCTTGTTGCTCGCAGAGACCAGTTACAACGCATGACTTTTTGGACATTTGGTTCATTCGAATCGTTAACGGTCTTCGAACCATTGTTGTTAAGTGTTGTCTCGATCACCCTCATTGTTTTTTTCGTCTCCAAATCAACGCGTCTTGATCTCTTGGCGCTTGGAGAACTAAAGGCGAAGACTCTGGGAGTGCCCGTTACAATGTTACGGGGCCAGATCGCTTTGGCCATTGCGCTTGGAGTTGCTTGTTGCACTGCAATATGTGGTCCGATCGCTTTTGTGAGCTTGATTGGTCCGCATGTTGGTGGTGCCATTGTTGGTTTTTCGTCCAGAAGGTGGTTGCTTGCGTCAGCTTTGGTGAGCGCAGTGCTCTGTCTTAGTGCTGATTCAGCGGGGAGAGCGGTAAGCAATAGTGTTGAGATTCCCGCTGGAACTCTAACAACGATTGTAGGCGCGATAGTATTGCTGAGTATCCTTGTTGGAAAGCGCGAGGAACTCGTATGAGCACACTTGAATTGTTTGAAGG
This sequence comes from Myxococcota bacterium, assembly GCA_020630615.1. Lineage (GTDB taxonomy): Bacteria > Myxococcota > UBA727 > UBA727 > JAHDBA01 > JAHDBA01. The sequence goes on along the minus strand of JAHDBA010000015.1, from coordinate 38,611 downwards.
AGAACTGTGGTCGCCCGCAGGACATCGTCTGGCCCAGAATCTTGAGTTTCGGATGGGTTTAGGGGAGGTCAAGCTCGTGTGTGGCCGCAACGGAGCAGGGAAGTCTACTTTCTTAAATGGGCTTGCGACTGCCGATAACGGTGATTTGACCGCTTCTGTAAATGCCTTGGGGCATCATTGGGACTTACCCCTCGAGAAGGAAAAGAAGCGCGACTTTCCGCCCGTTGCCTATCTTCCTCAACATATGAATAGACCGCGGCTGCGTGTTTGTGAGGTGCTCGGCGCGATTGCTCGTTGGTGCAAGATGAGTCCTGCGAGTACTCGTGTACGTACTGTCTTAAAGCGTTATGCGATCGATGAGTTGGAAGAGAAGCAGTGCTTTTATCTTTCGGGTGGTGAGTTCCAACGTGTTTCACTAGCGTTGATCTTTATTCAACTGGCAGCATCAAAGGATCCGCACCTTGTCCTATTGGATGAACCGCTAAGCGGTCTTGATGATCATTTTACGAGCGTTTTTGCGGACGATATTAAATCTCAAAATCAGCATTGGACCTTAATTGCCACGCACGCGCCAGACAGCTTCGCCCTCAAAAGCGATGAAAGGATCCGCATCGGTACAAATGTGTAACTTCCGAAACTTTAATAGTCTTTGTGACTTGTAAAACTGATGGAAGATCGTATACTAGCCTCCCGGATGCGTGCCCGAGTGGTTAAAGGGGACGGGCTGTAAACCCGTTGACGTTGGTCTACGTTGGTTCGAATCCAACCGCATCCACCATTTTCTCAACAAAAAACATTGTAACGATTGAAACTCCTTGATTTTTTTGTAGTGACGTTTTGGTTTGGCAAGATAAGCCAAACAAGTATGCCAGCAAAAAAGCCCTCACTCTCGTGTGGGCTTCGTACATATTATAGGTCAAAAAATCGGGTTCACTAGTTGAATATGGATTGAACCGTACAGAGTATTTCTTGTTCTTGTCGCTCCTGTCGCTCTGCCATACAGATTTCGTCTGCGAATGCTTGATTGATTGAGTTGCAGCCTGCAACGCTCCGACAGTTGTCGTATGCAATTTGAGCCTCAGTGTACGCTTGGCACTCCGTTTCTTCAAAAGCCCGTGCAACTGCTGATTTTTCCATCACACATCTGCCAGGTCTTTGGACATTCGGATTATCATTTTCTCCAATTGCTGCGCAAAAGCTGTGAACATAACAATAATCAAGGATGGCCTTAGACGCTTCGGTGGATACGCCGTAACTTGGTGTCATCGAGATTTGAAGTCCTTCCTCACTGTCCCAGCCTACGCCAACACCAACGCTGCCACCAACGCCAAGGTTAATGTCGCCACCCGCGCCGATTCCCCACCGGGTAAATCGGTTTTCGACTCCCTCCGGGAGACAAATGTCGAAACCTTGCTCGACCAATGCCTCTTCTTCAAGGCAGTTGAGAGGTACTTCACCCGTTTCATTGAAGATTGCGATATTGGCACAGGTATCTTGGCCTACACACTTTGTATATTCCCCAAACTGGTAGAGAGCTGATGAACATCCGGTGTCCTGCGAGAGAAGGGCCGCTTCATCCCATAATGCGTTCGTACACTCCGCTACCGATTTATTTTGCATGTATCCACAATCCAACAAGCCCTGACAGTATTGGATAAAATGATCTGCACGCAACTCTTCAACTGTTGTTGAGGTTGGCTCTGAGACGACTGTTTCTGTAGGTTGACTTGGAGCATCTGCAATACAAACTCCATTGCGAAGTGTTGTCCCTGCACCGCAAACGACTTCGGGTTCAGGCTGGAGGGCTGGCTCTGATTCTTCAACACTACGTGGGTCGACAACACATTCGTCATGAACCAAGACAGTGCCAGTTCCACAGTTAATTTCGGGCCTTGTGGGCTCTGGAGAAAGCGTTTCTCGCTCCTCATCGTGTGCCTCAGATTGATCTGCAATTAAGGAAGATCCATCGCGTCCTTCAGGGGCATTTGTGCCGCCGCAAGCAACAAGCCCAAGTGCCACGGTGGAAAATAGTGTTGTTTTTACGAAATTCATGTTTTGGCTCCTATCCAAATTACAAATGGTCTAATAAGTCGCCCGAAGAAGACTCGTGAGTCGTATGCCGCTCGCCTCCATTTTGGCGTGATCTTCTGAAGAATAATGAGACAAGCCTCGGAAGTAGGGTGAGGAGCTATCTTTTATAAATAAATGAAAGATTACGGATAGACAAAAGTAGGCAGATCTTTTAACCGGTACGCGTGCTGCTATAGCTCAGGCGGTAGAGCGCATCCTTGGTAAGGATGAGGTCACCGGTTCGACTCCGGTTAGCAGCTCCATTTTCTGGTTCGGTTGGTGTTGTATTTTTGCTCCGACAGTTCTAGGAATGTGTTTTTGATGCTTGTCGTCGGATGAGTATGTGTATAGATTGTCTCTGCTGTACTCAATCGAGTGCGGCTTTTAGGAGTTGAAAATGGCAAAGGAAAAGTTCGAGCGCGGTAAACCGCACGTAAATATTGGAACCATCGGTCACGTTGATCACGGCAAGACAACTTTGTCAGCTGCGATTACAAAATGCATGAACGAAGCACATGGTGGCGGCGTTGTTATGGCATATGACGAGATTGATAAAGCCCCTGAAGAGCGAGAGCGTGGTATTACTATCTCGACTGCTCATCTTGAGTATGAAACAGAAACACGTCACTACGCTCACGTTGACTGTCCTGGCCATGCCGATTATGTGAAAAACATGATTACGGGTGCGGCTCAAATGGACGGAGCTATCCTTGTTGTGAGTGCGTCTGATGGCCCAATGCCACAAACACGCGAGCACATCCTTTTGGCGCGTCAGGTCGGCGTTCCGCACATTGTTGTATTCATGAACAAGTGTGACATGGTTGACGATGAAGAGCTTCTTGACCTTGTTGAGCTTGAGGTTCGTGAACTTCTAAGTCAGTACAAGTTTGACGGCGACAATATTCCGATTATTCGTGGTTCTGCGCTGAAAGCACTTGAAGGCGACAGCAGCGATATTGGTGTTCCAGCAGTAGTGGAGTTGATGAAGCAAGTTGACGCAACAATTCCTGAACCAGAGCGTCCAGTGGATAAAGATTTCTTGATGCCGATTGAGGACGTGTTCTCGATTTCAGGACGCGGTACGGTTGTAACAGGTCGTGTTGAGACAGGTATCGTTAAGGTTGGTGAAGAAGTTGATATCGTCGGTATTCGTGAGACCAGCAAAACCACGGTTACGGGTGTTGAGATGTTTCGTAAGCTTCTTGACCAGGGTCAAGCTGGAGACAACTGTGGTTGTTTGCTTCGTGGTACCAAGAAAGATGAAGTTGAGCGTGGCCAAGTTCTTGCAAAACCAGGAACAATCAATCCACATAAGAAGTTTAAAGCTGAGATTTACTGCCTGTCGAAAGATGAGGGTGGACGTCATAAGCCTTTCTTCAATAACTACCGACCTCAGTTTTACTTCCGTACGACTGACGTAACGGGGGCGATTAACCTTCTTGACGGAAAAGAAATGGTTATGCCTGGTGACAACGTTTCTATTGAGGTTGAGCTCATCACTCCAATCGCTATGGATGCAGGCCTTGAGTTCGCGATTCGCGAGGGTGGCCGTACCGTTGGTGCTGGTAAAGTAACAGCAATCGTTGATTAAGCATTGATGCTTGTATTGGGCCTCGTGTATGGGGCCCATTTTGTAGGTCAGTAGCTCAATTGGTAGAGCTTTGGATTCCAAATCCAAAGGTTGCGGGTTCAAGTCCTGCCTGGCCTGCCATTTTAATCGAAAGGTGTCGTTATGCGTTCAAAAACAAGAACTCTTATTGTTGTCGGTGTTCTCAGTGTTGTGATGGGAAGCTGGCTCTTCGACCAGATCTTTACCTCAATCTTTACTTACTTTCGCGTACCCAATCAGTCTGTGGTTGGTGACTCGATTACATTGGCTACGTTTCTAGGTTTTCTGGTTGCCGCTGTTTTAAGTTTTATTCTCTTGCGTGTTGGCGGCAGTGGACGATTCACAGGGGAAGTGATCGATGAAGTCGACAAAGTAGCTTGGCCTACTGCTGCCGAGACACGGTGGGGAACAGTCGTCACGATTGTCTTTAACTGTATTGTTGCGGGAATCTTATTCTTCTTCGACGCAGTCTTTGGATACCTTACAAACAATAACTACTTTCTGTATTAGTTGTTTGTTGCCGGTGAGGCACTCTCTGTTTTGGTACTGAGAGCTTCTTTATTAGTATTTGTATATCCTTCTTGAGGTAGTGAGATGATTGAAGTTTCAGCAGAGCATGAACATGTTGAAGAATCCGAAGCCAGTGTGACGGCCGAGGTCGAAGCGGCTCCAGCGAAACCGGTGAACCCCAATATGAAATGGTATGTGGTTCACACCTTTTCGAACTTTGAGAACAAGGCTAAATTGTCCCTCTTGGAACGAGCAAGACAGAGAGACCTGGAAGACAAGTTTGGCGAGATACTTGTCCCGGTCGAAACTGTACAAGAGGTTCGGAACGGTCAACGGCGAACCTCGACCCGGAAGTTTTTTCCCGGTTACATTATTGTCCAGATGGAGATGACCGACGAAACGTGGCACGTTGTCAACAACACGGACAAGATTACTGGCTTTGTCGGGAATGCGACAAAACCAACTCCGATTAGTCGTCGAGAAGTGGCTCGCTTAACAGAGCAAATTGAAGATGGCGTGAAAAAACCGAAGCAAATCATTGACTTTGAAGTTGATGAGCAAGTACGAGTTGTTGACGGTCCTTTTGCCAATTTCAATGGTGTCGTTGAAGAAGTGAATACCGACAAGGAGCGCCTCAAGGTTGCAGTGTCGATTTTCGGACGTTCGACCCCTGTAGAGCTTGCCTTTAACCAGGTTGAAAAGATTGTGGCCTGAGCCTGATCTCTTCCATTTGAAATGAGATAGTGCACCCGCATTGGTGCATTCTTAATTGAGATTCTATTTCTTGCTTGAGTCCTTAGCCTTAGCGCATTGGTAGCGGTTTATATGTATCTTCCGACCAATCGTAGGGCTCATAAAGCTCGCCTGCAAAGTCGCCATGGAAGCTCCTAAAGGGGTAGGGAAGCACAGCATGGTCGTAACCTTGCATCAGTCCATCGTAGTGTGCCCAGTTGCGTGTTACTTTTTTGACATACTCACGTGTCTCTTTAAAGGGAATCATCTCGACAAATATGTCTACGGGGTAGTTGTTGGCCCACTTGCTAACTTGTTCAGGGCCACCGTTGTAAGCTGCTATCGCCATATCGGGCTGCTCATCAAACATGCGTAAGAGTTTGCCGATAAAAGCAATGCCCAGCCTCAGGTTGATCTTCGGGTCATATAGATCATCGGGTGAACTAAGATGTATGTTGAGTTCCCGTGCGATTCCAGTAGCAGTGTAAGGCATAAGCTGAATAAGACCTCTAGCACCGACATGGCTGTGGGCATTTTCATCGTAAAAGGACTCTTGCCGCATGATTGCATAAACCAAATTGATGGGGACGTTGTATTCTTTTGCGTATTGATCCACGAGATCAATATAGGGTTGTGGCCACATGTGTGGACTGCTCGACTTGTAACGTCTTATGGCGAGACAAGCTCGAAGAGCCACGCTTGTCCGCATGTGAGATCCCTTGCCTTGACATAACTCTTTCGGGCTCAAAAGCGCCTTAAGCCAACGGTCAACAAGGATGCGCTCGTGTCGGTTGCGTGGTGAAAAAACTGGGTAGTTCTGATTCTTATCTTCGCTTTTGTTATTGATTGCATGTGTTCGAATCGCATCGCTGTGAGTTATCCCTACACGCGCGTCTCTCATCAATGTGTAGTAATCAAGAACCCCACTTGCTCGCTTCGTGCCTCTGATGTGCGTGGTTGATGCACGGGGGGGAGAGACAAAGCGCTCATAAAAATATTCTGTACGCGGGTCCTTCGAAAGTGGACCCGCCGGCTTCTTGAGTGATAAACGCACGGGAGCTCCAGCAAACTCCATCTCCTCTCCGTCTTTTTGGTAATCCTGAAGTACTTTGGACCACCATAAATACCAATGCGTGCTTTTGGGGATGTCCGTGCTTTGTGACATCTGTGCTTGCAGAAACCATTGATGCGCTTTTGAGTAATCACCCTTTTCATAATATGAAAAGGCAAGCCAAAATGCCGCTTCTCCGCTCTTCCCGGTATTGAGATCGGCAACCTTATGATAGAGCGATTGCATTAATGCTCTCTTGTTCAACTTCCCGTAGGCCCAAGCAGCATTCATAAGGGCCTCAGGATCTTGTGACTGCGATATCGACAACGCCAGACTTTCGAGGTCTTGAAGAGCATTTGCGTGGTGCAGAGCTTTCATTACTATCTTTGTCTGCCTGGGCGAGTTCTTGGTTTTGCTCGACCGACTTAATCTTCTCAGAAGCGGCAGAATACGAGAGCTCAGACCAAGCCTGTCTAGTTTCTCAACTTTCTGGATGTCAGCGAGTGTAGAATGGATGACGCTATCGACATGGTCATGGTTATTTGGATTTTGAACTGAATACCAGTCTTGCACAACAACCTGTATTTGTGACTTTGCTGCTGGGAAAGGTTTAAGCAGTGCCTCTGTAAGTGAGGCCTCAGCGTCATTCAACTTGATATCCTGAATAGAGCGCAGGATTTTCAAGCGCTCTGCAATCAAGGCTAGACGATGCCCGACAGTGGTATCCGAGGCCTGTATTTGTAATGCCCCGAATAGAATACCGGTTATGATGAAGACCCGAAATATCATCAAGGCTATATTCTTACTCAGTCGTGTGCGATGGTGTTCAGAGATCGATAATCCCCTGGCGAATCCCTTCAGTGACCGCTTCGACCCGGTTCGACACGTCAAGTTTTTGATAAATATGCTCAAGGTGCGTCCGTATCGTGGCCTTCGAGAGCCCAAGCACTTCCGCAGTTTCAGCGTTGCTAAGCCCTTTGGCTATGATTTGAAGGCACTCAAGTTCTCGTACGGTAAGTTTTCGTTGTTGCGCAGTGGGGGCCACAGGCTCTCGCACGGGTAAGACGCTGCCCTCGGGCGCAGGGCCTTTCTCCGGCATCGAGAAATGTCGTAATAGTGCCTTCGCCAGGCTTGGCTGAATAACGCTTCCACCTTGGGACACATCAACAATTGCATCAACAATCTTTTGGGCTTCTGCGCCCTTCAATAGATATCCCGAAGCACCCGCGCGAACTGCGTCGATGACCTTATCTTCTTCATCGAACACTGTGAAGCACAAAACTTCGACAGAAGGGAACTTGGTCTTAACCTCACGTGTCACTTCGATACCGCTGATGCCAGGGAGGCCAAGGTCGCATAGAAGTACGTCGGGTTTCGGCTCTAAGGCTGAAATCTGCTCTAAAGCTTCTTCCCCGCTTTGAGCGGTACCCACGATGTCCAAGTTTTCAAAAGTTTGAAGGAGTTTGAGTTGGTTTTTTAAAATCTTAGGCTGGTCTTCGAGCATGAAGAGTCGAATCGTGTTCATAAGGCCTCCATAGGGTTCGCTACAGACTAACGGCGTACCCGGAACAAGCACAAGCTGATGTTCAAGAAATTATGAGTTGTCAGTGAGTGTTTTATAGTGAGTCACTTTATAGAGAGCTTTGGTTCGATACACGATATGACTTACACTTAGCGTATGACGAAAATAAACTCTTCGAATCTTCCTACGACTCAAGCGTACCGTAATGCGGAGACTGCTGACGTGAAGCGCGTTGTCCAGGCTGACGCGAACGGATCCGATATCGCGTTCATAAAGCGACGCAGTGTTTTACTCGTTGATGATGATATCGGCTTGGTAAGGCAGCGCCTCAAGTTGCTTGGTAAAGGTTTCAAAGGAGATGCAAAGTATGCAATGGACCCAGGGCTCGCGAAACTTTTCCGTGACCTTGAGGGACTCCATTACAACCGTGAACGAGACCGTCTCTGGATCTTAGATGAGAAAGGCGAAGATGGTGGAGCTACGATTAATCGACTTGATAATGTCAAGGGAAGGAGCCCAACGTGTGGCGTCGAGGCGTGCACTCAACTTTCAGTACAGCCGATTTCGAGTAGCAAGAAAAACGGCTTTGAGGGCATCGCGGAAGTTCCCTTCGTTGGTGGGTACGACTTAGCATTATGCCATCAGAAAGATCCTGCGGCGATCGTGTTCTTCGACTCGGACTGGGGTGGGCAGACAGACCCAATACTCATAGATGGGCTCTCCGATATTAATGGCATACGGTTTCGGGAGCTCGATGTGAACCCTGACAATGGAAACCTTGTGCTCCTTACCAATAAGCCTTCCATGATTGTAGAACTCAAAATGGGGCGGAACGAATATGGCGAGCCCACCCTTGAGCTTGATCGGAGCGTCTCTCTCGAAGATATTGTCGAGCAGTATGACGCCGAAGGTGGGAAGGTGAAGTTCGAAGGGATAACCTTCGACCATCGTGGAGATGTGTGGGTGAGCGATGACGAAGGCGGGCTCATCTACGAGCTTGATTATTAACGCGGGTGAGCACACCCTTCGGCCCAAGGCGTTGAAGCAATTCTTGCTTTGAAAGTTTTTCTTTCTCGAGACAATGCTCGAAGGGGGTTCCGTGCCCACTTGCCTTGAGGAGCCAACGCAACGTCATCCCTTTGATCTTCTCGATTTCAGGGCGATGAATGCGTATATATCCAATAAGAATTTCACCAGCCTTCAAAGGCCTATCAAACCCGTCTTCAAATTGGAAAATCAAATCATCCGACATGAGTCAACGTTAAAAATATTTCCCCAATAGGTATAGTTTTGGGCGATACGTTTCGTGCCTTAACCGCATGATGGCCAGGTTGTTCCGCGCGTTTTGGGAGAGGTCTTTCTACTGTGCCAGCTGTAGCTTTGGAAAGGGGTGATCCTTAACTCCCCATGCTTTAGGAGCCACATCAACATCAATGTCAATCGCGAGACAGTCGTTGAGTCTTTCGCGGATTACGGCTTCGTCCATGTTTTGCCCGATAAACACGAGTTGTTGAGTACGGTCCCATAATCTTTGCTCCAAGACGCTTGTTCATCTGGGCGCATACCTTCCGGGTGTCCCCATCGCTCTTGTGGGACTGCAGCCCACCACATTCCTGTGGGCACAATACTGCTAACGCCGCCTGCCTGCGCCCATTCATTCGCAAGATGATGGTCTTCCGATACCCAGAAGAACCCTTTCGAACGTAGGACACTTTCCCAGTTTTGACTCTCGTGTAGAAAGGCCCAAAGCTTTTGGGCATTGCATGGCTGATTTGTTCGGTAGGTGAAGCTCGAAATGCCATATTCCTCACTCTAGGGTGTGTGCTCACCCTGCAGTTCGCGAATCCATCCGGCTGAGCTTGCGGCCTCGTCATAATCAAAAAGACCGGTGTTCAAAACCCGATTCAGCGGGACAATACTTCGAGTCGTTGGGATAAGTTCGGCACCCGGGTTGAGCGCCTTTATGATCCCTTTGAGTTGGTGCATTTCTTCATCACTGACCAAGTCGCTTTTGTTGAGCAGAATGACGTTCGCAAACTCAACTTGTTCGATCAAAAGGTCCGTCACCGTTCGCTGATCGTCTTCACCCGGAGATTCGCCGCGATCTTTCAAGTCATCTGCTGCGAGCTAATCTTTTAAGAAGCTTGCTGAATCCACGACCGTTACCATTGTGTCAAGACGAGACACATGGCCGAGACTCACGCCATTTTCATCTTCAAAGGTAAAGGTTTGTGCCACAGGTATGGGTTCAGAGATGCCGGTCGACTCAATCAAGTGGTAGTCGAAACGTCTCTCTGCTGCGAGGCGAGAGACTTCCGCCAAAAGGTCATCACGTAATGTGCAGCAGATCCACTCATTGGACATCTCTACAAGCTTCTCTTCTGTTCGAGAAAGTTCTGCTCCACCACGCTCGACTAGAGCTGCGTCAATGTTCTCTTCGCTTATGTCGTTGACAATGACCGCCACCCACAACCCTTCACGGTTGTTAAGAATCTGGTTGAGTAGAGTCGTTTTACCCGCCCCAAGAAAGCCGGAAAGTATTGTAACTGGAAAGTCGTGTCATCACTTCGTCTGTTGGAATAGAAGGAAGGGTGACGTCGATCATGGCGGTCTTTTCGTGACATGCCCACAGAACTGCCGACTCGTTGAATGCTCGTGCTGAATTATGGAGTTTCAAATCAACTACGCTGACGGCTTTGGTGCGGCGAAGACCCAATCCCTTTCCGTTGAAAGAGTGGCGTTAAAGCGATAGTCCATTTCGCCAAAGGCTTTCAACTTGTCTTTTTGTGTGATTCGATTTTGTACGATGTAGCGTGTCATCAGCCCTCGGGCTTTCTTCGCATTGAAGGCAACAACTTTATAGTTGCCACCGCGGAATTCTTTAAAGTGAATGTTGAGGAGTTCACCCTTTAGTTGGTCTCTTTTGACCGCTTTGAAATATTCGTTGGACGCCAGGTTGATAATAAGATTCTCTTTCGACGCAGAGTCCTCAAGCAGGTCTTGATTGATACGCCCGGTAATCTTGTCGCCCCAAAAATCATATAGGTTTTTAGCGTCACCCACCGGATGCTTCGTACCCATTTCAAGCCGGTAGGGCTGAATAAGGTCAAAAGGTTTGAGTAAGCCATAAAGTCCTGAGAGCATCCGAAGGTGTGTTTGTGCAAAGTCCAATTCGTTTTCACTCAGGCTTTTGGCATCAAGGCTAACATAGGCAGCCCCTTTGAACAGAAATAGCGCTTGTTTGGAGTTTTTGAATGTATAGTTGTCCGGGGCAAAGCGCTGGTAACGTGCAAAATTTTGGAAGCTCAATTTTTGGCTTATTCCCATTAGGCTTTGGAGTTCTTCGGGCGTGAGCTTTTTCATCTCAGCTGCAACGATAGCGCTGTCTTTTTTAAAAGGGATAGTGCTCTTCTTTCGAAGTTGGAGCGCGCTTTCGTCAAGGCTTTTCGCTGGTGAGAGTAAGATGATCATAATGTTCTCATCCTAGCATACTATTGTCTTTGTTGGCTGAGCTGTTGGGGAAGTCGAGCTTCCTCGATACGATTCAATCAGTGGGCTTTGACGGGCTCGTTCGAACGCCGACGTGTTGCGTAAGAGAGTAAAAGCGCAGTTGATGCTGCGCTTGAATACGTTGGCTCTGTTGACAATGTGCGTTTAGGCTAAGAGCGAAACATTGGTCGCTTCTTCACTTGTGCGCCATAGCATCGCAATACTGTCATCGTCATTTTCAAAGGCTTTCGGTGGGTTGGGTACTGCTGCCCCGCGCATGCCAGAGTTTTTGGGACCATAAAGAACGCCGGACTCCGCATCGGGATGCATCATTCCCTTGAGGAGGCCCATTGCACCGTCTTCTGCTGTTTGCATCATGGCGGGGCCAAGTACCTTCATAAGCCCATTCCAGAAAAAGCCTAGGTCCATATGGTCTGCAAGATTCGTATCTGAACCGCCTGGGTGGGCACAGACCGCTCGAACCTTTGAGTTTTTTGAACTCAGTTTGTCAGCAAGTCCATAGGTGAAAACTGAATTGGCGAGCTTGGTCTGAAAATATCTGTGAAAGCAGGCTCCACCCATCAGTTTGACTCCATTCCCACCGAGGTTTCCACCATTTTGGCCGAAGTATTGTTCTTCAAGTTTATTGTTGGGGGTGTGGAGTCTGCCTAGACTGCTATGGTTTACAATGCGCGCATCGCCGTGTTGCTCTGCTTCTTTTTCAAGGAGGGGCAAAAGCTCTGCTGTCAGTAGAAAGTGACTGAGGTGGTTGGTTTGCATTTGAGTATCATAGCCATCAAGAGTTGCTTCATCGGGAGTCGCCATGATCCCTGCATTGTTTGAAAGACAATATATTGAGTCATAGGTTTCACGTAGTGTCTGTGCAGCCTTGCGGACACTCTCAAAGTTTTGCAAGTCACATTCGATAGACACGAACTTCCCATTCGGGACTTCTGCTTGAAGTGACTCAAGCATTGCATCAACACGTTTTGACTTTCGATTGAGTAAGACGGCTTCACCACCAAGTTCTGCCACAGTTCGTGCCGCGACCCAGCCGGTTCCACTTGTAGTGCCGGTAACAACAAAGACTTTACCATCAACGCGCGGAAGCGTTTTCTTGAAATTATAAAAGAGTTTTGTTTTGGCCATTGTTTGCTCCAAGAGTGTTCAATTTAGGTAACATATCGCCTGGTTGCTGCAAGCGTCAGGACCTGGATGAGGGCCCTCAAGTTGGACCGCAACGTGTCTAGGTAAGTATGTATCACCTTTCGCTAAAAGCGATTGAAAGATTTTTGAGCGAGAGTTAGCCTGAGGCCATGACTGCCTTGGACTTTGGAAAAGACGGATGGACCCCAGCGCGTTTGGGAAACCTGGAAGGTAAAACGTATATCGTCACCGGGACGACAACAGGTATCGGACGGGAGACAAGCCGTATTCTTTTGGCAAAAGGAGCATCGGTCGTCATGCTGAACCGAAGTGCTGAAGGTGCCGAGCAGGTGGTTCAGGAGTTCCACAAAGACTTTGGGGCGGATGTCCCCGTTTCTTCACTCAACATGGACTTGGCGTCATTGGCCTCTGTGCGTGCTGCAGCCGAAAAAGCATTGGCCCAAGTGGAACGCATCGACGCTCTGATATGCAATGCTGCGGTCGCGCAGATTGCTAGACGCAGTGTAACGGAAGATGGGTTTGAAAGCCATCTGGGCATCAATCATTACGGTCATTTTTTATTGATGAATCTGCTTGCACCAAAGATTGAGGAGAGCGCAGGACGTTTCGTTGTCTGCTCGAGCGAGGGTTATAAAATGGGCCTCCGTACGATGCAGTTTGAGGATATGGATTTCGTGAAAAACTACCATCCCAACAACACCTATTGTCATAGCAAATTGGCGCAAATGTTGGTGGCCTACGAGTTCAACCATCGTGCCAAAAGAGCAGGAAAGAAATCGCGAGCGTATGTCTGCCATCCAGGCGCATCGAAGACCTCGCTAATTGATGAGAAAAGTTCAGGCATGACGCGTTTTCTTGTGAACCTTCTGGAGGGTACTCCAATGTTTCAGTCTGCAGAAAAAGGTGCATACCCTGAAGTCTTATGCGCAACGGAAAGCAATCTCGATGAAAAAGAGTATTTTGGGCCAACAGGTTTTCAAAATTTTAGTGGGCCTGTGAAAAGGCGTACTCCAAAACCCTATGCGCAGGACCGCGCGGTTGCTGCGAGACTTTGGACGCTTTCGGAAAAGCAAACGGGGCAAGCGTTCTCTGTCGAAAGTGTTTGACGCAATGTGGACCCAGGCTCTGAAGAGGAGAGGAAATGGATATTCTTAAAGCGGCAACAGAGTGGGCCAAGGCCGAAGCTTTTTCTTCGCAATTTTTTGTTGTGGCAGGGGCGCTTTTCGCGATGACAAGTTTTGGCTTTTCGAGACTGGGGCAAACAGCTGTGGCGAAGTCCTTTGTGGTGCCAACGTTGGTTTGCGCGCTCCTCTTGCTCGTTGTAGGTATAGGAATCTTTGGTGTGAACAAGTCGAGAGTCTCAAGTTTTGCGCACGCTTACGACCAGGACCCTCAAGCTTTTGTCGAGTCTGAGATCGTGAGAACAGAGAAGTCGATGGGTGAGTTTAAAAATATCGTCTTTAAGGTGATTCCCTTTCTGATTGCACTTGCAGCGCTTCTTATCGTCTTCTTTCAATCACCTCTTTTGAGAGCAAGTTGTGTGAGTGCCATCGCAATGCTTGTGGTGATTATCTTTGTTGATAGCAATGCGAACGCTCGACTTATCGCCTATCACGACAACTTGCTGCGGGTTCAGCAGGCTGAAAAATAGATCCTCTTCGAGTAAAGTCACAGTGCCGAGGCGCATATCCTAGAGCGAATATTTGGACTTATGTAAATTTCTTGCAGAATGATTTGGTTGTGGCATCTATCCGTTGCAAATTTGTTTGCTTAGGGGGTGCGTTTTGAACACCTATCTGGAACTGATAAGTCAGAGTTACGAATTTCCACAAGAAGGGTTTTCACGCGAGGAAGGCTTCCTCACTTTTCACGGTGTCTCGCTGAGAAAGCTTATCGAAAAGTATGGCGCCCCGTTTAAGTTGGTATATCTACCAAGCATTGTTGAAAAGATTGTAAAAGCTCGAAACTTGTTCGGCGCAGCAATTCAAGAACACGATTACAAAGGACGTTACCAGTACGCATACTGCACAAAATGTTGCCACTTTTCGCATGTTATAAAGGCTGCGCTCAGAGCCGATGTCCACCTGGAAACATCGTCGTCCTTTGATGTCGATCTTATTTTTCGACTGCTGGAGTCTGGGGACCTCACCAAGGAAACAATTCTGGTTCACAACGGCTACAAAACGGACGACTATCTCGAGAAGGTTATAGCGCTCAACAGGGCGGGCTTCAAAAACTCGGTTCTTGTGCTCGACTCAAAATCTGAACTGGAGCGTGTAAAGGCGTTAGAACCACGACTCAATGGCACGTTGAATATCGGCATTCGCATCGCAATGGATGAAGAACCGCAAAGCGCATATTATACCTCGCGACTCGGTATTCGGCCTGGGGAAATCCTAGATTTTATTCGTGAAAAGATTGTAGGTGATGAAAAGCTGAACTTGAGTATGGTTCACTTCTTTATTGATTCGGGTATTAAAGACAGCCCCTATTACTGGGGCGAGTTTCAAAAAGCATTGAACCTCTTCGTTCAGATGAAGCAGGAATGCCCATCAATTCGGGCTTTGAATATTGGCGGTGGTTTCCCAATTCGAAATGGACTTGGTTTTCGGTACGACTACGATTACATCGTCTCGCAAATCGTCTCGAAGATTAAAGTCGCATGTGTTGAGGCCAATGTCGCAGAGCCAGACATCTTCACCGAGTTTGGGAAGTATACGGTTGGAGAATCGGGCGCAATTATCTTTCAGGTTCTCGAGGAGAAGGTGCAGAACGATCGCGAGGCGTGGTATATGGTGAACAACAGTTTGATGAATACGATACCGGATGCCTGGTCCATTTTTGAGAAGTTCATACTTTTGCCCCTCAACAAATGGGAAAGCGAATACCAGAAAGTGAATATTGGTGGCATCAGTTGTGACCACTCCGATTACTACAACTCGGAAGACTTTAATCAGCAACTCTTCTTGCCAACCTTCGAAGACGCTATCGACGACCCACTTTACATCGGCTTTTTTCACACGGGCGCATATCAAGATTCGATTAGCGGTTATGGTGGGATTAAACACTGTTTGATTCCTGCACCGAAGCTAATTGTCCTGGATCGGGATGAAAACGGAAATATCATCGACTCCCTGTATCGGGAAGAGCAAAGCGTTGATGAAATGTTGTCGATCTTGGGCTATTAATAACCGAAAGTGTGTTGCGTTGCGATAGGAGAGGGCATGAAAACATTTGGAGGGATTGACGCTGCGTTGGCATCCGCCTCTCAGGCCGAAATCGTGCTGCAGTCAATTCCCTATGACGGGACAAGCACATGGGGTAAAGGTGCAGACCAAGGATTCGATGCATTCATTGATGCATCCGAAAACATGGAGCTTTACGACATCGAGACGGACACAGAAGTTTTCCGCCGTGGAATTTTCATGCCACCCGCATGGAAGAATTTTAAAAGCCCAGAGGACATGGTTCGTCAGTGTTATGAGGGCACGAAAGACATTCTGCGCACTTCAAAGTTTCCGACCTTTTTCGGCGGTGAGCATTCTGTGAGCATTGGTGTGTTGAAAGCCTTTTACGAAAAGTACACCAATTTATCCGTACTGCACTTTGATGCCCACGCAGATTTGCGTGCAGAATTTGGTGGGACCCCCTACAATCATGCATGTGCGCTTCATGACGCAAGTCAGGCAACCAATCTTGTACAAGTCGGGACTCGGAGCATGGACCTTTCCGAGAAAGCTTATATGAATCGGGAGAAGGTCTTTTTCGCGCATGATATTCGAAGCGGCATGCCATGGAAGAACGAAGTGCTCGATTTACTTGGTGATGATGTCTATATCACGATTGACCTCGATGCTTTTGACCCTTCGATTATGCCTGCAACGGGGACGCCCGAGCCCAATGGACTCTTTTGGCACGAAGTGGTGACGTGTCTACGTAAGGTGTTTCAGAACAAGAATGTCGTAGGCTTTGATATTGTTGAGCTTGCACCCATTGAGGGCTTGCGTGCCCCTCAGTTTCTCGCGGCAAAACTCTATTATAAAATGCTTTCATACAGGTTTGAATAAATGGAAAGAGGTTCAATTTCGTCCTTCATGCTTGAGCACTTCAAGCACTTTAATGCTGCAAGTCTAGTCGATGCGGCAAAAGGCTATGAGGAATGCCTAAGAGCCGGCAATGTGATGATGGTCACGTTGGCGGGGGCGATGAGCACGGCAGAGCTTGGCAAGTCTCTCGCAGAGATGATTCGCCAAGACAAGGTGCATTGTATTACGTGTACAGGAGCGAACCTTGAAGAGGACGTCTTTAATCTTGTTGCGCACGAGCACTACAAGAGGATACCGGAATATCGCGATTTGTCGCCGGCAGATGAGAAGAACCTGCTCGAGGCCCATTACAACCGTGTGACCGATACGTGTATTCCGGAAGCCGAAGCAATGCGCGCCATTGAAGAGCATCTTTGCCGTGCGTGGAAGCGAGCAGATGCAGCAGGGGAGCGCTATCTACCTCATGAATATTTTTACCAGATCCTTTTGAGTGGGGAGCTTGAAGCCAAGTATCAGATTGACCCCAAAGACAGTTGGCTTCTCGCGGCGGCACAGAAGGATATTCCTGTTCTTGTTCCAGGGTGGGAAGATTCAACCTGCGGAAACTTCTTTGCATCCTATTGTATTCAAGGTGACATGAAAGCACAGACGATGCGTTCCGGTATTGAGTACATGATGATGCTAGCCGATTGGTATCGAACCAACACCCAGGAGCATGGTGTTGGCTTCTTTCAGGTTGGTGGTGGTATCGCTGGGGACTTCCCCATTTGTGTGGTGCCCATGTTGCATCAAGATCTTGAACTTGAAGGGATCCCGATGTGGGCCTACTTCTGTCAGATTAGCGACAGCACCACGAGTTATGGTTCGTACTCGGGCGCTGTCCCGAACGAAAAGATTACGTGGGGTAAGCTTCTTCCCGAGACGCCAAAGTTTATCATCGAATCGGATGCAACGATCGTTGCGCCCTTGGTCTTTGCTTATGTTTTGGGGTGGTGATTGGGGAAAGTCATCTTGAACTCCCCATTTAAAAGCAACGCTTAAGGTTTAGAAACAATAAATAGGTAAATTGGCCACCTGGCGTAGTTCTCGGTTTTGTACTATGCATAAATTTAAATGTTTCCCTGATCACGAGGAAGAAAAAGCATGTACACAAAAACTACCGCTTTCTTAAACTACGTTAAAACGAGTATGCTTGCCATGGCGACACTGGCGGTACTTGGTAACGATTGTTCGGAAGAAAATGTTGAATCGTCAAATTTGGACCAAATCAGCTCTGATAGTGTCGTTGAATCTAATGATGTGGTTGAGTCCAGTGATGTAGTTGTATCTAATAATGATGTGGGGCGCGATTCTTCCGATTTGAATAGAGCGACACAAAATCGCTGTCAGGATGGGATTTTAAACGGTGATGAAGAACAGGTTGACTGCGGCGGTTCTTGTGATGCTTGCATCGGTTACCGGTGTGACTTGTCCGTATATTGCGAGTCTGATGAAGAAATTTGTCTTAACGGCCAATGTTTATTGATGTCTAATGTGTGGGAATTATCCGCTGACGGCCTAGATTACAGTAGTCCATCACCAGAGTTCGGTGCTGAAAACCGTATTGATGGAAACCGGCTAGCGGTTGCTGCCCCAAACGACGATTCCTGCTCTTCTGTCATCAATGGTGATGTCAATAATAAAAACTGTCCGGGGGCAGGTGCAGTTTTTATTTTCGAAAGAGAAGGAGAACATTGGAGACGCACTGCTTATATTAAGAGTCCTTTTTCTGATAGTGGGAGTAATTTTGGCGATAAAATTGCCCTGTACGGTGACACCTTGGCTGTATTTGCTGCGGGGGAAAAACGCGTCTACGTCTTCAACTACCGAGACGGTGAATGGGTACTCTTTGATTGGTTGGAGGAAGAACATTCAATATATTTTAAGCAGATCGAACTTACCCAAAATTCACTTTTAGTATCTTATGATGCATATTTCACGGCTCAAGAGCTCGGGATAGAAAGCAACTGCCTAAATGGGCTCGATGCTGACTTTTGCAACGGTGTCGGTTATGTTGATAGTTTTGACCTGTCTGGAGCTTCATTTGGTCAAAAGACAAGCTTTTTCCCCTATGTCGATAGTCCGGACAATAGTGTTGTCGGGTATGAGTTTGGCCAGCCATTCGCAATCGATACTAGCGGGAGACATCTGGTTGCATTTAGTGGAGGTGATCGTGGTGACTGCGAAAGATATGATGAAAGGTGTTCAGGGGCATCGTTAACTCTCTATGAGCATGAAACAGAATCCGGATGGTCTCGCAATGGATATTTTCGTCTCGAGGTTGATCATGATGGTGTTCATGAACCACATTTTGCATCGTCAAGGACACGCCTCCAGTTTGTGGAGCCAATGTCCGAGGGAGGACATACCCTCGAGTTGTGGGTTAATGTTGCGACACTTGGTAACAACGGCATTCCTCGAGACCGCACCCTATTTATATTTCAGCACATCGACAGTACCTGGCAGCTGCAAAGTCAAATCAATTTAGAAAAGAGCTTCTTTAACTCTAACTTAACGACACTGGAGCAGATAACAGTTGTCAACAATTCCATTGTTGCGGCCGAACCTTTTTACGATGGATGTGCAACGCCAGTATTTGAGTCCGGTCCAAGCACCTGCATGGATGCAGGCAGAATAATCATAATGTCGCGAGGTGTAGTCACACCAGACATGAGTTTAGCGAGCATAGAAGAGAATACTTTTGGTGTTCTGACAGAGCTTTTAGACCCGGAATCATTCCGATGGCACGGTGCTGGAGGGCGGATGTTTGGTGCACACGCACTTGTAACCCAGGATTATATCATACACCGCGATAGAAGCTCTTATCATGACACGGTGAAGATATATGCGGTGAGCATTCCTTAAACGTTGGTGCTGCCGTGTCCCAGACATATAGGTTAGAGCGCACAATGCGCCATGAACTTCCTTTAATTGGGAAGGAAAAACATTCTATGAAATAATAAGGTTGATTGGTCCCTATATACGTGGGCAATGAAGATGATAGCATAGGTAATCACAAACACACTCTTTTTAGGACCCGATAAAGCGAATGATATTCATCGCCTTTATTTTTAAAGCCAGTCTCGCGAACGAGTTCAATAAAGTCATCAGCATTGTAGCGCGGAAGGAAGGCATCTGCGTTTTGAATCTTCGTATCGACAAGTGTCTCATAGATTCGATCAGCTGTCATCAGTGCTGCTTCATAAAGACTTGTACCGCCGATGATAAAAATATCTCCGCACTCGCATGCGTCGCGAGCAAGCTCTAGTGCATTTTCGTAGCTGAACGCCAACTTTGCACCCCTAGCCACTGTGTAGTTAGCGTTGCGACTGACGACAATGTTCACACGCCCAGGGAGTGTCTTCCCAATACTCTCATGGGTTTTTCGGCCCATCACAATAGGCTGCCCCCATGTTAGGCGCTTGAAGCGCCTGAGGTCTGATGATAGACGCCAGGGTAAATCGTTGTTCTTACCTATAGCGTAGTTGTGGTCACGAGCGACAAGGATTGAGACACGTGGCCCAGAGCCAGGGTCGTTGTTTTCAGTGAGGGTCACACCGCGACCTTGCCCCGGATTGCTGGGTGACTTTCATAGCCGCTCAGTATGAAATCCTCGTATTCAAAATCAAAAACAGACTTTCGAGCAGGGTTGAGATGCATGACCGGTCTGCTTTTCGGGGCACGTGTCAATTGAAGACGCATCTGCTCAAAGTGATTATGGTAAATGTGGGCATCACCCAAGGTGTGGACAAACTCTTTGGCTTGAAGTCCACACTCTTGCGCAATCATCATTGTCAGCAAACTGTAAGACGCAATATTGAAGGGTACCCCGAGAAAAATGTCCGCAGAGCGCTGATAGAGCTGGCAGCTTAGCTCGCCATTCGCGACATAGAATTGAAAGAAACAGTGGCAAGGCGGGAGCGCCATCGATTCAATCTCTGCCGGATTCCATGCACTGACAATATGACGTCTGCTCTCGGGGTTGGTTTTTAAACCGTCAATCAGGTTCTTAATCTGATCAATACTCGTACCGTCGCCTTTGGCCCAGGAGCGCCATTGTTTTCCGTAGACGGGGCCGAGGTTCCCATCTTCATCAGCCCATTCATCCCAAATTCGCACCTTATTTTTTTTCAGATAGGCGATATTCGTTTCACCCTTGAGAAACCAAAGTAGCTCGTGAACAATCGACTTCAGATGCACCTTTTTGGTTGTCACCAAAGGGAAGCTATCTTTCAAATCATATCGGCATTGATAACCGAAGACGCTCCTTGTGCCTGTTCCAGTTCTGTCTTCTCGGTCGATGCCGTTGTCCAATACATGCTGTGCAAGTTTGAGATAGGATTGCATGGTCTCTTCCTTTTTTGGGTTCAGAATGTGCTGATTTCGAAATCCAGTTGTGTGTTGTCTTGGCCCCAACCGATAGAGGTGAGGGCGATAGCATCCCCAACACGAATGCGTTGACGAAGTTGAGTGCAGAATACTGTAGCCCTCGAGCGCGCCTCGAAAGAGTCGTTCCGTACGAACACTTCAACATGGTTTTCTTCAAGCATGCAGAAGAGTTTGTTGCCTTTAACCCCAACTACAAAAGCGAGATGCTTCGGCCTCTCGCGAAGAGGCAAAGTTAGATCGGCTTCAAAATAGTTTTGAATCGCAGCTTTGTTGATGGCTTTGTCCAGCTTCTTTTGCCGCCTGAGCGAGACGTTTGCGCGTTCGCAAAGCGTGTTTCGCATTGATGCGTCATCGTAGCCTTTTACGCGGGCCTTGTATCCAAGCATGTCAATAAGTTCATGAT
Source organism: Myxococcota bacterium (assembly GCA_020630615.1). Classification (GTDB taxonomy): domain Bacteria; phylum Myxococcota; class UBA727; order UBA727; family JAHDBA01; genus JAHDBA01. The sequence goes on along the minus strand of JAHDBA010000015.1, from coordinate 17,584 downwards.
AGGTAAACAAACCAACACCTTCTCGCAGGGGGGCAGTCACGCGCGCATAGGCATCGACACCCACACCGTGATGCGGCGCAGAAGAAGGGGCGAACTCGGCCCGTTGATTGACAAGGACAGCGCGTCGATGAATTGAATGCTCCAGAGGCATACTGAGCTTGCTCTCCCCCAAACGCGCAAGGTAGCTTGAAGCGTTTTCTTCAGGCTTGAAGATCAAATTCGTGTTGTCGTGAGCAGTCGCAAGTTCATGCGTCCAATCACGGAAGTCTTCTACGCGTGCATCTGCAGGTGAGGGGTGAACCTTATAGATAGGGTCCAGTCCATGCTGACTTGGGTACCCTTTTTGCTGCTCCTCCATCCATTTCGCAGCTTCGGTATTTGTCATGATTGAAATCTGCGCATTGTAGGTTTCGATGTCGAGCTCACGATCTTTCAGCAAACGGAAACCAAGTTGCGTATCGGCACGCTTGACCTCGTGCCCTCGTCGAAGGTAACGTGTGGGGATATGTTTGCGAGGCCGTGAAAGACGCGCTTGGCCAACTTCCACCAGCGCGTTCAGGATGCCCCAAATCTCAGCGTGATGCTCGAGGGCTGTGTCCATTTCACCTTTGTCGAGCCAGGATTGAACTTGCGCGTAGTTGAGTTTCGCTACATTTTCGATCGTTGCAAGTGAGAAGTGTGTGTCGGAACATGTTCCGTTGGCTTCAATTGTGTGACACCAAAGGGCTGCGCGCCGCGGAGCACCCGGTAAGAGTGATGCAGCACCCTCGGACAGAACTCGTGGTAGCATCGGGATGCAAAACCCTGGTAAGTAATAACTCGTGACACGTTTCATTGCGTGTCGAAAGACCAATGTCTCACGCGGGACGTACGACGCCACATCGGCAATGGCATAATAAACTCGCCAGCCGCTTTCGAGTCTCTCAATCGTTATCGCTTGATCGAGGTCTTGCGAGTTCGGGTAATCAATCGTAATGAATGGGCCGGGCCCCTTTGTGCGGAATGCAGCGAAGGGATCTTCGGCAAGTGCTAGGGACTCCGCTTCATCCAACACATCGGCCGGGAACTCGGTCTCGATGTCGAGCTTTTCAAGTGCATCAAGTTCAAAGGTTTGCAAGTGATCGGTCACACTTCACGCTATCAAGTCTTGCCGAGCCATGCGAGCATCGCGGGCGTCATAATGATGTCGTAAACCATCGCAAGCAATAACGAGAGTGCCATGATGACCCCAAACATTGCCACGCTTATCATCATGGAAGGAAATGCCGTGGCGAAGCCTGCAGCCAGAACAATGCTTGTTACAAATATCGCTTTACCCACCGAGGTCATCACGCGGACTGCTGCCTCTTGGGGACTGTGTCCTTTTGCGCCAAGGCGTCGGAACTTCGTGCCGATATGGATTGTACCGTCGACAGCGACACCAATGGCGCCAACAGCCACTGTCGAGGTCATAAAGTCTACGGGGAGTCCAAACCATCCCATGAGCCCATAGGTCGCAAAGATGGGAAAGAGGTTCGGGACCATCACCAATAGGCCGAGTCGGAAACTTTGTAAGACAATCATGAGGAGCATGGTGACCACAATCACGGCAAGGATAAACGAATCAACCTGTGCGGAGATAATCGCCTTGTTAACACGACTCGCGAGTGCAGTATTGCCGGTGTACGCAAAGGGCACCCCAAAGGCCTTTTGTGGGGTATTTGTACCCGGTTGAGGAGGTGACGCTGTCCATGCAATGTCCGATTGTATGTGGTCAAAGTGTTTCACAAGCGCAGTGCGGATCGAATCGATGAGCGCCTCAACCTCATCACCACTAAGGTAAGACGTTCGAAACGAGAGGCGCGCAAGCTGGTCTTCTTCAACCATGAAGGAATTCATCACATCAGAGTCTGCGGACTCAAGCATTAAGAGAAGCCCTTCGCTCGCATCGATGCTTTTGGGAAGGCCGAATTGATCGAGGCTTGATGGCTTTGCAAAAGCGCGGCCGAGTTCAATAAAAATATCGGCAGGCGAAATCGCGCTGTGAACCCCCTCGTGCCTTTGTACGAGACGCGTCCCCACGCGATACAAGTTGCGGAGCAATTCGGGTTCACGAAACGATCGGCCTTTGGGTGCGCGCACAACAACTTCAAAAGCAGACGAGCCACCAAGCGTATTATCAACAAACTCGACACTTTGCCGAAAGGGATGCGACTTGCGTAGCGCATGCAAAAAGCTTGCGTCACGTGTCAACATTGGAAGCCCGGCCATCATCGTGAGAGCCAGCGCGAAGAGACTTATGGACACGACGGCCGCTCTCGACGTGATAAGTAAAGAAAGGCGGCTGAAAAACGAGCTTTCATTGGATTCACGACTTTCTCGCCTGGGGACATAGGAGGGCTTCAGTAGCAGAATCAGTGTTGGGACCAGAATATACGAAAGTGCGAAACAGGAAAAAACGCCAAATGCTACAAAAAGCCCAAGCGAACGCATCGGAACAATGGGCGCAAGCATCATTGATAAGAAGCCGGCAGCCGTTGTCAGGGCTGTAATAAAAGAGGGTAAGAGGGTTGTCTTCCAGCCATAGTAGAGTGCGTCTTTCGGTGTCATTCCTTCTGGGGCGCCGAGGTAGGCATTGATAATATGGACACTATGACCGAGGCCGGTGATGATAATCGACGTGGGTAAAAGTGCATGAAGCACATTGAGTGTGTTGCCAAGCCAGCCCATGATGCCGACGGTCATTAAAGTACTTAGAATCAAGCTCAGTATTGGCCCTAAAACGTATGCAAAGCGGCGAAAGAGTAGGGCTAAGGCTAGGACGCAGACGCCAAGAGACGACAACCCAAAAATGACGGTTTCTTCCGATGTGACTTTATCGAGAGCGGCTCCAAAGACTGCGCTTCCAACAACCTGGGCGTTCAGGCTCGCGTACTGCGGTGCCTGAACAAGCTCTTGCACCGCGCGATTCACTGTACGCGTGTAATGGTGTCGCGAGGGGTCTTGAGCGTAAGTACAGGTCAGCACCGCGATGCGCCCATCGTTGTTGGTAAGAGATTTGCCGTAGATGGGGTGCTCACGAACTTTTTGAAAGCTCGATTTGGCATCGAAGCGCAAGTGGCCGGTCGCGTCTGCGAGTGGGCTGAAATCCACGCTCCCATCAAGCTCGGAAACAAAGGGGATCGAGAACGGGCTGAAAATATCTTTGAGCGCTGGTTTGCCCTCGTAAAGAATTGCAGCCAACTCGTGTTGAAGCTGGAATGCACCTTTGACCAGTTGCTCATCGAAAGGGCCGGTCGCGTTTTCTAGCACAATAATCATTCGCTGGTCTGACCCGAACGCTTCTTCAAACGCAACCTGTGCGTCAACCATCGGATCATCGCTCACAAAGAACTGACGCCCGTCATTGTTGACGTGTGCGCGTGAAAGGCCAGCAATTAAGAGCCCTAAAACTGATAGTGTAGTAAGCAATGTGGCGAGTGGTCGGCCCATCACCAGGATGGCAAGCGAATCTGCCCATTGCTCACTTCTCGTTTTTGATGTTCGCGCCATAGGCGACGTTGCCTTTGAGTCCTAGATTTGTAAAGGGTCTCTTTGGAGTTCTAAATAGAGTCTATGGCATTCTAGGATGTGACGAGGCAGCGTGTTCTTGAACAGAACCTCTTTATTGCGCTTTAGTAGGTCCCGACCTGTAAACGCAAAAAGACTGCGTGCGACCATCCGGAGGGAGCATTCAAGATCTGATAGTTCGCCCCAATATTAAGGTTGTCGCCCAAGACGTGGTAGTTCAGTGCCGCAGTCAGCGAGTGTTCAAATGCATTCCGCAAATTCAGTATTTCGTAGCGCGCGCCGGCTTCAAAATAGGGCTTTCTGCCGGTGGGAAATGTCAGGTTTTTTAGTAACGAGAAGTAGGCGCCGTTAAGGTTCAGCCAGTCATCATTTCGGGTTTGGTCCAGATGCACTTCGGCGAGTCCCCACCACAACGCGTCTTTGTACTGAAGACCCAAATTAAAATGGTGACCTGAACGCATCGTTGCAGGTGCAAGAATCGTTGCGTTTGCTTCTTGTAAGATTGAGTAAGCACCATGAAAGCGCAAATGTTTGAGATCGTAGCGAGCACGCAAAAAACCTGCCGCTTGAGTTGCATCGAAGAGATTCGTCGCGAGTTGTCTTGTTAAGCCTGTTTCGAGTCGGAGGTCTTTGAGCGCTTCAAAACTGACCATTAAACCTTGGTTTCGCCCTAACACCATATTGCGACGCACAAGGTGGGGGCGCTTTGCAAAGTGCATGTCGGGAAGGCGAATCATGACGTCCAATGTCTGCGGGACGCGAAATTGACCCAGGGTCACCAAGAGTGTTTTGGTCAGCGGGACCTCTGCAAACGCGTCGAGCAAGCGCAAAGTCCCTGAGCTTCCTTCAAATTGGACAAAACCACGTGTCTGCTCAATGGTGATTCTCGAAGCAAGACGCGCCATTCCGATCGTTGGCTGAATCGAGACTCCATCTTCGAGGTTATGCGCCTCGATGCCACCTTGAAACCATCCGAGTAGGTCAACTTTCGTGGTGTCCTTCTCAAATACGGTAACGGCTTGAAGCGATGTTGAGCAAAGACTCAGCGCCAGTGCCAAACTTATAAGGAAATGTTTACGGGGCTTGATAGTATCGATGTTCACCCTATCGTCATGATGATTTGAGCCGCTTTTGGCAATGACTTCTGCGATAAGACGCCCTTTCGCTTTCGCTTCGCTTACTCCTTCTTTTGGGGCGCTAGTAATGGTTGCGGTAGTTGTGTTTAAGGGAAACCTACAATAATAAAGAAAAATGAAGCATAAGCTTTGAACTGCCGAGGAATTTTGAGATAGGCTCGCCTTATGAAATGGTTAAAAGACTTGCTTGAAGGTGAGAATCGCACGCGAACACGCGAAGAATGGGTTGCACTTGGCGTCACTGTTGTCGGTTGGTGGATGTGCCTTTCGGCCGCTCTATATTTCCTCGGCGCTTTCCGTGGTGTGGCGGGGTTTTCGTATGACCTTATAAGTTCATTAATCCGGGGAGCAGAACAGAGCGTCGTGTCGAGGAAGTTCGTTGATGTGCTGCCAGTGCTTTTTGGAAGTTTCTTTGCCTGTCTATTGCAAGTTGCGCAGCTCTGGGTTGGTCGCCAGCTCATCAAGCGAAATGAGAAGGGTAGACGGGGAGCAATTATTCTTAATCTTATGTCGGTGCTCGTGTCTATTGTAATGTGGCTGTCCGGTACAATTACCGACCTCTACCAAGGGGATACATATTTCCTCACACTGCCATCTCTCTTCAGCATAGGGATATCTTTAGTCACGATTTATTTCTTTAGGCTGCCCGAAGTTCACGCCGAGTTCAAAAGTCACAATGCAAGCAATGAGACCGTCGCGTAAGACGTCAAACATTATTAATACAAACTTTTTGAGCATTGCAATTAAGACAAACCCTTAATTTGCTACAGTCAAAGGCAAACGATTAATGTCTTATGTGGATTTAGGCGATAAGGACAAGCCATGATTATTCGGGCTCGTAAGAGTGCTTTATTCTTTTTTGTAATGTTCGGATTGGTTTTCTCTGTGTGGGGGTGTGGACACACTTCATTAAGGGCCAAGAGTGAAAAGAACGATGACCCGGAAGGTTTCGTCTTTCATCTTGAGACGCCTGATGATGGAGTCGGTGAGCAGAACAAGCCGCAACGCGAGACTGTAGAAGTGATGGATGATTCAAATATTCGGGTGACTCGTGTCGGCACCGAAGGAAATACGAAAAAGCTTAGGGTTATGTATGAACATCGCTTCCTATGTGGAAGTACACATCTGCTGACGTGGATAGAGGCAGGACCAACTTATGTGAGCCTTGTCCTCGACGGTGAGTCAGGGCGCTATGCGCGATATGTGCATCGCGAAGATAGCCCAGTGAGCAAACAACCTCTACTTGAGTCGGGTGCGGTGCGCTTTCCCATTGTGCAAGGGGATTGGCCATCGTGGTTCTCGATGGAGATGAAGACGTGTGATGAGCCCAGCCCGGAAAAAAGTGACGAGGGTGAAGTTAGCGGGGCGACTGCGGCAGTCGCTCAGCTGGAACTGCTTCCACAAACAACGCTCGCAAACATGGCACTCACGTACGACAAAAGCACATGGACAACAGGTGAATCTTTTGCATTAAAGTTGGCTGATGCAAAGGCACACTTGTTATTTGAGAAAGGCCCTCACGCAGGGGAGTCTGCTAACTTTTCTGTCATGCGAAGGGCGTTAAACTCTTGGGTTGAGGTCTTTGTTTTTGACGCAAAAACTCCAAAGTTTGGCGTTGTGAATTTGGCGAATGCCAGATTCTATGAAGTCATGCACCCACTGAAGGCGCGACCCATTGTGCGAGAAGGGAAGATTGAAGCCCGCTAAAATGAACTTGAATCCTTTCACTTCACTTACTCGTAAAAAGGGGGGGAGCACTTAAGTCGTTGGGGTGCCTACCTCGAGAGTGCTCTCTTCATCACTCAAACCAAGAAACGACAACATCTGTGAGCGTAAACGGTCACGATGACCACGCTCACCCAGATCGAGCTTGTACTCGTTGATAATTTTGATTTGCATTTCAAGCCATTCATCCCATGCTGCTTGGGAGACATTTTCGAAAACCAAGTCGGACGATGGGCCGTGAAATGGCGCATCGATGAGACCTGGCAGCACTTCTTTCTTGAGTGAGCATTGAACTTCGCGCATTGTTGACTCCAAGACGGGGCTTCAAAGAAACCCTAGTAGTTAAGCAAATCACTCGCAGCTTCTTTGATGGAATCAACATTCGGGAGTGTTGCCTTCTCAAGAACAGGCGAGAAACCAATCGGGATGTCGAGTGCCGCGACGCGTCGAATCGGGCCGTCCAAGTCTTGGAAGCAATGTTCAGAAACAATAGCAGCGACCTCTGAGCCAATACCGTTGAAAAGGTGGTCTTCGTGGACAATGAGGACTTTGCCGGTCTTCTTCACAGTTGCGATGATGCCGGCAGAGTCGATCGGTTTAATCGACCGCAAATCGAACACTTCGACGTCCCAACCTTCTGTTGCAAGTGAATCCGCGACCTCAAGAGAATGGTGAACCGTATTGCCGTATGTAATAATCGACAGGTCTTCGCCAGGGCGACGCACTCGGCCTTCGCCAAAGGGGATACAGAAGTTCTCGTCTGTTACTGGACCTTTGGCACCTGGACGGTTGTAGAGAAACTTGGGTTCAAGGAAGAAGGTGATGCCCTTCGAGCGCATTGCAGTGCGGAGCATCCCAGAGGCATCGTCCGCAAAGGCGGGTGCCATAACTCGGATCCCCGGCAAATGACTCATCAAAGCCTCAACGTTTTGTGAGTGGTAAAGACCGCCGGTGATGTATCCACCCGATGCAAGTCGACACACGATATTGGGGGTAAACTGACCATTGGTGCGCCAATATTCGTGGCCAAGCTCAACGATCTGCTCCATCGCCGGCCAAACATAGTCCGCAAACTGAGCTGCCTCGATTACAACGTGAATATTGGGGTCAAAACGACACATGCCGTTCGCAGTTCCAACAATATAATCTTCTGCGATGGGGCCATTAAACACACGCTTTGAGCCAAACTCTTCAAGCATGCCTTTGGTTAGATTGAAAACCCCACCTTTTTCTTTCGATGCGACATCTTGGCCCCAGATGAAAGTATGTGGGTTCCGTCGGAACTCCTCACGCATGGTACGCGTTACCGCTTCGCGCAGTTTTTCCTTTGATTCTCCAGAAGGCGTAGGCGGGTTGAGCCCTTCGTGCTCCGGCGAGTAGGGGACAGGTTCAACAAAGTCATAGACACTTTCTGGAGTTGGAAGGGGGGCTGCTTCTGCTTTCGCTGCTGCCGCATCGAGTTCAGCATCGACGCTCTTTTCAAGTGAAGTGAGCCTTGCTTCATTCGCAAGACCTTTCTCGAGAATGTACTTTCGCAAGCGACCAACAGGGTCAAACTCCGCCGCAAGGTCGATTTCGTCGTCTGTCCGATAGAGTCCATGCGCATCAGAGTTTGAGTGTGCACCCATTCGCACGCACTTCGCTGAAATCATTGCTGGCCCTTGCCCGCTCTGAACATAGGCAAGCGCATCGTTCATTGCACGATGGGAGTCAAAAAAGTTTGTGCCATCGCAGAAGATGACTTCGAGGTTCTTAAGCCCAATGTAGTTTTCTCCAATTCGTTCGTTTGCAGTTTGCTCGGACGTCGGTACAGAAATCCCATAACCATTGTTTTGGATGATGAAAATAACAGGGAGCTTCTCACGACTCGCACCGTTAAATGCTTCGTAACAGTACCCTTCAGAGGTCGAAGAGTCCCCTTGAGAGGTAAACGAAATCGCATCAGAGCCGTAGGTTTTAATTGCTCGCGCTACACCGACACCGTGAAGTGTATGGTTGCCCGTACACGATGAAACATTCTGAATGCCGACCTTCGGGTCTCCAAAATGGTTCGACATATGACGACCACCAGCGCAGGGGTCGTCGGCACGAATCAGTCCATTCAGAAAGAGGTCAAGGGGCTGCATTCCAGCGCCAATCACGGTGCCTGTGTCGCGGTAATAGGGGAAGAGGAAGTCCTTATTGCGCCTAAAAGCCATACCGGCACAAATCTGAATTGCTTCATGGCCTGTGCAACGTGCGTGGTAGTTCCATCCCATGCCACGTCGAATATAGATGCTTGCCCGATTGTCGATCGCTTGAGTCGTGTAACCTTTTCGGTACCAATCGAGGATGAGTTCCGTAGGGACTTGAAGTCCAAAATCGTCGAGGGGGCGTAGATTGGTTTGCGCTTCGCTCATGATACAGCTCCAGATACTGGCTTACCCCGAACTTAACGTGTGGAGTTTGTCCGGCAATCCCTTTCTCACATTCTAAAAGGGTAAATTTTACGCAGCTGCTCAGAGTCGAGGCTATTGGGCTACGATGAAAGCGCAGCCTGACGTTCACTAAAAAACGAGGCCAAGTCCCAGATCTCTGCTGCTTCGAGTCCAAAAGCGCTAAAGAGAGATGCCCATTTGACTGTCTCGTGCTCTTGCACCCTGCGCCCGCTTGAGATGCGTGCGATTGCCCATGCCTCCATGAGCGTGCGACTCGAAATCTCTTCAGGCTGTGTCAAACGTAGGCGTGAAAGAGTGGGGCATCGGTTGTTAATCGCAATGGCAGAATCAACAGCACTTCGAGAGTGGAGCCATTCCGAAAGTCTTGGGTTGTTAATATCGGGTGTGACCATTGAAAAAAGTGTCTGACACAAGGCGACCACAAGATGAGGGCCAACGTTCCAGTTCAATGCTTCCACGATATCGATGTTTTGATTGAGTGATGCTCCAAAGCGTTGAATGAGGTCGAAGAGTGTATGGGTATTGGCAGGGAGACGCGTCTTTGGAATGGTTTCGCGTCGCAGTTCAGGGTTCGCAAGGAGCTCTGCAAGCAAACTCAGACCCGCTGGTGAAATATCACTGGCTTCGTGGAGAAAGGAGTCGATTCTTTCGTTTGCATTGTGTGACGAAAGTGCTTCTTTCTTCGGCACTAGAAGGTTTAAGTCTTTCTGCAGTTGCTGATTTGCATGATGAGCATCGCAGATTTCATAAAGAGCTGCACACATTCGAATGGCCACAAGATCCATTGCTGCACAGAAATCTGTTGGCCCTTGAGCGTGCGCTGCACGTCGCAGGCTTTTATCCAACTGCACCAAAATTGTGGCGCAGCGAATCTCTCTTGACTCGTGTCGTTTCGCTGGATAGCGGAACTGATTCATTATAAACCCCGAAAGTGTGTGTGTCCTTCATAGAGCAAAAGGGGAGATTTTGGCACGTTTATACAGGGCAAATATGCTCGCTTGAGCTGTTGGCGGAAACTCGGCAAGATCGCGATCTTTTTGCTTTTTCGAAAGGAATTGTGAGAGTTGATGTGAAAGGGGGCGATAGTAAAATGGGGTAAATACGCTTTGCCATTGTGTAAGGTGAGAAATCCGTTAAGAACAAGCAAGTTAGAGAGGATTAAATGAACGCCGGCGAAGGGTCGTTGGCCTTGAGCGGGAGGAAAGTCCGGGCTTCGTAGAGCAGGGTGCCGGCTAACGGCCGGTCAGTGAGAGCTGAAGGAAAGTGCCACAGAAAACAAACAACCGGAGTCATGCGTTATCGAGCCCGAGGGCAAGTTCGCGCACCGGATAAGGTGAAAAGGTGCGGTAAGAGCGCACCGCGTTGCGGGAGACCGCGATGGCAGGGTAAACCCCACTTGAAGCAAGGTATATTGAACACGCCCCTCGGGGGAGATTGCTCGTCTTCATGTGTTCTCAATCGCTAGAGTCTGTCAGCAATGGCAAACGTAGACGAATGTTCATTGAAGCCTGCGGGTAACCAAAGGTGGAACAAAACCCGGCTTATCGATCCTAGACTGACTGTTCTGCATTGGGAGTGTCGAGAGACATGCCCGATGTTTTGTTGTTTTCTGTATCCTATCTTCTGTTTCAGACTCTTTGAATCCTAATTTTATGTTCCATTTGAAACGTTATCCCTTTGTAAGCATCATCACTCTTAAGTCAACGTGTTTTGGGCTGGATTGCTCCAGTACCTTCGAGGATCCCTATGAGACCTTTTTCTGAAATCTACGCCATGGCCTGTGCACGCCACGGAGGTGAAGGCGTTGTTCAGGCCTCTCTGCCGATGCTTCGCACAAGAAGGGAGCTTGCAGAGAGTGACAATGCCTTATGGCTGGCAACTTTTGCACGTCAGGTTTTCTGCGCCGGGTTCTCATGGAAGGTGGTTGAAAAAAAATGGGAAGGCTTTGAAAAAGCTTTCTGGGGTTTTGTTCCATCCCGAGTTGCGATGATGTCGCCGGACGAATTTGAGGAGCTTACACTGGACGCACGGATCATCCGCCACCGAACCAAAATCATGTCGGTGCGTGATAACGCCTCTTTTGTCTTGGATTGTAGCAAAGAGTACGGAAGCTTTGGGCAGATGGTTTCAGCATGGCCGAGCGAGCGCTATGTCGACTTGTTAATCTTGCTCAAGAAATTGGGCTCAAGGCTTGGTGGCAATACTGGAGCCTATGCGCTTCGACGCGAGGGTGTTGACGGTTTTATTCTAACGCGAGACGTATCGCGACGTTTGGTTGCTGAAGGTGTCGTTACAAAGCAACCCACTTCAAAGCGTGATTTGAATGCGACTCAGGAGGCCTTCAATATTTGGGCGGAAGAAAGTGGCTGGGGGCTGGCGTCATTGAGCCGCATTCTTGCGATGAGTGTCGACTGAATTTTTAGGTACACACATGTGCCGCAAACTCTTCAAAGCCCGGGTGCTTTAAGAAGCCAGACCATTCAGGGAGTGCGTTTCTAAAAATTTGTGGCGAAGCGAAATCTTCGTCGTTGAGTCCGATAATATTTTTGAGCAATTCTTGTGCACTAAGGGTTTCAGAGTCGTCTTCGAGCGCATCATAGAGACTGGCAAGATCGTTCGAGAAGCTCTTAATCGCATCGCACATCTCAATATTCGTCATCACGGCGAAGAGAATTTCGTATGCGAACTTGGGTTTCGCATAAATTGGTTGTTTCATTTTGCCTTTAACTTTATCGTAGGTGTCTTCCATCGCCTCATGCGGGTCGTCATCTCCCCACATGATGACATCGCCTCCCATGTAACGAAACTCGTCTTGTAAGACGTGATAATCGAGTTCGAGTCCCTGATCTTCAAAACAACTTCCAGCGTGATCCCCAAGCCCTAAACCGACATTTGCCCGAACAACGCGTCTTTTTCCGAGTGCCTTCCCGAAGGCCTCGACCATCTCAAGACCTTTGTGAGCATAAGCACCGAGGCAGCCCTCAAGCTCGACAACCCCGTCTTTGGTGAGATATTTGTCGATGATTTTTGCGAGTTCTTCACACGTTGATTTTGAAACACGTAGGTTCCCTTCGCCGACCAACATATAGGCAATGTTGCCGTGGCCATTAATCGATAAAAAGTCGATGGGCCTACCGACCGCCGCAAGTGCCGCGTCAAACTCTGTTATACTATCGATTGGCTTCCATAGAACTGTGTCGTATGTTGCTAGGGCATTAAGTTTCTCACGCTCGCTTGCTTCTGAGTCACCACCATATTCAATGTCACCAAGCGCAACCGTATGCATCCCATCGCGTTTTGCATGCTTAAAATCCATTTCCGCTTTCGCTTTTTCTTGCGGACCTGCTTCCCCACGGTAGCTGGCAAGGTTGTCTGAAGTTGCAAAATCAAGTGCGAGTCGTAAAGTCATAACTTTGATAGTCAGGAGGGTTCGATTTTGGCGTGTAAATATTTACGCGAATACCGAGTGGGCAACCCAGTCAACATTGTAGCACATACTTTTGCCAAGCGCAGGTTGGAAAGTGTGATATTGGAGTTACTTATGGGGTTTCCATTAAACCCGACACGTGTATTTTGGTAACAAGACTTCGTAAATTAGGCTTCGAGCAAGGCGTACGTATGTGGAAAAAAATCGACTTCGAAAGAGAAGTGCTTGAGCATGCCGTCGAAGAAGTTCAACAGGTTTGCGCATCTTGGCGCCCCCAAGAACACGATGCTGTCGAGCTTTTTCATATTCAGAGCGCTATTTACAAAGCTGCTTCGTTATGTGCGGCTAAGCCCTGGGTGGTTCTTGCGCAGACGAGTGATTCGGTTTCTAGAGAATCGGGTCCCTGCAACAAAAATGCGTCCAAGGGCGATATCCCCAGACGGAGAACCCGTTCCGGTGCCAGCCGAAATACATAAAATTAGGGCACCTCGCCGAACATATTGACTCCCGAATGAGAGGGCGCAAGATTGAAGCATGAAGAAGCTCCATACTTTTATATTTACTGCTTTTCTCAGTTCCACCACTCTTGTTTCCTGCGCATCAAAGCCAAGTAAGCCAGAGCCTACCGCAATCGTTAGTGAAGCGCTTGCAAATGTCGGCTATGAAAGAAGTGAAGAAACACTCGAAATCGGTGCATTGGGGGAGTGCCAACCGGGTGAAGGAGCGATGGGAAGGCCCCTGTGTATATTGACAGAAGCCCTCGACGCAAAAGAAGATGCGTTCCTTGATTGTCAACGGCGCAGTATCGAAGGTGGGCGGTATACAACGGGACAGGTCTTATTGGATGTTGAAATATCGAAAGAAGGTATCGTTAGTGCCAAGGTGCTCCAGGCACCCCTTAACGATAGGATGCTTGCTCAATGCACCCGAGAGATTGTTCACGGTTTGACGATAGAGCTTGAAGAGTTGAAGACATCACACTTCCACAATTTCCCTGTCGCATATATCGCGGCAACTGGGCAAGATCTTGCAAGCGTGCGTGCTGCAAAAGAAACAATTCGAACACGTTGCCTTGGTGGAAAGCGCGGTCCTGGCACGCAGCTCGGGCGAGTCACTTTGGATGTTTTCCTTTTCCCGTCGGGCTATGTCGACCGATTGCAATCCGATGGTAGTGGAAATGCTGCCCAAGCAAGCCAATGTATCTTTGAGGTGCTTAAAGAAGTGCGTTTCGCCGCACGCGATGATGTCACCAGCTTTAATGTCGAACTGAACTTTGACGAGTAAGGGGAAGCGAGTATTCCCCCCCGAAGGGAAAGCACTCTCTGGGTCAAGCAAGCTTTGGTTCCGATCACTTTTTCCACGCGGTCTTGCACCCCAAAACGTATGTACTGATGGCACAGGTCATGTGAACGGAAAAATAAATTCGATTTTACATGAGGTTTTGAATTGGCTTGACGTGGGAGACGCCGATTTTTCTCGAGTCGCATTAATGTCAAATTTTAATTGTTGAAAAGTGATGTGCTGGCACAAAGAAATACTAAATCTAGCGTTGACCGTGAAATGGACCCACAATATCTTCGTATTGACGGGCTGCCAAGCTGATCGCATTGTGCATCACTTTGAGTCGCCTTTGAACGCTAACGTCGTGCGGGGTGCGAAAGAGCATTCAGCGTGGAGGACACATGAGCAATACAGGAAATCAGTTGAGCATCTCGAAAGAAATGAAAGATGTCGCGAAGTCACAGGCCATGGGCAGCGAGTATGTGAGTCAGCACACTTCTGGAAATAAAACCGTACCGCCTGTAACCATGCATGTCACCAAACGCAATGGACGCCTTGAGCCTGTTGACCTCAATAAAATTGTTGAAGCAGTTTCACGAAGTGCAGCTGGCCTTGAAAATGTTGACGTGCTCCGTATTGCGACCCGTACGATTAGTGGCCTCTATGACAAGGCGACCACACGTGAGTTGGATCTGTTGTCAATTCGAATTGCCGCAGCATTGATTGGCGAAGAGCCAGAGTACTCAAAATTATCAGCTCGTCTGCTTTCGACTGTGATTCAAAAAGAGGTTGCCAATCAAAACATTCATAGTTTCTCACAATGCATTGAGCGTGGTCACGAACTTGGGTTGATCAACGATAAGCTTTTGGAAACAGTCAAAAACAACAAACGCAAGTTGAACGACCTTGTGCAACATGATGCTGATGATCGTTTTGAGTTCTTTGGTTTGCGTACGGTGTACGATCGTTACTTGCTTAAGCACCCGGAGACACGCGAGGTTATCGAGACTCCTCAGTTTTTCTTTTTGAGAGTTGCGAGCGCCTTATCAGACAATATGATCGATACACGTCGTCTATACTCGCTAATGTCATCACTGCAGTACATGCCCTCGACGCCTACGCTTTTCAATTCGGGGACTTGCCATGAACAACTTTCAAGTTGCTTCTTGTTGGACTCGCCCGAAGATGACCTCTCAAAAATCTACGAGCGGTATAAAGACATTGCGTTGCTCTCAAAGTTCTCGGGTGGTATCGGTCTAGCCTTTCACCGTATTCGAAGTCATGGCTCACATATCCAATCGACAAATGGAAAATCCAATGGAATTATACCCTGGCTGAATACCCTTGATGCATCCGTTGCTGCGGTGAATCAAGGCGGCAAACGCAAAGGCGCGTGCTGCGTATATCTCGAGAGTTGGCACGCAGATGTCGAAGACTTCTTGGAACTTCGGGACAACACTGG
The DNA here is from genome assembly GCA_020630615.1 of Myxococcota bacterium. Lineage (GTDB taxonomy): Bacteria > Myxococcota > UBA727 > UBA727 > JAHDBA01 > JAHDBA01. The sequence goes on along the minus strand of JAHDBA010000015.1, from coordinate 2,566 downwards.
TGACGAAGCACGACGTACGCACAACCTCAATATTGCAAACTGGGTTCCGGATCTTTTTATGGAGCGTGTTAGCGCAGATGAAATGTGGTCACTCTTTGACCCTTCGAAAGTGCCACATTTTCCAGACTTGTTTGGTGAAGATTTTAGAGCAGCGTATCTTGAAGCAGAATCGCAAGGAATTTATGAGCGACGTGTGAAGGCGCGAGACTTGTATGCACGAATGATGCGGACACTTGCCCAAACCGGTAACGGATGGATCACCTTTAAGGATCATGCGAATAACAAATCGAATCAGACAGGTGAACCCGGGAACACAATTCACCTTTCAAATCTGTGTACGGAGATTCTGGAGGTCACATCCTCGAAAGAAAGTGCGGTATGCAACCTGGGATCTGTGAATCTGGGTGCGCACGTTATTCGTGGAGAATTTGATTTTACAATGCTTCAAGAGACAGTTGCTGCGGCAATGCGTCAGCTTGATCGGGTGATTGACCGGAATTATTACGCTATCGAAAGTGCAGAGGACTCCAATATGAAATGGCGTCCTGTTGGGCTTGGCGTAATGGGCCTTCAAGATGTGTTTTTTAAGTTGCGCATCCCCTTTGAGTCGGAAGAAGCGAAGGCACTTTCGACTAAGATCCAAGAAGAAGTATACTTTGGGGCCCTGAATGCTTCATGTGAGTTGTCAGAAAAGAAAGGAGCGCATGGCGGTTTCCGTGAAACGCGAGCTGCGAAGGGAGACCTGCAGTTTGACTTGTGGGGAGTAACGCCTACGAATATCGATCGTTGGAACGAACTTAAAGGAAGAATCAAGAAGCACGGCCTTCGGAACTCGTTGATGATTGCGATTGCACCGACGGCTACAATAGCGTCTATCTCTGGATGTTATGAGTGTATTGAACCTCAAATATCGAACCTCTTCAAGCGCGAAACCTTGTCTGGGGATTTCATCCAAATGAACCGATATCTTGTGAATGATTTGCGGGAGCGCGGTCTGTGGACTGAGGATATGCGGACAAAGCTGAAGCTATCGGAAGGATCAATCCAGCATATTGATGGTATTCCTCAAGAGATGAAGGACCTCTATAAAACATCATGGGAAATAAGTCAGCGTGCATTGATTGACATGGCAGCGGCGCGCGGCCCCTATATTGACCAGTCGCAGTCCTTAAATCTCTTTATTGAGTCACCGAAGATTGGAACATTGTCTTCGATGTATATGCACGCGTGGAAGAGCGGAGTAAAGACAACCTACTATCTGCGTTCTCGACCCGCTACATCCATTAACAAAACTACCGTGGGCACAAAGACTTATCGTGATGAAGAAGCTGTTGCCTGTTCTTTAGAAAACCCTGAAGTATGTGAGGCATGCCAATGAGTGCTGAAGTCGGACACGCAAAACTTTTAGACCCAGGCTTGGACTTGACACTGCGTCCTATGCGCTATCCTCAGTTTTACGATATGTATCGGGATGCAATTAAAAACACATGGACTGTTGAAGAAGTGGACTTTTCGACGGATGTGGTCGACTTGCGTAGTCGATTGACGGAGGCTGACCGACATATGATCAATCGTTTGGTTGCCTTCTTTGCAACGGGCGACTCGATTGTAGCAAACAATCTTGTACTGAACTTGTACAAGCACATTAATGCTCCTGAAGCACGGATGTACTTGTCACGTCAGCTCTATGAAGAGGCTTTGCACGTTCAATTTTACTTGACGCTTTTGGATACTTATCTGCCTGATCCGCTCGAGCGCGCGAAAGCTTTTGCAGCAGTCGATAATATCCCTTCGATCAAGACAAAAGCTGATTTCTGCTTGAAGTGGATGGAGTCGATTAACTCTTTAGATTCTCTAGAGTCGAAGGAAGACCGCAAAAACTTCTTAATCAATCTGATTTGTTTTGCGACGTGTATCGAAGGACTCTTTTTCTTTGCCGCATTTGCATATGTGTACTTCATGCGCTCGCGAGGACTTCTTAATGGACTTGCAGCAGGGACGAACTGGGTTTTTCGAGACGAGAGTTGCCACATGAACTTTGCACTGGAAGTTGTACGCACTGTTCGGGCAGAGGAACCAGATCTTTGGGATGTCGATCTACAACAACGCGTTGCAAAAATGCTGGATGAAGCGGTTGAATGCGAGCATCAATTTGCCGCTGACTTGCTGAGCCAGGGGGTTATGGGGCTGTCGCAAAAAGACATGCGTCAATATCTTGAATATATCGCAGACCAACGGCTTGCGATGTTGGGAATGCCTTCTCGTTACGGGGCGAAAAACCCCTTTCCATTTATGGAGCTTCAAGATGTTCAAGAAGTCACAAACTTCTTTGAACGTCGGGTGTCAGCATACCAGGTGGCAGTTGATGGTGATGTTGCGTTTGATGCAGATTTTTAGCGGGGTTCCCTTGGGCTAGGGGTTGTGTGGGGATTTGACATACCCCTCATGTCACATTTCCCCCCTTTTACCCACCTATTACCTATCTATTAACTCGACGGCGCCTTTGCTTTGTTCCCCCCGACGGCCTTACTTGGATATGGCCATCTGGGAGCTCTTTGATTGCCTC
>JAHDBA010000014.1 GCA_020630615.1 Myxococcota bacterium | reverse complement strand
GGGGCCATAGCTCAGCTGGGAGAGCACCTGCTTTGCAAGCAGGGGGTCGTCGGTTCGATCCCGACTGGCTCCACCACTTTTGTGTTGTTAGTGTTTGTACGTCCTCTTCAGAGGACGTTTTTTCTTTTTATGTTGGTTTGTTTTCTCATAGCAGCATTGACTAGACCTGCTTTGCAAGCATGGAGGCGTCCCGAGTTCTTCATGAATCGGGATCCCGACTAGCTCCACCACTTTTGTGTTGTTAGTGCCTGTACGCCCTCTTTCGAGGGTGTTTTTTTATTGCGCGCTGCGCGCACCTTCACTTCAAAGTTTTTCTGGATAAAACGCTTCAAGTTGAAACTTTTTGGATTTGCCGTGACATTCAACTTTCAGATATTAACATCACTCTATAAAGGAGAGTCTTATGGGGAAGCTCAAGATATTAAATATATTGGTATTGTTAGTGTTTATAACATTGATGCTTGCGTGTTCTTCTGAAGAAGGGGCTGACACACCTGAATATGACAACTCGGATCCCACTAATGTTAATATAGAGAATACCAATAATTCTGACTCGTCGTCATCTAGTCCCAATAATGAAACTAACGCGGGAGACGAGCCAATTGACAGTCCGCAAAGCGGGACATGCTTCGACGGTATTCAGAATCAAAATGAAGAAGGTATCGATTGTGGCGGAAACTGTGATGTTTGCAATAGTGATACCATCTGTTTTGATACTTGTGTATACGCTAATGATGGCGAATGTGATCATGGTTCCTATTGTGAAGATGGTACAGACTGCAGCGATTGCTCTGACGGTGCATCGCCCAGTGAGACATGTGTTGATGATGTTCAAAATCAAAATGAAGAAGGTGTTGATTGCGGTGGAGTGTGTTCTACATCTTGTAGTTCTGAACAGGGACCTCTAACTAATTTTCAAGTTTATGTTGACCCATGTTCGACCTACATTTGGTTTGTTTTTGATGCCAATGCAGAAATCAATGTTCGTGAAATAGAAATGAATGTTGGTGGGCATATTGGTACACAAACTTTTTTTGAACCGACCTATATTAACCCAGGCATTAGGCAGGTATTCCAGCGGACTGGTGACGGCACTCATGCTGAAGCTGGAACATTTGACATTGAGATTGAGTACGAGGATTTGACTACAAATAGTTTAGACGAGATAGATTTTACCGGAGAGCTTATTATTGGTTACCCAAATATCGTTGATAACATTAGCATCGATAGCGTGGGTGTATCACCTTCAGGTCATTTAGAAATCAACCTTGATGAGACTTTTGCTGGGCGAACGAAATATATTCGTCAATACAGTGTGATTAACGAAGATGATTGTACAAGTTATAGAACACAACCCTTTTCAAGTCTTCGTCTTGATTCGCAACTGGAGTTTGATTCATGGCCATCAGACGCCAGTGAGTTGCGTTTGCTGGTTTTGGGTGATGATGACTGGAAAAGGTTTCTGTTTACAGAAACCTTTGAAAACCCGAATTCGTCACTTTAATCCTTTGATTCGACTGATGGGTATACAAGAAGTGCGCTCAGCACTTCTTTTCTTATCGTTTCGTTGTTTGTGTTTCAGGTAATCATTTTTCAAAATGCTTTTAGATTGTTGCATCGTGCTGGCCAGGCACGAAACTTGTCTAAAAGCCCGTCTACATGCTACCTGCAACTATGTTTCAATGGCTTCGAAATCTTTTTGGCGCGTCATCATCTTCGAATGGCGAGTCACCTAACACTCAAACCTATACATTAGAAAGCATACCGGTCAGAGGCGTACTAACGATTTTGGGCGAAAGCTATGTAGTGGAACAAAAAATCACCTACATCGAAAATGGCTTTCAGTGGTTTGATTATCGCTTAAAGTTGGAAGGTAAATCAGGATATTGGCTCTCAGTCGAACTTGATGACCGAGTTGATGTAAGGCTTTATGAAACTCTTGAAGAGGGGCCGACGAGTGTTGCCGAGACGCTTCAATGGAATGGGCGCCATTATAAGCAAGCTGAGAGTGGCAAGTGTGATGCTGTAATTGAAAATGATTCTGGAAAATCTACACGCCATAAGGTGAAGTATTTCAACTACGAATCCGATATTGACGATACAAGCGATAATACGACAAAGTATCTTTCAGCGCTATCATGGAGCCACGAAGATGGTGCAGAGCTTGAGTGGGCACAAGGGCATGACTTGACGCCGGATGCAGTTGATATTCTGGGCGTTGACACCAGTGCGGATTGGTAGGCTAACGATGAATATTGTTTCGTTCGCAAAACATCGACATTGGATACCATTAAGCTTTGGCATCGCTTTTGTTGTATTCTTCATCTTCATGCAGAGTTTGAGTGGAGGGGAGCTCACGGCAAAAGTTCATGCTGGAGTCGAAGACAACGCTGATACAGTAGGGCCTTTCCTAGCAAAGAAAGACCATCGCTACATGCTGCATTATGAAGCAATAGAGCGCCTGCGTACCGGTTACAGTGGCCCCGTCGAGGTTAGCCTCTATGATGCTGAAACCAATGAACTTGTGCTGACGCTCGAGGATTGGTTTTGGGCTGAGTCGGGGATTTGGCGAGAAGACGGAGAGAGTGGAACCTGGTACGAGGCGAACGACAAGCAAACACTCTATTTTTATATTCCACACGATGGCGCATTCAATATTGCGCTGAGCACTGAAATACCTACACGACTAAAAGTGACAGTCGAACGCGAAGCGATTTCAGCTTTGATTCCATTTTTGGCATTCATTTCTTTTTTGTGGGTTGCATTTTATGTTTATCGCCAGCGTCAAATGATGCTCTTGCATATGATTGGTAATCTTGATGTGGGAAGTGAATTGATATTTGATGATGATGAAAACGATCCTTATCAAATCGCATCTGTGACACGTTACTTTAAAGACGATCTCTCCGAGTTTAAAGTGGGTGGGCTTGTGCCGAATGCAGGAAGCTCGTTCAGCGTTTCGTATAAACTCGTGTCCAGTCAGAGTATTGTTTCCTATTTGGATATTGAAACATTATCTTGGGAATACAGCTTTCGAGATTCGGAAGGCGATCTCGATGATCGTATTGCCAAGGCGACAGTGATTCTTTTATCCAGGCCAGATCTTCAGCCCAAGGTTAACCCTGAAAGTCAGGCCAAGAGTGTGTCGCTTCAGGGTAGGTCTTTCTTTCGGTGCCCTGAAAACTCGGGTGCAGCAACGTCAGCGAGTTGGATTGCAGAGAGTACGGTGGTTCAAGACTTCGACGAAAACATTTATCTCGACGGTCAAGTTGAAATGGTGATGAACGATCGCAATGGCTCAGCCTGGGGGATCCCGCAAAAGCGCGGTGACATTCTTATTTCAGGCGAAGCGCCAACATCAAAACCTGGCGAAGAACGTGATTATACGGTGTATGAATATATGCCTATCGGTGGCATTAAAATCACAAAATATGTCCCAGCAGGCGCGTGGCCGGAAGTGATTGATGATATTGGACAGGCCTAGGAAGAGATTTCAGAAAATCCCGAAACCGAAGAGGAATACAAATGTTTGACGTTGCACTGATACTTTCAACACTCGGATGGACAGCAGGTGGGCTCATCTTTTTTGTCATTGGAACTCGAGTCTACGACTTGGTCACACCCTTTTCGATTCGAGATGAACTCATTCGCGACCGAAATATGGCTGTCGGTTACTCAATGGCCGGCTATCTCTTGGGCTTGAGTATTATTCTTCATGGGGTGATGAGTTCTTCCGATCTCAATCGCACGCTCCTACAAGAAGTTGTCGCAAGCATCGTTTTCTTTCTTTTGGGCTCAATCTTAATGGCATTGGGTCGAATGATTCTATCGATCGCTGTGCCTTTCGACTTAAATCATGAAATCTCAGAGGCCGACAACCCTCCCGTAGGACTCATCGAAGCCTCACTTTATGTCGCTGTCGCATTGATTATTCACGGAGTATTCATTGGCTAGCTCAAGACCGAATCCGGAGCAGCGCAAGGCTGCAAAAGAGAAGCGCGAGCTCATCGTGTTGGCATTGAGCATGGGCCTTGCTGCCGCATGTGGTCTTCTTTACCAATTGATCCTTGGTGCGTTAAGTACCTATTTGGTCGGTAACAGTGTCTACCAATACAGTGTAACGATTGGCTTCTTTATGTTCAGTTACGGGGTTGGCTCTTGGCTCTCAGGTTGGGTCAAAACGAATCTTCTTTTGGTTTTCGTCGCCACGGAGTTGGCCCTCGGGATAATCGGAGGATGCTCTGCGCTACTCTTGACATTGGCATATGCCGAAGGACCATTCTTTGAACTCACCCGAGTGCTTCTGATTTTGAGTGTTGGGGCGATGGTTGGAATTGAAGTGCCACTTCTGGTGAGACTTTTTGAAGAACGTCAAAAGAACTTACGGGTCTCCTTAGCGCACCTCATGAGTGTTGATTATATCGGTGCCCTTATCGCGGGTCTTGCGTTCCCATTAATCCTGTTGCCTTGGTTGGGTTTGTTGGGCGCCAGTCTTGTCACGGGCTTGCTCAATCTCTTGATTGCCATTTTGATCGCAAGGCTTATCCTTAAGGATTATGTTTCCACAGGTCCGATGCGAGTTCTCTATGGTGTTGGGGGCTCAGGGATTCTTGGGTTTATACTTTTACTTGCAAACCTCAGCCCGATTGAGTGGATGATCGAAAACCAGTTCTACAATGATCGCGTCGTCTATTTGGAGCAGAGTCCCTACCAACGAATTGTCCTCACACGCCATAAAGACGATCTGCGACTCTATTTGGACGGTTCCCTACAACTCTCGTCAAAAGACGAGTACCGTTATCACGAATCGCTTATTCACCCCGGTGCCGCACGCGTCAAACAATTGGAACGCGTTCTTATTTTGGGTGGCGGCGACGGCTTGGCTTTGCGTGAGCTCTTGAAGTATCCAAGCATCAAGAGCATTGATTTGGTCGACCTCGATCCACGAATGGTGCAACTTGCGAGGTCGAAAGAAGCCCTGAGATCGTTGAATCAAAATTCCTTCGACGATATTCGGGTGAAGGTCCATCACGCGGATGCATATTCGTGGGTCGCTGAAGGCGATATGCATTACGATTATATCGTGGTTGACCTTCCTGACCCGCATCATGTGGAACTCGCAAAGCTTTATAGCAAAAGCTTCTACTCCAATTTAAAAGAACGTCTCAATGAAGAAGGAGTGATGGTCGTGCAATGTGGCTCACCAATGTTTTCAAACACAAGTTATTGGATGAACCATAAAACGATAGAGTCCGCTTCTTTAAACACGCTTCCTTTTCATGTGAATGTTCCAAGTTTTGGTGAATGGGGATTTGTGATGGCCACTAAGAATGAGAAGGTCCTCGATCGCATTTTACCCGATACCTTTGATTTGAATCTCAGGGTTGGGAACAACGATTTGCGCTTCTATTCTTCGTTGATGGACTCGGCTTTAACGACGTGGCCACAAGACTTGAAGGCCAAATCGCAAAACATCGAAGTGACAACCCTTTTACACCCACGGGTTGCCTACGCGTTTGAAAAAGATTGGAGGGAGTGGAATTGAAATTTTGGATACCATTCTTATTAATAGCTTTTATTATGGTGCTCATTGTTGCCCCCTACCCATCGAACATTTACATCGCGATATCAATCATCGCATGTTTGGCTTTCACGGGAGCGACCAAGTTATTTCCAAGGGCATGGTTTTTTGGATTTGATGGGCACGGAAAAGTACGACCCGTCTTGCCTCTATTTATTGGTTGTAGCTTCTTGTCGTTGGTTTTTCTCAGTCTCATTTTTTATGAACGGACAACAACCTTTAATGTCGAAAGTGAATGCCAGCCACGACAGTATAAAAATGGTGATTTGGTGTTAATGTCGTCATGCCATCACGGGCGTATAGGTAGTCGCGATTATCGGGGTTATGTGGGCGGTGGTCTTCGCGGGGGCAAGTGAAATCTAGGCTCGCTTTTAAAACGTGGGCTCAACTTTCCGGGGCTCAAAATAAGCCAAACGCGCGGGGCCATCAACCCCTTCGGATGCGACCCACCAGCCACCATTGGAATCAACAGCAAGACCTTCCGGTTTTGGGAGTCTGCTCGTATCAAAAAAGTAAATTGATTGTATTTGTCGACGCATACGATCAAAGGTGACCAAGCTTTGACCTTCTGCAGAAAGCACAAGCAGCTCTTTGCGTACATGATCGTAAGCGAGCCCTGAGGGCGCAAATTTCGTGAGACGCCGCCGAAGCGGGGAACGTTGCGCTATCGAAAGCCTTGAATATTGTTCTTGTAATCGCCTCATCAACTCACTTCTAGGAAGGGTTACAACCGCTTCGTGCTTGAGCTTCTTTTCTTTAAGCGAGAATGCAAGGATTTCACGCGTCGTCGGGTCTTTCGATACGAATGCTTGACCTTTCAACGCAACCCAAACCTCAGAGTCATTCATAGGATTTCTCATCAGACCTTCAGCATTATTTTCTGAGCTCAGACCGGTATTGTAACGATCTTCTGACGTTCTTTGCGAGTGAGTGATGAGCTCACCATTGCTTTTTAGAATCAAGGTTGCGTTCTTGGTATGGTCAACGCCTTCGTAATCACCAGGCCCACTAAAAACTTCTTTTGTCATGATTTGACCGGTGACTTTCGAGAGATGAAAGCGGACTTCCTCTTCGTCGTTGACCGCTAAAAGAGTATTCGGATTTATTGAAGAGCTTAATCCTGAAATCTCTTCGAGTTGTCCGTCTAAAATGAAGGTTTTTGAGGCTACAAGATGATTTGTTGTTGGTTTTGAACGCGAGCAAGACACCATCACGACAGCACAAAAGGTCAAAGTCATAGGTCTAAAAAATCGAAAATACCGTTTCATAGATCGAATCATTGCTCAAAACTCAAGGCTGTATACCACGTGACAGTCAAAATGACCCCTGAATAAAAACCCCATTCCAAGCCTTTAGAAAAAAAGTCAAAAAAAATCACAGAACATGAAACCAAATTAGCAAGAGCAAACATATAGATGTCATGAGCACCAATGTTGGTCCTCGCATGATTTAGGAACAAAAAGTATGAACAGAACAAAGATTCTCCCACTCCTACTCGCCACAGCGATAGTCTTCCTAAATGGTTGTGCCGCACTACGGGGTTTCGCGGCTGCACAGCACGTTCGACAAGAGATGATGCAAGACTATGTTTTCCCACGCTCAAATCAGCAAACAAAGGCCGATCTCGCGATCTTTTTCGGGGACAACGGCTGGGATTTTGATATGAGTGAACAAATCGTGATTGCACGGCGGCGCAATAACAATGACAGCGATCGCGTTCGAGTGGTGATCACGCCACTCGATGAGATGAATACTCAGGTTGATTTCTTCAACCAAGGTGAAAACAGCGGTCGAAATGACAATCTAAAATTAGAATTTATTCGCCAAGTTGATCCGGAATACTTCGCAGAAATCAAGAGCGCAGCGGATAAGGCTAAGCTGGATGCCAAATCATCAACCTGATAAGGTGTTAATATTAATCCCCTTATATAAATATATTTGCGCCCACTCATGACACTGGTAGCATCAACTTGGAAGGAGAAAGATGATGCTCAACATAAAAAATTTTCGAGTCCTTACCCAACTTACAGGTGCCATGCTTTTGGCACTCTCAATGACAGGTTGTTGGGTAGTCGGCGCGGGCCTTTCTATGGCTACTCTTTTAGACGGTGAGACTTGGGATGGTAGTATTTACGAGCCCGAAGCACAACAAAATGCGCTGATGACAGGGAGCATGGGGGAGGTCGATAATTACAGCGTAGCCGGACGGATTAGCGTCAATAGTTATTCGGAGAGCGACATCAATATCTTTCTCGCGGGAGAAGGACGAGACTCAAGCGTCATGAGCTCAATTGATATCACTGGGCTAAACCCCTCTGTGATGAAGCGACCCAATACGCGAATTGTATCAAGCCGCGATCAGTTTTACGATACCCAATTGCTTGTTGAAGACATGGTAAGTGGTGAAGATATTACTGCTGAATACCGTTACAACCAGTACTCTACACCCTATGTATCGTCTCTTTTATGTTCGGATTCTCGGTCAAAAAATCATAATTATGATTATGACAACAGTGCAGATATGATTGAAATTGAGATTTTGGAAGCCGACGATAACGCTGTTAGCGATGTACAAGACGCCATCGAAGAGGCGGCGGAAGAGAATGACGAAGAAGAAGACCTTTTTGACGTTGAGGAGTCTGCTCCAGTTGTGATCATCTCTGGACAAATCGTTGATCAGGCGAGCGAGTATGATGATGAAGATGACCACGTGTCAAACTTCGAACTCGCCTACTAAGTTTCAAAACGGCTCGAGAAAAGAGACTCTCCTCGTGAGGGTCTTTTTTTGTTGGGATAATCTATATTTCAATGATTGCGTTCTTAAACTGAGGTCTTCAGATAGGAATCGATGACCCGGACTAATTTTTGCGAGGACAAAGCCCAGAAACAACAACAACCCCAGGAATATCGACAACGTTGCCATTGGAAAGTCGAGTGGAGTTATTCAAACTGTCTTTGCCCGAAATGAAGGGTAGGCCTGCAACCGATGCAGCATGACAACAACCTTGGACTCCTCGAACAAGTCGCCCCAATCTTTGAGGCGTATCAACACGGCCCCAAGAAAAGTTATCCATTAACGCGGCTCGAGAAATATCACCACCCACACGCTGCAAATCTTTTAAGGTTTTTACCACTGCTGCGTAGGCATAGTCGAAAGGGTCCTGCTCATTTCGGATCACAGTCATGGTGGTCGTAGTACAATACTCATTTCCATAGGCTTTAAAGCGAATTGCTGCTTGGGCTTCTCGATATCGGTTGTGCGACCCGCTTGAAACACAGTTCGTAATCCGTTGATCGAAGCGTTCACTCACTTCATAACGTGGGTACGTGTCATTCTTTTCAATTGAAGGCATGGATAGGACATCGTGCAAATGAAAACTCGGCGCAGTGGCGTTGAGCGTCTCTTTCGCACACCATCGCCGGTCGTTAAGGCTCAACTTGAGTCGAACCCTCGGACCGGCTTTAAGAACCAAGTGTTCATCCTCGCTCAGAAATCCAAGTTTCAGGCTACGAAGTCCGACGTCATGTGCATAGGATTGCACCTTCGAGAGGTCTTGAGGAGCGATGACCAGAAGCATTCGTTCTTGAGTTTCACCAAGCCACCATTCTTGAAAGTCTGCTTCAGGGTAAGTGGATGCTTCATGTTCAGGCGAAAGTTCAAGTTGTGCGCCATGCTCTTCAATTAATTCACATACAGCTGTCGCAATGCCGCCGGCACCCAGATCTGCGCAATCAAGATAAAGCTTTTCTCTTCTGAGCCGCGCCATCAGATCAGAAAGCAAGCGACCTGACATCGGGTCACCCACTTGTACACAATGACTTGTATTTATGCGTGGGTCCAATGGGCCGGATGAAAATGCAGCACCACCAAAACCATCGCTCGAACTTTCCTTTCCGACTAAAACGAGGAGGTCTCGCGCTTGAGGCTTGCGTGGAGGTTTATAGTTAGTGGGCGCGGCTCCGATCGCGCCTGCAAAAACGAGTGGGTTCTCAAGGAATCTCGAGTGAAAGCGTAGTGCACCAAAGGCTGTTGGGATACCAAAGCGATTTCCATAGGCGCCGATCCCAGAGACAATACCCTTCATAAGTTCTTGAGCTCGCTCGCTTTCCAGTGCCCTTGGATTCGTGATCGCTTGTGAAGGGAGCCCCAGTGCGTCAAATGCAATGATCGGGGTCGTGTGCTCTGCAAGTATGTCGCGAAGCACACCGCCAATCCCTGTTGTTGCACCCTCAAAAGGATCAATTGCACTCGGGTGATTGTGTGTCTCCATTTTAAAGGAAAGTACGGAAGCGTCTTCATGGTAAGACACCACACCGGCATGACCACTAAAGGCTGAGAGCACCCATGGGTGTTTCTCTGGGATATAGGTTGTCTTAATCAATTCATCGTAAAGTGAACTCAACTCCAAAATGTCACCATCATCGCCAACAAGACGAATCGACGAGCGAAAAGTCGGGTGTGCACAGTGCTCTGAATGCAGTGCTTGCATCGTTAAACGTTCAAGTTCATTCACACTTCAGTCGTGACACATTTGTTGTAATGCGTCGAGAGTGCATTCATGCTCCAAAACCTTCATAGCCTTTTCAAACTCTTGAAGCGACTCGTAGTGCGATAGATTGATTCTTCGCAGGCACACAATCTCGCCACGATCAAGTTCAGAAGTCATATGGTGAATCATCACTCCACTTTTTTTGAGAATGCCCTTTTGGTGTTTCGCCCAGGCACGCTTGATCGCATTCATCCCTGGGAGTTCTCCTGGTAAGGCAGGGTGTAAGTTGAGTGCGGGGCACTTTAGCTTTGACAAAAATTCAGAAGAAAAAATACGCATCCAACCCAAACATAGGAGCACATCTTGCTTCATCACCAATGAATGAATCCGATCTTCAAGTTCACGACGTTTCGCTCCGCCCTCATTGGATTGAAGCGCATTATAATCGATCACATACGTTGGTATTGCATGATGCTGTGCTATTTTTAATGCACGTGTACCGTATCGATCTGCAAGAACCATCGACACTTTTGCGTTAAGTTTGCCACTCTGAATGGCCTCAAGCACAAACTCTAGATTGCTTCCGTAACCACTCACCAATACCGCAATCGATTTCATTTTACTTCAACTCTTGGCATTTTTACACCCGTCTCTCGTGTATCTCACCAAGTTTCCATGCCTTAAAATTGCTTAGGGCATCGAGGGCGGATTCAAAGGTGTCTTGAGAGATGATGTAGACGAAGCCCACGCCCATATTGAAAGTCGTACGCATGGCTTGGGTGCTCCAAAAAAGGTTTTCCCGAAACCACTGATAGAGGGTTGGCTCTTCAAAGCTTTCCCAATTAAGTATGAGTTGATGCTTCGAATCTTTCTCAAGAAGTCTACGAATATTGTGCTCTAGGCCACCGCCGGTAATGTGTGCAATCTTTTTGGGGTACACACCTGCATTGAGAAGGCAATATGTCGCTTCACGATACGAACGATGCGGGGTGCGTAGAATGTCACCTAAAGAGTTCCTTTTCGATTCTTTAAGGGGGACCGTGATTGAATCAAGCTCCGAAGGGGAAAAGGTTGCATTGATCCAAGAGTATCCGTTGGTGTGCAACCCATTGGAAGGCAACGCGACAATCGAGTCGCCATCTTCGAGTGAAGCCACTGATTTGAGTTCTGGTATCTCTCGCCCAATCATGGTCCCCAAGACCTCAAAGCCGCCAGTGCGAATGAGCTTGGGCATGATTGCGGACTCGCCTCCAAGCAAATCAACTTGATGTTCGCAACATTGCTTTGAAAGTGCGCCAAGGAAACGCTGAGTTCGTTTTGGAGAAAACGAATGTTGTACAATGGTATCAAGCATTGCGCTCGGCCAAGCCCGGCCGGCAATCAAATCGTTGGTGAGATGATTGAAAAGATCTGCTGCGAGCGATTCATAATGCTCGGGTTTTCGGGCAAGAAGAGTTTTCGTACCCAAGCCATCACAAGTGTAAAGTAAAGCGTTGGAGTCTTCGCTTGCAAATCGTGCTGAAGCACTATCAAGACTTGATTGGACGAGATCGTAGAGCGCAAAGTCATTGACACCTGCACTTTCATAGCTGAGCGGCCAGCCCACAATATCATGACGAATGCTCAAGTTATGAGTGAAGCCCTTCATGGACCTCTGCATCTTTGTGTGCGCTTGATACGGCGAATCACCAACAGACCGTGAGTATAGAATACGACCGGCACCGGTTAGGCGATTTGCGCAAGTTGGGTCCTGATGGAGGTTGCCGCGAATAATTTCGAACGTAGGGTCTTCGAGATTGCTTGAATGGAAATCGTCTTCGATCGCGTTATGGCAGTGGATTTCGACTGGGCTGGGTTCTACCGGACTTGGGTAGGATTCGTGTACCCATGCCTTAACATTGACATGCCGGGTTGCTTTGATGTGATGTGCGCTTCCATAGCTTTGACGCAGTTCTCCTTTGGCGCATGTGAGGAGTATGGATGCCCAGTCTACTTTTGTGGAAGCTAGAATCGCTTGCGTCTCTGGGTCGCCAAAGCGCACATTGGTTTCCAAAAGTTCGAGACCTCGGTCACTTTTCATAAGCCCGAGGTAAAGAACTCCCCGGTATCCCGTTGAGCTTTTCTCTAAGGTCTGCTCACGGATCCATTGAAGAAGAGGCGATAAGATATCTTCTTGTACACAGAGCGAATCGCTCTTCGTCCAAGCGGGCGGTGGACATATCGCTCCCATACCTCCCGTGTTTGGGCCTTGATCTTTTGCAAAGCGTTTTTTGAAATCTCGCGAAAGCGGAAGTCGAATATGTCCATGCTCATCGAGCAAGACATGAAATGAAAACTCCACACCTGCTCGGAACTCCTCCACTAGGAATGGGCCTGCAAGTGCAGCCCATTGCTTTTCAAGTTGTAAGAGCTCCTCGTTGTTGTGAACAATAACAACACCTTTACCACCACAGAGATCGTGACGCTTGATAACTTGCGGAAAGCTCAGAGCATTCTCTTCAATGTGAGACTTTAAAGCGTCGTAAGAATCAAAGCTTGTTGCTTTGGGTGTTGGAATCTTCAGCTCGTTGAAGAGACTTTTTGCAAAAACTTTATCGCTTTCAAGTCGTGCAAGCCTTGCAGAGGGCCCTACGCAAGCGATACCTGCTTCTCTAAGCTGAGTTGCAAGGTCCAGCGCGAGAAGAGTTTCAGGGCCGATAATTGCCCAAGTACAAAGTTCTCGTTTTAATGCGTCAATCCAATTGGGGGCGCCGATACGGTTGTGCAAATGCCATTGAATCGTATCATGTTGAAAGAACTCACAGTCATCGCGAGACCCGAAGAGATGTACTCCTTGAACCCAAGGTGCTTGTGCGCATGCCAATGCGAGCGCGTGTTCTCGCCCCCCGTTACCGATGATCGCAACATGTCCGTAGGATGCCATGCTTATGCGCTTAAGGGATCGGCTCCCTTCATGCAAGCTGCACATGGTGTGATGGCGTGTGAAGAGTCATCCTCAAAAAAAGGGAATCCTTCCTCAGGGCTCAGCCAATGGAGCGAATCGACACTGAGTGCATCAGAAAGAAGATTCATCTTCATCTTCAAGGCGCTCTTCGGGCTCAACTCGTCGTTGATGTGCTCACTTAAGAGTGAACCCAAGAGGGTATCATCGCTCGAGTGCACATCGACCCCGTAGCGACACGCACCTTGAAATGGGGGAGCCGCCAAAAGAATATGAATGCTAAGCGCCCCAAGGTTTTTACAAAGCTCGCTCAGCGTGCGAAGCGTCTCCCCTGTGACGAGGCTGTCGTCAACAAGGACAAGGTTTTTCCCTTCAAGGGGCGTTTCAACCGTGTAGGGAAAGTCTTTTGATATGCGATCGCGGTCAATAAAGGTTCGATGGTTCTGACGTTTTGTGAGCTCGCCGAGCTGGGCAGCGCTTAAGAACTCATGAACACCCGTTGCATAATACCTACCCGAGTTGGGTACACCCAGAATGACGGTCTGAGGAACATTGAGATGAGCCGGAAGCCCTTGCCCAAGCTTAGTGCCAAGACGATGGCGTTTACGATTCAGACTTCCTATTGATTGATGATCACTACGGCGAAAATAGATGGACTCAAAGTAGCATGGGCTTTGTAAGTTGTGCTTTGGCTTTGATTTCAATAAGGACAACATTTCAATGTTAATATTTTTTGAGCGGCCTGAAAAAGAGAGGACACTACCCGCAGGCACTTCTTGAAAATCCAAGACGCCGAGTTGCTTAAGGCTATGAACTTCAGATGCAATCGCAAGCCCACCTTTGGAATGAAACCCATAATATAAGGGGCGAAAACCTTTTGGGTCTCGAAACGCAATCATACTTTCAAGGCTTAAAAGAAGACACGAATATGCACCGGACCATTCTGTCGTCAAGGATCGAATTTTCTCGGGGAGTGGCATTGATGAACGATTGAAGGTGTCGAGAGCATTTACGAATGCTTTCGTGTCGGAGTGGGTAGAGCCATCGTTATCGTAGGTCGGGCATAAAAAAGCACCATTGTGGGCCAATGCAAAAGCGTCGTGTGGTCGAGAATTTGCGAGAATCGGTTGTGCATTGATGGGCTCAAAAGAGCCGTGCGTCGCATAGCGAACATGACCGATCAATGTTCTTGTCTTGGGGAGATGGTTCAAGAAATCTGCACGGGCATCCCCAACGAGACCCTTTCTATGATATGCTCGAAAGATTGGATCGGATGCATCTTCGTTAGTGGCATCGACCCAGGCAAAGCCACAACCGTCTTGGCCTCGATGCTCAAGTGATTGCAATGCGTCAACTGCAAGATGATGCACATCTTCATGCCACCGATAAAGGCCTAAAACTCCGCACGCTTCTTGCATGTTTGAAGCTTAAAGCAATTGTTTAGGAGTGAAAGAACAACTTAGTTTTTGTTTCGATGTTGGTTCTCAACAGAGTCACAAAAGCGTCGTAGTATTTCTAGACCATTAGCTCCACCGTTTTCAGGGTGTGGCATTACTCCCCAGATACGACCTTCACTGCTGCACACACCTGCGCATGAATAGCGATGAAACTCTGGGGCAAAACCATCGTCTAAACTTGCCCTGTAATGCAGAAGCTTCTGTGATGCAGGTATAAGTCGAAGTTCATGGACGAAGCCTTGCTCAAATGCCACAGGCAATACGAAACGAGAGTGTTGGTTTGTAAGCAAGCGTTGCTTGGGACGGGCCCCTTCAAGCCCAAGGCCGAGTTCACATTCCATTTCACGCGAAAAAAAACGCTTTGGAGCTGCCGAAACAAATTCAAAGTGAAGATTTGGAAATACGCCAAGTTCGTTTAGCGTTTGAAAGCCGTTGCAAATGCCAAAAGCCGGTAGGGAGCCTTCAAGTAAACGAGAATGCACGTTAGGAAACTGCTCTGCTAGGCGCTTTGCTTGAGTGACACCGGGGCGGGGGAGGTCTCGGTACGTAAACCCACCGGGTAGAAATAGCGCTTGATAGGAATCCAAGTTTTCCGGCGTAGGGTAGTCCTTTCGATCAAGCGGGAGTATCTTCGTCTCAACCGAAACGCGCTCAAGGGCCCGGATAAGGTCTTGAGCGCGGTTGGTGCCGGGCGCTAGGAGTATGAGCGCACGTACAGTCATGGAATCTAGTCTTGGGTTGTACGGGTAAGAGTATAAAGACCGGTACCGCCTGAGGAATATACTTCAACATAATAATAGTTGGCCTGAGCACTAAAGGTATCTTCACCATTGATACTCGGATTGTCATACACAACAGGGCCATCTGTGGAGAAGGCAGCACTTTGAATAACGCGGAACCCAACATTGGGCGAATCGCTTTCTAGAGTAAAGTTGACTGTCCATGAGCCTTCTGCTGCATATTTATAGACATCAACGTCATCTGTAGAGCAAATCCCGCCAAGGTAGGTTTCAATGTAAGACCCACCAATTAATGTCGCTTGCCCCCGGCTTGAGGAAACGTCGGGGTTCTCTTCTAAACAACCACTTGCGTCGTTGTTGCCGCTTACTGATGCGAGTTCTTCAGACATTAAGGCATAGCTGGGTAGCTCTCGAGCAACAATCTCCATGGTGTCGCGATCAATAAATGCTGCGTCTGGGAATGCAGATGGAAGCCAAGAGATGAGATCGGCAGCGCTTTCACTTTGATCGAGTGAGCCCACCCGCAAACCAAAATCTTTGTTGGCATAACCTTCGACATAATCATGAGAAGCCTGACTTGTTTGAGCATAGCCCGTGTTGATGTCCATTGCGGTTAAGTAGAGCGTGTAGGTTCCAAATAAGTCCAGAGCACTTTGATCGCGTTCAAATGCTGCAATCAAACCATCACAACCCAGACAGTTTTGAGCGACAATACCAACGAGCATGCTATTGTAATCGTCAAAAGCAGGATTGCAGTAAAAGTCAGCAAATGAGAACGAAGTTTGAGAACCATCAGGATTCAGTGCTGTTGCAAAAGCAAAAGGTGGAACGACATTGCCGATTGCGAGCGAGGTGTCCCAAGCGGGATAATCACAGTTACCCAAATCAAAGGCAGGTTGCGGATTCGACATTTCACTGGGCGAGTTCGAATTGGTGACTCCATCATCCGCACTATCATCATCAAAATCCAAAACGCTACTTGAGGTATTGGAGTCCTGTCCTCGATTCCCCGAATCACTCTGACCATCGATTTCGTTTGCGCCAAGCTCCAGATCAATATCGGTCGAACAACCGATGCCAAGTGTCGTGACCATCAATACCAAGGCCATCAAACGCTTCTTAGAATGCAGTAATGATAAAAATTCCATTGTTTCTACCCTTTTGGCTTTACCCATATGTCGTTTTATTAAGGTCATTGTGGGTTTTGTTCCTACCAATGTCAACGTTCGAATTACGTATAGTGAATACGAAAAAACTTGGTCAAAGTCTCAATCATCACCATGAGCCTTGGGACTCCATCAATGACCAAGGCTCCCTAATCGGCAAGGGATCTCCTTTTTGCAGCAGTTCAACAGATATGCCGTCGGGTGATTTGATAAATGCCATGCGTCCATCTCGTGGCGGTCTTAAGATTGCGACGCCTGAATCCTCAAGTTTTTTGCATAGTGCGTAAATATCATCGACCTCATAGGCGAGATGCCCAAAGTTACGACCTTGTGAGTAGGCTTCAGCTTGATCCCAGTTGTAGGTGAGTTCGATGCACGGTTCATCTTCGCCTGTCGCTAAGAACACAAGAGTAAATCGACCTTTCTCGTGATCTCTACGCCGGATTTCAATCAGTCCAAGTTTGGAACAAAAGAAATCCAAAGCAGCCTCGAGATCAAAAACACGAATCATGGTGTGAAGATACTTCATATCGACTCCTTAAGAATTTTTCTCGTCATTCGCCTGCATCACAAAACGTTGATAGTTGATTCCAAGGGAAAGCGGGAACAACTTGAGTCCCTCCTTTCGGAGCTTTGGAGCACCATGTTGAAGATAGTTCTCAAAGGCTTCATGGTCCGAGAAGGTATAGTGCGCCTGTGCACAGAGTACATTATTCGTATCAACAGAGGTCAAACACTGCCCGGAGTCTGCCCCTGCCTTACACACATCTTTGATGTGTTCTCTCTTAAGCCAAGCACACCACTCTTTCATAACATGCGCACTTTCAAACTCAGCAGATACGATATAAGTAATCATGAGAGGCCTCTTTCTTTGCTTAACTCAAAACGTCACTCTTTCAAAATTCGTGTACTGAGCTCTGAGTGTTCAGAAATGCGCAGCGTTCGAGAATTGCGTGAAAAGGTATTTGTGCATGAGCAAAAGGTTGATCCCATGTTAGAGTGGGACGATCGTGATGGGATGTGTTTGCACGTCTCCGTTGCTTTGAACTCAAAGTGTGTGGCAAGTGCACGGCTCAATCTTGAAAATTGTCACAGTGTTGATGGATTTGCGAAGATCGAACGTGTGGTTGTTGATACGGATTTTCGAGGAATTGGATTTGGTCTTTGTCTGATGGACCTCGTAGAAGCATGCGCAGCATTCTACGAGCCACGAGAATACCGCTTGGGTGCGCAAGTTGCGGTAATTCCTTTTTACGAGAAGCTCGGTTATCAAGCGTGTGGCGAAATCTTTGATGATGCGGGGATTCCACATCAGATGATGGTGAAAATCAGTTCGAAGCCTTAAATACATCGTTCAACTGATCGCGGATCTCAGGCGCAGTCAGAGCAATGTAGTTGTTGACAAGGTCGCACATATTTTTGTTTGTTTTTACCGTATGCTGCAATGGTATGTGCAGGAGCGCTTTGGTGTAGTGTCGAAAAACACTCGGTGTCACACCCAGAAGTTTAGAAATCCCTGCAATCGTATTCTCGTTTTGGAATCTTGAGATAAAGTTTTTAGAGTAATGCCGTCTCAAACCGAGGAGACCCGGTTCGATACTTCCTTTTCTGATTTTGGAAATATGCTCGATCGGTTTGTGGATCTCTTTAAAATTAGTAAACGAACATATTTCAAAAAACCTTTCGTATAGTGCGCTCAGTTTTTCGATATCAATCTGGGGCGGCAACCAAAGCAAGCGCTTTGCGAGTCCGAGCTGGGGCTCACCTAAATTCTCCACAAGATGCCTAAATTTAAAATGCTTCTGATCAAAGAGAAGAAAGTAGTGTAACCCTATCAGCCGCAAGCCGACTTCATAACTATTCCATCGTGCCACAAGGGGATCGTTATCCTTAGTGTGGTTCCAATATGCTTGAACAAGTCGTCTTGTTTGAGCCAGAGTTTTAGCGATACGTTCTGCTCGACGGTTTCGACGTTGCACTTTAAGTTTATCAAAGATCGTATCTGGATCCCAAAGCGGCATGGCAGCCTCGACATCCACATGGTCGAGATGGGCGTCGGAATACACCCTGCTAATGCTCTCAACGAAAACTGTACAAGAAACACCGTCTTTTACAAAGCGAATCACTTCTTCGTCAGGTCCAATGGCCCAACAATCAAGGTCTGAGTGTATGCATGCATCACCTCTAGCAACCGATCCTGTGATCGCGAATGCTTTCCAGTTCCGTTTGCGAGTAAGAGATTGAGCCAACTGCCTTCTTGCCACGGTTGCAGCTGTACACCTTACCCGATCGGGATTGTGTAGTTTGGCGATCACACGAGTCTCCTTCTTTCATTAAGAACCCAAAACCCCAGTGTCATAACCGTTATAAAGGTCATAGTTTGAAGTGCTCGAGCCCTCAGAATCACCAGTACCAATATCATTTGCGAGGCTAGTATTCAAAGGTACATCGACATCCATGACACCGAAATCATCAATTACTGTTTGAGCCTCATTGTAACTGAGCTTTGTGGGGTTACCTGAGATGACAGCAGCATGACTTACGAGTACGTCAAGCTTTTCATAATCTGCCAGCGACATTTTCACATCCACAACAATATCTTTATTCGTAATTCCCTTGAGTATGTAGTTTTGCATATTGTTGGGAAGAGTACTGAATTTTACACACATTTGGACACCTTATAGTTTTTAAGTTTAAAGCTAGTATCCTTAAAGACACAATTTTGGCCGGACTTGAAAAATTTTATTGTTTCTTACAAAAATGTCCTAAATGCCTTGTACTTGGAACTATAGAATTTAAAAGTATTGATGGTCTCTGAAAAATCGATTGATATTGTTACGTTTTATCACTTTATTGATATTCACCACCCGGCCGAGTTTGTGGCGTGGGTGAAAGAGGAAGCCGACGCGCGTGAGATTCGGGGTATACTTTTGATTGCGAAAGAAGGTCTTAACGCAACCCTCAGTGGGAGCCGCAACGCGCTTAAAGATTTAATCTTGGCGATCGAGAACGAGTTACCAATCACGCTGAGCAATCAAAAATGGAGTCACGCGCAGGAGCACCCCTTTCGCAAACTTAAAGTCAAAGAGAAGGCAGAGATCATTACATTCAAAGTGGATGGAATCGACCCTAACGAAAAAGTCGGCACTTACGTCAGGCCAAGCGAATGGAATGATTTGATCAACCGTGATGATGTGACACTTGTCGACACTCGCAACGACTATGAAGTCGCAGTGGGAACCTTCAAGGGTGCCTTGGATCCCAACACGGAATCCTTTACAGAGTTTGTCGACTATGTTCGGGAAAACCTCGACCCACAAAAGCATAAGAAAGTCGCCATGTTTTGTACGGGCGGTGTGCGTTGCGAAAAGGCAAGTGCATTTATGCTCAAAGAAGGCTTTGAAGAGATCTATCACTTGGAGGGTGGAATCCTCAAATACTTGGAAGAAGTGCCGAAGGCGCAAAGTGAATGGGAGGGAGATTGCTTCGTCTTTGACCATCGCGTGACCGTCAAACACGATCTGAACCCCGGCGATTATTCCATGTGTTGGGTGTGTGGTTGGCCGCTTATGGGCGATGATCTTCAACATGAACATTTTGAGCATGGCGTCAGCTGTCATAAATGTTTTGGAACACGCAACGATGCCCAAATGGAGCGTGCGCGCATGCGGCAACGCAATATCGAGATTGCGCGTGCGCGTGGCCTTGAACATATTGGCCCAGACTCACAACATTAAGAATTGGTAGTGTTCGTAGGATGGAGTCTGCATCCAGTTCAAACGATCGTGAAGTTAGTAAGGGGACAGGATGCTTGAAAAACCAATATTCTACTCATTTCGACGATGCCCCTACGCGATTCGCGCGCGTCTTGCGTTATCATCCGCCGGTGTTGAAGTGGAACATCGAGAAATCGAACTCAAAAATAAGCCTGCACACATGCTCGAGCATTCCCCCAAGGGCACGGTGCCAGTTCTAATCAAGAAGGATGGTAGTGTTTTAGATGAGAGTATCGATATTATGCGATGGGCACTCGAGCAAGACGACCCAGAATGTCTTAATGCGTGCAGCGTTTCTGAAATAGCATTGGAAGCTGAACTCATCGAGCAGAACGATGGTCAGTTTAAAGCGTCGCTCGATCGTTACAAATATTCGGTACGCTTTCCTGAACGGTCACGCGAAGAATACTTTCTTGAAGCGTCATCCCATCTACAAGACTTAAACCAAAGGCTAAGTGTATCGACCTTTATACTGGGGAATGAACTAAAATTCGTCGATCTCGCCCTCTTTCCTTTTGTCCGGCAGTTTCGCAACTCCGACGTCAATCGCTTCAATCAAGAAGACTGGCCGAATTTGCAGCGTTGGGTCGACTATCTTCGCGAAAGCAATCGATTCAAGATGGTGATGTCCAAGTATCGTCCCTGGCTTGAACATCAAATTTCAGAACAACTTTAAGGCCAAAATAAAAATTCAGTGGGTCTTAAGTCGTGAATGGCTTCGTTGATGTCGGTATGAATTTCTACTCGCCAATTGGGCCAAGTTCGACACCTTCAGAGTAGGCCATTTGGATCCCAGCAGCACTTAATGCTGCCTTAACTTTTGCGTTGGCTTCATAGGTCGCTTCCCAATATTTGTCGGGGTCAATCGTTGGTCGAAGTGTCAACGTCACAGTATGACTATCAAACTCGAGAATCCCAATATCGGGTGTATGTTCTTGCAGAATATGCTCACATTCTTTGAGTGCCTCAAGCAAGATCGATTTTACTTTTGGAAAGCTCTCTTGATACGCCATGCCAATCGTTAGGTCGAGCTTGATTTTCCCTTCGGTTGAGAAGTTGGTAATGATGTCATCCGTAACTTTTCCATTAGGAATCACCAAAGTCTTCTGACCCGGCGACACAATGGTGGTGTTGAAAATATGAATGTCGCTTACGCGACCAAACTTATCGGAAATAGAAACCCAGTCGCCGACACGGTAGGGTTTGAAAAAGATAATGGTAATTCCTGAAGCAAAGTTTCCTAGAAAGCCCTGCATTGCCATACCCACAGCGAAGCCGATTGCAGCGACCAGGCCCAAAAGTGAAGAGACCTGAAAACCAAGAATGCTCGCGGCGAGCAAAACCGCTATGCCTTTAAAGGCAAGATCACCCACTGAACCAAAAAATGAGATGAGCTCTGCGGCTACGTTCGCGCGTTCCAGCCCACGTTGAATTGTTGCAGTCAAACGTTTCGCAACCCACAGCCCAATGACCAAGACTACGATTGCAAAGATAAAGCGCGGTACGAAGCTCACGCTCCAGTCGGTAATCTGCGATTGATATTTTGTGATGTCTTCTGGGCTGAGTATCGATTCAATATATTCCATCACGGCCTCCACTACACAACACCGGGTTAGCAATCGATCGCATGAAGCTCAAACCGGTTCTTTAAATTGGTACACTTCTCCTCTCTCTTCTCCCTCCTCTCCTCCCGAGGGCCGTTCGCCGCGCAAATATTCAAGCTTCATTTTGTATAGATGTTGAACCCTTACTCGAAGGCAACACCATGGCAACTCCACCTCGCATGATACTCCCTGAAACCACCTATATGGTTACCCGCCGTACATCAGAACGACGCTTCTTTCTAAAACCCAACAAAAAAATCAATCACATCATCCACTACACCCTTGCCTGGGCGGCATCGAAACACTCGATTCAATTGCATGAATACATGTTTGAGTTTAACCACTATCATATTGTTCTAACGGATATGAAAGGCTCTCTGCCTGCCTTTATGAGAGACTTCAACTCAATGGTCTCAAGAGCCATTGCTCATCATCATGGCTTCAATTGGCCTATTTGGGGTACAGACAGCTATAACGCGGTGGCTTTAATCACAAAAGAAGCCCTACGTGATGCCATTGTCTATACACTCACAAACCCAGTCAAAGACAGACTTGTACGCTCATCAAAACAGTGGATAGGTTCCAATTCATTGAAGTATGAATATCAACACCCAATTCCCATTAAAAAACCTAAAGCCTTCTTTTCCAAGAAACTCCCAGAGATTGCAACTCTTCAAATTGAGGCGCCTTTTAATAATAATTTAAATGATTTACGTTCAACAATTCGGCGTGAAGTTGCTTTAAAAGAACAAGAAATCAACGAAGAAAAACCCGGTGTTTTAGGACTTGCACTTTTGCTTAAGCAAGCCATCACAGATTCGCCTTTTACGAAGCGAGTTTTGTTTAAGTTAAAGCCCACAATTAAAGCGAAGAATCCTTGGTTGATGCTTGAGGCGATACAGCGAAAGAAGGTGTTCCAAACTCAATACTTCGAAGCTTTAAGGCGCATGCAGAACTCAGAAGAGAAGGTGTGTTTTCCAATAGGTACCTATGGGTTTGTGAACTTAGGGATTGTTGCGTTAATGAGCTAAGTAAGGCTTCGAAGAATCAACTACCAATTCAACCTACTTCAAAGGTCCGAGTCGATGTACTTGGATGTTTGTCGTGTGGAAGACTTAATAGTGTATGTATGCAGACTGAAATAGTACAATTGTTGGCAACTTAAAGCTTTAAGCGAGGTCTTGAATTCGCTGCGAACACATTTGTTCAGGTTAGATTTATGACGCGGCCCTCGGGAGGAATGGGGAATGGGAAGGGAGGTGGAAGATTAATGAAAGTTCTCTTCATCATTTTTCTGTCGCGCAACTTTAACGAGCGCGAGTGCGAGCTCAAACCCAGGTTTCAGCTTCCACCCCCGTTCCGGAATCTCAAAACCATCAATACCAACACGCGGTAGGAAGAGGATCGCATTCGCTTCACCGTTATAACCGATTTGTACAAAGGTCTCTTTTTCGATCCGCGCGTTATCCTTCAATACGAGCTCGCGCGTCGCCCGGTAAAAGCCCTCGGGAAGCAAAGGGGCAAGATGAGTTACATCTTCAAGATTTTCAAGAATATGTCCCTGAGAGGAAAAAGATGCTCTGTTCTGATGCCAGCCCTCGGGCAGGTAGAGGCCTGGGCCTGGATTTCCATGGTTATGAAAATAAACCAAACGATGTTCAGGAATCTTTCCGATCGATTCTAAAGTTTTATAGATCCCACAGGGTGGGAGCTTCTCTTGACCTTCACTCATGATAGACTCCTTTTAAGATCGAGGCTAAGAGGTTGGGTGCACGATGACTAGTTTTTGGCGAAGCTTAAACCAAGATGGAACGAAAATCACGATTGAGCGCTTCAATGGTGAATTCTCTTTGCCGAAATTTGACGGTTTGGAATCGTTAAAATCGGGTGGCCCTTCATGGCGAAGCGGAATCTGTGTTGACGTTGAAACGACTGGGTTGGATCGCTACCGCGATACGATTATCGAAATCGCAATCCGTGCTTTCGCTTTTGACAGTGCGAGTGACGAAATTGTCGCGATCGGTCCTTCTTTTTCTGCTCTGAACGATCCAGCAAAGCCGATTGCTGCAGAGATTACAAAACTAACGGGAATTCGCGATAAAGATGTTGAAGGGCAGTCGATCGATGTCGCAGAAGTTGTGCGATATTTCAGTGCCGCCGATCTTGTTGTCGCGCACAATGCGGGTTTTGATCGCAAATTCATTGACCGGTGGATTCGTACCAACATTGATGATGAGGATGCGCTAGCTGCATGCACTCAAAACGTTTGGGCATGTTCATGTGATTTTATTCCATGGCGGAATTTCGGTTTCCCAGTTCATAAACTCGAACTTTTAGGTCCCTTTCATGGCTTTTTTGTGAATGGTCATCGTGCTCTCGAAGATGTGGATGCGCTCTTGCATCTCTTAACGTTTAGCGAACCCACGAGCGACTCAACCTACTTTTCAACGATGGTGAAGAAAGCACGACTGAGCTCATTTAAAATTTGTGCTACGGGTGCACCCTTTGATTCGAAAGATGCGCTCAAATCGAGGCGATACCGTTGGAATGCAGGCAATAAAGTCTGGGAGAAAACAGTTCTTGAGCCTGAAAAGGATGCCGAACTTGAGTGGCTTGCGGCAGAGGTCTTCACCTACGGTGGAGAGCCCGATCTTTACGAGATTCATCCACGAAAACGTTTTTCTTGAGGTGTAGGGTGGAGCTTGCCTTTATTAAAGCAGAGGGCCTTGGCAACGACTTTATCGTTGTCGAAAGTGCAACGTTTTTGGAGTCCGATCCAAGATCGGTATTGAGAATTCAAAAAGTAAGGCAACTTTGCGATCGGAACTATGGCATTGGTGCAGACGGAGTCTTGCAGATTTGGCCTGAGGATAAGCATTGGCGTCTTAGGATTCATAATGCAGACGCTTCGATTCCAGAAATGTGTGGGAATGGAGTGCGCTGTGTTGCGGTCGCTCTTTTGGAGCGACAACGAATCCGGTTCGAGGATACACTGCACATTGAAAGCGATGCAGGACCCATCGAGTGCTCTTTTGTTTCAAAGAGTGAAATCAAAGTGAACATGGGTGCAGTGACAATCGAAGAATACCATTCGGGTAAGCACGATGATGAAGGTCAAAGGGGCATATATGAGATGGCACTTTCCGTCACCCGTCGTCTCTTGGGTGACGATGTCTTGGACGCAAAAAAAGTGAGTGTGGGAAACCCACACTGGGTTATTCGTGTTCAGGACCTGCCATCAGTTGAAATTCTGGGAGCGCTTCAAAAAGAAGATGCGCTTCAAGAACTGTTCCCAAATGGCGTCAACATTAGTGCGTATTGTTGTGAACGAGATCATCTTGAAGCTTTGGTTTGGGAGCGAGGTGTCGGCCCAACCAAGGCATGTGGTACCGCTGCTTGTGCGATTGCGCACGTTCAAGCACGACATGACACGAGTTGTGAGCTTATCAACGGCATTCACGTCCACTTACCTGGTGGTGGATTGTGTATATCCAGTGAGAGAACAGAGATGCAAGGTGCAATCTGTTGGATGCAAGCGCCTGCGCATGTTGTTTTTCAGGGAAGCATCAAGATTTAGGCTTCAGAAAACTGGTGCTTCGTACTCAGCTAGCCTAGGGTTGCTATGACAATTTTTGTTCGAACACATTAGACGGTGACCTATGCCAACGAAAATTATCGTAAACGTGACTCCTTTTGAAATTCGCTCTGCTGTCTTTGAAGGTCCGATGCTCACCGATGTTCATCTCGAGCGTGTTCGCGATCGCGGTATTGTGGGGAACATTTATAAAGGACAGGTCCAGCGTGTGCTTCCAGGAATGCAAGCATCGTTCATTGAAATGGGACTGGCGAAGGCCGGATATCTTTATGCTGGTGATATTGTCTATGAAGAAGAAGAGTCCGAAGTTGAAGTTGCTCCATCGGATACACGAATTAAAGCGGTCGCCGAAAGTCTAAATTCTCCAAACCCACAGACTTTGGATATTCCTCTTTCAAAGCTTAAAGAGCTCAACACAACAACCAATTTTGATATACAAGATTCAAGGTCGCCCGATTTGACCACAGAAGGCGAAGCGGTCTCAACGGAACGTCGTCCACGACGTAAGATTCCAAAGATTAACACTCTCATCAAATCGGGAGAACCGATTGTCGTGCAGGTTGCTAAAGACGCAATCGGGACAAAGGGGCCGAGGGTCACCGGACACATCTCCTTACCCGGGCGATACCTTGTGTACATGCCGACACGAAAACACATTGGAATCTCGAGACGTATTGATGATGAGTCTGAGCGAGAACGTTTGAAATCGTGGCTTGAGGAGATGGTTCCTGAGGGGCATGGTGTCGTAGCTCGCACTATCGCGACAACCGTTTCGCGTGAGGCTTTGGAAAGCGACTTGGCCTATCTCGTCGCGCATTGGGGCAATTTGAGCAAGAAGTTGGATGAAGCTCCAATGCGCACCCTTGTACAGCAGGAACTTGATTTGACGCTCCGGATGGCAAGAGATGTGCTCTCGGACGAGGTGAAAGAGTTTTGGATTGATGATGAAGTTGCATACCAACAAGTCGTTGATTTTGTACAATTGAGAGACCCTACGCTTGTCGATCGGGTGAAATACTACGATGACGATGCACCCATGTTTGCGCGCTTCAATGTGGAAAGTGAACTGGAACGGGCCATGAATCGCAAGGTTTGGCTGAAGTCGGGTGGTTCTTTGGTGATTGATCATGCAGAGGCATTGACAGCAATTGACGTGAACACTGGTAAATATGTGGGTAAGCGGGATTTAGAAGATACAATATTTAAGACAAACCTCGAAGCGGTTGAGGAGATTGCCTACCAACTTCGGCTGCGCAACATCGGTGGAATGGTCATTCTTGATTTTATCGATATGGAAGTGGAAGAGCACCAAAAGCAAGTCGTCGCGGCGCTTGAGCGAGCACTTGAGCGCGATCGTGCAAAATGCAAACTGGTACGAATCTCTGAACTTGGCTTGGTTGAAATGACGCGTCGACGTACCAAGGAGTCACTCAATCAACGTTTATCGGAAACCTGTTGGTACTGCGAAGGCAAAGGAGTCCTGAAGTCGAAACGTACACTCGCCTATGAGATTTTTCGTTACATTTTACGTCAAGGCGAGTCCTTAAAAGAAAACAATATTGTCGTTCACGCCAACCCGGAGGTTGTCGATGTCATTTGTCAAGATGAAGGTCGGATCCTTGAATATTTAGAAGAGCGTGTTCGTAAAAATATTGTTGTGCGACCACGAGGCTCATTTCACCAAGAGCAATACGACATTTTTGGACATGACATCGCGGAGTAGCCTTTGTGATCGTACACTACTCTTCTGACCAGACGGTGGCCCAGTAAAGATCGTAGGCTCGGTTACGTTGTCGTCGTTTCTGACTACGAGAAATGTCTTGAGTCAATCCAAAAAAGAGAACAGGAACACCGATTGCCGTGAGAAGTCCTCCACTTAAGGTGTAGGGCCCTATACCATCGCTCCATCCTTGACGTGCGAGAGGAATCGTGACGAGGCCGATACCCGATAGCGTGAGAACCCCACCAACTGACGAAACCCATGGGAACTGCGGATATTCTTTCGGGGGTGGTTGTCGCTTGCGCAGCAAGTTGGCTAGACCTTCAGGGTAATACTCAATCCGGCGTTGAAGACTTGCCAAAAGGTTTTGGTTTGAGTTGTTCGTACTTCGTATTTCGAGTTTTAAGCTTCGTGACGAATCAATAATCTCATGTTGCAGACACGGATAATTCGCACTTTCAAATTCCAAAGATGATTTTGAATCCAGGGACGGTGACGCTTTAAGCGTGATTCTTTTCATTCTACCATTGTTATCCTTGTCCCCGAAGAGTATCCCCTCGATTTCATCAAAGACTTTTGAATCCTTCGATGATACGCGGACCCTCTGAATACAATCAAGGGGAGCAAGCGGATCACGTATCACTTCGATGTTGAGTATTGTCTCATCAATAATCTTTGTTTCTAAGGTTTCTTTGCCATAAAAACTTTCAAGTAATTCGCGGCTGCACGTCCATTGATCCACTTCACTCTTGTAGAAACAGCCATCGTTAATTTCAAATGAAGGCCTCTCATATGAAAATCCCCTTTCAAAGCTTTGAGTCGGCGAAAGAACATCGCGTGTTAAGCCTTCGAGAGCCGCGAGTCGCATGGGCATAATCACAATTAAAAATACGGTGCAGTAGACTCCTCGAACCCATTGCTCTTGCAATGCATAAAAAGACATCCGTGAATTGAGTAGCATGTCTTTTTTATAATTCATGAGATTTCCAACTGAAACATAAATAAGATTGCACACCCATGTCTCGAAACGATATAAGACAAAACATGACAATAGCACAACTTGTAGATTTAGCACTTCATGAAGACCTACTTTTGGGTGATGTCACCAGTGACTCAACGATACCCAAGGAACTCCTCGGAAAGGCCGAAATTTTCGCAAAAGAAGAGATTGTTTTTGCGGGTCGAGAAGTCGCCTCTGAGGTCTTTTCACGCTTTGCGAGTATTCAATGCGATTGGCAGGTCCAGGATGGAGATCACCTTCAAGATCGCGACAGTGTGGTATGGCTCGAAGGATCCTTACGAGAACTCTTGAAAGCAGAACGGGTTGCACTCAACTTTTTAATGCGTCTCTCAGGAATCGCGACTGGCGCCCATCGCATTACTTCTGTGTTGCCTGAGGGGGCAAATCTAAAAATTGTGGACACACGAAAAACAACGCCTGGGTGGCGAATGATCGAAAAATCCGCAGTGCGTGCCGGAGGGGCTTACAATCACCGAAGCAACCTTGGTGACGGCATTTTAATTAAAGAAAATCATATCAAGTCGGCGGGTAGCATCACCCTCGCAGTTGGAGGTGCACGTCGCTCTGGGCATCACCTGCTAAAGATTGAAGTTGAAACTACGACGATCGACGAGGTGCGAGAAGCTTTGGAAGTTCGAGCTGATGTTATCATGCTTGATAACATGAATGATGAGCAGACTCGACAATGCATCGAGTTGATTCGTGCAACACGAGCGGAAACGGTCATTGAGGCTTCAGGAAACATGACTGCAGAGCGCCTACCTAAAATGAATGAACTCGGGGTAGATATCGTGAGTATGGGGGCGCTAACACACGCGGCGCGCTCCATCGATCTATCAATGAAAGTTCGCTCGACAGATGTAGGTTAGGTAGAAGCTGATATTGAGATGTCATTAACCCCTGTATGCCCACTGGTTATGAACGAATCGAGTCAGCCCAATCTCGCCTTTGGTGCGGAGTGGGTATGTGTTGCCGAGTGTGACTCAACCCAAGATCTCTGTCGGCAACTCTTGAGAAAATCTCACAACAATCAACTGATAGTCTCTGAACGGCAGCTTCATGGCCACGGACGACGCGATCGAAAGTGGTTTCACTACCCTGGGGCCATCGCTGCATCTTTAGGTTTGAGATATCTCGAGTTGAAAAATTTAGAGTCATTACCAATTCTCTTGCCGCTCTCACTTATCAATGTTCTTCAAGAATATGGAGTTGAGGCCTATATCAAGTGGCCTAATGATATTGTTGTTCGCCATGAGATTGAAGAGGACTCAGCCTCTTTGCGCCCATGTTCTTCTGAATTACCGCTTGGCGCCTTCCGAAAAGTAGCAGGCACGCTCATCGATATATCAAGCTCCAAAAGCTCAGTTGAACTTGTGATAGGGGTAGGTCTCAACTGGGCCCGAAGCCATAAATTCCCTGCAGACTTACAGGCTATTGCAGCGCACCTGAACCAGAATATTGACGAGCGATATGTATTTTTAGCACGATGGACGCAAATCCTCGAGCGGCGCTTTGATGACGCCCAAAGTAAGCACAAGTTTGGCGAAGCATCTGCAGAGTATTGTGAGCGTAATATTGTGATGGGGCGTAAGGTATTTGCTCGAGAGAACAATACGTTTCTTGGCCGAGTTGATGGCTTTGAGTGTGACGGTGCCTTACGTGTTCAAAACCTAAATCATGAGCTGCAGATATTGCGTTCAGGAGAATTGCACTTCGACTTCCTAGATTCTTCTGGCCAGAAAGACTACAACAAGCCATGAGGAAGCTTCCTGAACCAATACGTAATGAAGTAAGACTGAATGGCAGAGACGACTTACCAAGAGTTGTAGCGATACATGGTTTTACAGGCTCGACTTATGAGTGTTACCCATTGGGGTTGGCACTCAATGCACTCGGGTATCGTGTGCATCACTTGTGCTTGGCAGGGCACGGCACCACCCTTGAAGCGTTACGTAAGACGAGTGCCACGAGTTGGTTTGCTCAGGTGCGTAATGCAATCCATGGAGATGACGACAAAGTGATCTTGATAGGAGCTTCAATGGGCGGAGCCCTCGCAATCTGGGCATCTGTGACGTTTCCGCAGCGTATCCGTGCTCAAATCCTCCTTGGAGCAGCGTTAAGACTCACACCCAAAAATCAGTTTGGTTCGTGGTTGTCACAGTTTCAAATCACACATGATTTACCGGATTTGGTGAAAGAAGACCCTGGCGGTAGTATCAATGACCCTAAAGCAAGAGCACAAAACACGGGTTATCCGGCGATACCCTATCAAGCTCTGGGAGAATACTACCGCGTTCAACGCAAGGCACGAGCGAAGGTTATTGATTTAAAGGTTCCAACACTCGCGTTTTGGGGACGCCATGATGAAACTGTTGATAATGCAAGAACGATGCGTCTCTTTGCGAATGCAAAAAAAGCAAGCATTCGTCATGTGATGTGCCCAAACTCTGCTCATATTTTAGGCTTGGATTATGACCGTGACATGATCGCATCGGAATCGGTGCATTTTCTTAAAAACATCCTCAGCCCTTCTCATGAATCTGGGATCTCTTCATGACTTCGAGAACTCCACCACGACATGACTTACAGCGGACCACAGCGCATCGAATCTTTGCAAAGATGCAAAGAAAGAATGGTCATCTCGACCGCTTGATCGACGAGGCTGCAAAGCGTTTTCCGCGTTTACGGCGCTCTGTCGTGAAACGAATTGTGCTAGAAGCACTTCGTTATGAGCCCGTCGCGTCGGTATTGTTAGGACAAAAACTACGTCGTTATTCTCGTTTACCAAACCCGGTCAAGGATGCCCTCGTGATAGGGCTGATTGAAATCGTGGATTCGGGCTCGAAACATCAAGAGAATATCGCGCGTGAGTATCGCACAATCGTTCAAAAACTCTTTCCCAAACTTGCATCTGTTGTTGGCGGGACGCTGCGAGATTTTGCTCCTGAAGATTTTCAAAACGCATGCCAAGAACTTGATGTCATGCAATCCGCGTTACCTTCTCATCTTGTTCAAGCAATCAAAGAGTTTCATCCCAAGGAATCATCCGATATAAACGACGGGCAAGTCGCAGCGTTCTTAGAGCAACCGAAGCTTGCATTTTGGGCCCGACCGGAGAGCAAGATTGAAGAAGATTTTGGTACACCACATGATTGGATACCTGGGCATTATAAGGCAAAGATAAAAGGTAGCCCAACACGTTGGCCTGGTTTCCATGAAGGGGCATTTCAGATTCAAGACGGTGGGAGTGTACTCGTGAGCGCCCTACTTGATGTGAAAGATGGAGAACGTATTCTTGACGCATGTGCTGCACCGGGTGGGAAAACAATTAATCTTGCCTATGCCTCAGGTCCAAAAGGCGAGCTTGTTGCTCTTGAATTGCAAGAAAAGAGAATGGCGCGACTTTTGGATAACATTAAGCGCCTGACGTCAGACTCGTGTGCAACAATTAGAGTTGAGAATCAAAGTATCGAGGATTTTGCACAAAATTCGACCGACAACTTTGATGCCGTATTGGTTGACGCTCCATGCTCGGCGTTGGGTACTTTCAGGCGTCACCCCGAAATCCGTTATCGAGATTCGTTGAAAGATCATTCTAGGAGTCAACTCTCGATTCTGAGCGCTAGTGCATCCTGCGTGAAGTCGGGGGGGCGACTTGTGTATGCGACTTGCTCGCCACTTCGTGCAGAGAATGAGGATATTGTTGAAGAATTTCTTCGGTCTGAACTCGGTGAATCTTTTTCAATATTGCCGGCGAGTGAGATTTTATCGTATTTGCCCGAGAATGCATGCAGTGAGTCTGGTTGGCTACGCTTGTGGCCTGACTTGCACGGCACGGATGCTTTTTCAGCAGTGGTTTTGACGCGTAAAGATGTATCTCGATCATCATTGAAATCATAGGAACTTCAATGCAAAAAAAACAAACACGAAGAGCAATTCTTAAAGGTCTAGGTGGTGGTGTTACACTAGGTCTTATTTCAAGTGCATGTGGGAATGCGCAGGGTTCTGGGAAGGAGACACCAGGGACCAATTCGAGTTCAACAAGTCCTCCCGATGATAGTATTAATATAGATTCAAACTCTGGCAATAACGAGTTGCAAGACGAAGAGGGGCTAGACTCAGCTCAGATTTGTCAGGTGATGCCCGATGATGTTGAAGGCCCTTTCTATTTCAACCCGAACCAAGTTCGCTCGAATTTACGAAACGATATGGACGGTCGAGAACTAAACCTTTCAATTCAAGTTGTTTCAGTGAACGAGGGCTGTGCACCTCTTGAGAACGCGCTTGTGGATGTTTGGCTTGCTGACCCGTCAGGTCGCTATTCAGGTTATGAAACTTTTGACACGGTCGGTGACGATTTTCTGCGTGGTGTACAGGTCACAGATACAGAAGGGAGAGTCGCCTTTCAGATGATTGCACCTGGTGTTTACCCCGGTCGTGCTGCGCACATTCATGTGAAGGTACACTATGAAGACAGAACCTATGTGACGAGCCAGATTTACTTCCCAGATAACTTTATTACGAACATCTTAAGTGATCCTCGTTACAGTAACTCTGCAGAGTTTGTTCGTAATGAAGACGATGCCTTCTACGATGTACGCAATGAATGCACGATGATTTCGCAAGATGAAGGAATCCCAGCTGAGGCCTTCTTTATCGTTGGGTTGGCGAGATAGATTCTCGGCTACGCTTCAACCTCTTCCTCAATTTCAATCTCAGAAATGTCGAATGATCCTGTGCTTCGTGGCGTAAAGCTTGCCCCAAAAGGGGCATGATCGACAAGTGTTGCCTGCTGATCGAATCCTGAGCCATCAAGTTCGTTTTTTACATCAATTAAACGTGTCATAAAACCTCCAGTCCTCTTTAGTAAAACATTCTCAATGCGCTTCGAGCAAGTTGCGTAGAAACACTGTTTAAGAGTGAGACAAATTCCTATCAATTCGCATTAATCGCACATTTTTCTTTTCGTCAGTATGGATGCAATCTAACCTTAGCTATGGTTTTTATTGCACCGTCAATCTTGTCTGCAGACTTTGTCAATCTTGAGCGTGATATTCGAACGATAGAAGAGGCGGGCGCAGATTGGCTTCATATTGATGTGATGGATGGACATTTTGTCCCGAACCTTACCATTGGGCCCCCCGTCTTGCGGCGTATCAAAGAAATCGCAACCCAACCTCTCGATGTTCATTTGATGATTGAAGAGCCAGGGAAGTGGGTTGATGACTATATTGACGCTGGCGCAGATCGTCTGACCTTCCATATTGAGGCGGAGAATCACGCTGATCGCGTCGTTCACAACATACAATCACGTGGTGTTTCGGCGGGTGTCTCTTTGAATCCTGCGACGAATCCTGAATCACTCACCTACCTCCTTCCCATTGTGGATCAAGTTCTTGTGATGAGTGTGAATCCAGGTTTCGGAGGCCAAAGCTTTATCGGCTCTCAACTTTGCAAGATTGAATCGATTGCAAAGAAACTCAAAGAAATCGGCCGATCGGAAGTCGAGATTGTTGTTGATGGTGGCGTGAATACCAAAAATGCTGCGATGATCGTTGATGCAGGTGCAAGTGTTCTGGTCTCAGGCTCAGCAATATTTAAATCCGAGTCATGGCGCGAGACTATTCAACAACTTAAAACAATTTGAAACAGAGGCTACGATTCTTCAGCAAGCTGTGCTTTACCCACAACATAAATTTTGAACCTCACCACGATAAATAGGCTTGACAATGCCGAAAATTTAAAATAACGATAACCATTCTCATTATCAGGCACGAGGTCAGAAAATGAAAAAGTTTCTCCCATTGTCGTTATCAATCATCACTGGTTTGGCTTTGACCGCATGTGGTGACGACTCAACGGATAACCAAGATTCTTCTACAAACGTAGAGGACTCTGAAAATCATGATCATGACGGTGACGCACCCAATAACTTTACATTCGAATCCCGTTATCTTGAGGGCGAGAGCTCTGTTTTTTATAGTGGCCAAACCACACGTTATTTGTTGTGGAGTGAGCTCACCGCAGCCGTAAAAAATATCGGTGATGAAACGACAGGGCAAGATGTTAAAGATCTACTCAAATATTATGTTGACTATGCAGATGTGGGCGGTGCAATGGACGACGCGATCGAGAGCTACAGTCTGAATGGTGAAGACAGTCTAAAACAGTCGTTCTTTAGTGATGTGTCGAGCAGTGCACCTTCATTGAGTCAAAAACTTCCAGAGAACGATATCGGTTGGACGACTACAGTCAAAGGTTGGTCGGGTGCAACCACAACCTATGAAGTCATCGATGATTTAATCGAGAGCATTGGAGATGCTTACCAAGAGGGTATTGATGGGATTGTTCGCCTGGACCCTCTCGGGAACCCAATCGAGAAGGACTATGTTCTTGAAAATGGCGTCGATGCGCAACAGGTACTTCAAAAGTTCATCAATGGCGCGGTGATGTATTCTCAAGGTGTTGCGGACTATCTCGGTGATGACGTCGAAGGGAAAGGTATCTTAAGCGATAATACCGAAGCCGTCGTAAAAAATGGTGAGGCGAAAACTTATACGGCGCTTGAGCACGTTTGGGATGAATCCTTCGGGTACTTTGGTGCCGCGAGAGACTTTCTTGAGTATACAGCTGAAGAGGCGGCAGGTAAGGGTGGTCGAGAGGACTTTGCAAACGCTTACCACGATAGCAACGGTGATGGTTTCATCGATCTGAAAAGTGAGATCAACCAGGGATACGCTGTGACCGCTTCGAAACGCGATCGTGCGGGTGAGGGCCTAAGTCTCGGGAGCGACATCGTATCTGCCTATCTGCAAGGTCGCCATTTAATTTCGACCTCTGAATCTTGGGGAGAAACAGAGCTCGGGGAACTTCAAGAAATACGAGATTCGATATTGGCCAATTGGGAGCGAGCTATCGCTGCAACAACGGTACATTACGTAAACGATACCCTTAAAGACCTTTCAATGGACGCTTCTGAATACGACTTCGCGACCCATGCAAAACACTGGAGCGAACTTTTGGGCTATGCTTTAATGTTGCAATTCAACCCGGACTCAAGGATTCCAGGAGTCGCTTTGGACGGAATATACGCTGTGATCGGTAGCGCTCCATTGATTCCTGGCGTTGATAGTGAGAGTGATATTCAAGACTACAAAGCTGCGATCCGTGCGCTCGGTGATCAACTTGTGGATGATCTTGGGTTGCCCGCATCGCTCAAAGGTGATGCGAATGGTGAAGGCGGCTTTTAGACTGACCTCGATGGTACACGGGGCACCTTTAGGGTGTCTTGTGTTCAATCTGTTAGCGCTCTTTTTAAGTGATTGGGGAATGAAAGTATATGACTTACCAGAAAGCAAAGAGCATTGAGAAAGTCTCTACCTTTGAGGCAACTTCGGCGTTTGCGTGTACAGCGTTAGGCTTATTCGTACTCCTAATCACAGCATTAGTCGGTTGCGATGAGGGTGAGAGGAGCTCCACTGAAATGGGAATCAATGATGAATATTTTTCATCGAGCGAGATGATTGATAATCTCGTTTCTGAAAGGTTGACCAACTTAACAGTTGATTTTTCTGAGGCACTTACACGACTCGAAAGCTCGGTCACGAATCTTTCGACTGCATCACAAGACGAATCATGGTCCATTGCACAAGCTGCTTTTAAAGATACAATTCTTGCTTGGGAAGTTGTCGAAGTATTTCAGTTGGGCCCCCTTGGTTCGGTAAGCAATGTTGAACTTGGTCAATCGTTGAGAGCGGCTATTTATTCCTACGATGCTTTCAAAGCGTGTACTGTCGATGTCAACTTGGTCAACGGACGCTATTTAAATGAGGGCTTTATTGCGGGGCAAACCTATGATTCTCAAGGTTTACTGGCTGTTGAACAGCTACTTTTTGCTCCGGTCAATGAAAACTTGTGCCCGTCAACATCACCTATCAACCGAGAAGGCTCTTTTGCGGCATTGGCTGAAGAGGATCGTTTAGTGCGTCGAAAAGCGTATCTTGCTGTTCTTCTCGATGGAGTGCGAGAGGCACTGGATACAATAGAAGGTGTTTGGCCTTCGTATTTGATCGAGCTTAACAACTATACGAGTTCAGAAGGCGCATTTATGGATTATCGTGATGTGTTGGAAGACCTCTATGTGGCACTCTTCTATGTCGAAACCTATGTGAAAGATCGAAAGCTTGGTCGAGTTCTTGGTTTATATGAGCCGTGCACAGACGACGTATGTCCAAAACTTTTAGAGCTTTACCATTCGGGGCTTTCCGGTTTTTCAATACGTGAAAACTTAGGGGCCTTCTTTGACCTGTACATCGATGCCAACGCCAAAACGGGCTTTGACGCTTGGGTTGAATCTGTCGCGGGTAGCGATCGTGCAACGTTAATCCGTGACGAAGCCAATCAAGCCAAGAGCTCATGCGCACTTTTGCCAGATTCTCTCAGGCCAATACTTGAAAGTGGGCGCGGCAGTGAAGGTTTTGATGTGATCGAAACGTGCTTCAATAATCTACAAACAATGTTGACGACATACAAGGCTGAGCTTCCATCCCTTTTGGGAGTGAATCCACCTATGGAGTCTGCAAGCGATACGGATTAAATCAAAATGAAAAGTGCACATGCTTCTGTGCATCGTTCACGGACCAAAGTTTCGTCTGCTTCAATACGCTTCCTTTGTAGAACGATGGGAGCTTTACTCGTTTTGTCGAGTACAAGATTTTGGTTGAAGGGTTGGCTTGAGGAGCTGAACAATAAACCTCAACATTACATCCCCTTTTATCGCTTGGATTTTGGCGGGCCACCAAGCGAAACCCTTGTTTATTCGGTCTACTTCACGCTCATACTCTGCGGCCTTGCAATGTTTTTCTCGCTTGCATCGCGGGCAGCAGCCGGTCTTGCTTGCGTCTTACTCTTTTGGGTGCAAACTTGGGATGCCACCAACTATCTGAACCATTATGCACTTTTGGTGATTCTCTTGGGGATGCTTGCGATGGCGCCTTGTCATGGCCGACGCGATCAAAACGATACAATTGATTTGCGGTGGGTTAATATATTCCGTGCGCAGTTGGCGTGTGTTTACATCTTCGCAGCGTTCGCCAAGTTGGGGAGCGACTGGTTGCGCTATGGCCAACCCTTGGATTTATGGCTTCGAGCACACTGGGATATGCCAATTCTCGGACCATTTTTTTCGTGGTCTTGGGGGCCGCTCATTATGAGTTGGGCAGGCTTTATCTATGATGCGACCATTGTTTTCTTTTTATGCAAGTCAAAGACGCGCCCTTTTGCTTATATTGCAGTGATTGTTTTTCACGTGATGACGAGCCTTCTTTTTAATATCGGTATGTTTCCGTGGATCATGATTCTTGCGACAACAGTCTTTTTCCCGCCCGATTGGCCGGAGCACCTTAAGTTCAGGTCTGCTGTCAAATCACGATTTCATTTTCAGAAAGCCAGTGCGATTACGCTTGGGAAACAATACCTTCTCGCCTATTGTTTTTTCTTTCTACAAATCACAACTGCGTCTCGTCATTACTTTCTCCCGGGTAATGTCCTGTGGAATGACGATGGGATGCGCCTCTCGTGGCGCGTCATGGTTCGAGAAAAATCCGGGAGCCTTACCTATATTGTCCACGATCAAGACAGCGGAAGAATATCAAATGTGAACCCGCACGAATATTTGGAGTGGCGTCAAGTCGCAGAAATGAGTGCACGTCCCGCTATGATTGTGCTCTTTGCAAAAAAACTCGAAGCCATTCTCCAGAATGGAGATGGGACCCGGCGTTTTCAAATCTTCGCGGACTCGCACGCAAGCCTCAATGGCCGTCGCCGTTCAAGAATGGTGAATCCACACATAGACCTTTTAGCGGTCAATCTCTCAAAGTCGTTTGAAGGCGAAGAATACTCTGCATACAAGGTCTCCATTGCGGAGCAACACGTTGTTCCAATAGCCGCGACCGAGAATCTTCTTTTGCCCATGTCTAAAGATGCCCCATTGCATCGTATCGATATTGTCAAAAGCCTAGGGCTAAGGCAGTAGTATGACTTTAAGGTGCACTATGACTGTTACTTCTAAGGAGTTTGATGTGAAGTGCCGCTCGCAACACACTTTTGCGTTCTACATCTTCTGCCTTCTTTGGGGATTCACGACAACAAGCAATGCGAACGGGCTCCCTACGCAAGTCGATGACGAAAAGACAAAAGCTCTCGAAGATGCAAGTCGAAAAAGGATAGAAGTCAAGGACGAGGAACAAATTTCAGAGAACGTTATCGAAAAGAGCGATGAGAGTGAAAACGATTCTATAATTTATGAAACGCGAATCTCAAAATTACCTGCGAATCAGCGCATTGCGGGGGCCGCACATCGTATCGACGAAGAAGACCTCAACAAACACAAGCATGATGATATTCATCAGGTATTGGCTCAAACACCCGGTGTCTATGTTCGTGAGGAAGAGGGCTTTGGTTTAAGACCAAACATTGGCATGCGCGGTGGTAACTCCAACCGTTCAGACAAGCTTACCTTAATGGAAGATGGAGTCTTAATTGCTCCTGCCCCTTATTCTGCACCGGCTGCATACTACTTCCCTCTGACGATGCGCATGACCGGTATCGATGTGTATAAAGGTCCTGCTGCGACGCGTTTCGGCCCCAATACGATTGGTGGTGCGATCGATTTAAAAACTCGTGCGATTCCCTATTCCGGAATTCATGGAATTTTAGATTTGGCTTATGGCTCCTTTGAGACAACCAAAGTTTTGGGTTCCTTGGGCTATGGTTCCAAACATATTGGCTTTTTAAGCGAAGTTGCTCTTCTCAACTCGGGTGGTTTCAAGTCTTCAAACCTCGGCGGCACACATGGTTTTTCGCGCGTTGATGCAATGCTTAAAGCACGAGTGAATACAGACTTGGAAAAGTCAGCATGGCATCGCCTTGATTTTGAGGTGGGTTATGGCCAAGAAGATTCCGAAGAAACCTATCTCGGGTTAACCTTAGACGATTTCGTTCAGAACCCGAACCGCCGCTATGATACGACAGCATCTGCAAAGCTCGATTGGCATCATACCCAGGCGCGTGTTCGCTATCGATTTCAGAAAGATGAGAAGATTGATTTTCGTACAACTTTGTATCGGAACGACCTGTGGCGCGATTGGTCAAAGATCAATGGTGTGCAAGGCGGTGCTGATTTACATTCCACGCTATTGAATCCACCTGTGACAGGCCGGGGCGCAAGAACACTCGCCATTTTGCGTGGTGCGGTGATCTCTGAAGATGAGAATGAAGCCATTCGATACGGCACCAACAGCCGTCGCTATGTTTCACAAGGAATCCACAGCGAATACAATCATCGCTTTGCACAAAAACGAACGAGCCAAACATTACGGATGGGGGCGAGGTTTCATCATGACTCGGTTGTTCGTGATGAGTTTGAACTCAATACCTTTCTTGGCCTGAATGGGTTGGAATCTTTTGGTGACGGGCGAAACCAATTGAGAAATGAAAAGGGCGAAACTCTCTCGCTCGCGCTCAATACAATGGGCGAGTTGGCTTTTGGCGATTTCCTTGTCGTTCCTTCTCTTCGTTTTGAGTGGATGTATGGTTCATTAACCAACTTGGATGTTGAAAATGATCGTGATACCGCTGCGCGCTCGTTCCTCTCGCCGGGGCTTGGAGTCGCGTATGCTTTTCCCTATGGAATCCTCGGCTTTGTAGGTGTTCATCGCGGCTTTTCACCGGTTGCACCGGGTCAAGCTTCAGATGTTCAGCCAGAAGAAAGTTGGAACAGTGAACTTGGTATACGTTTAAATCAGGAGCATTTGAATCTTAATGCAGCCGGATTCACCAATTTCTATCAGAATATTCTAGGCAACTGTAGTTTTGCTGCGGGTTGCGATCCAAGTGATGTCACACTGCAATTTAATGGAGGCAGAGCACTTGCTGCAGGTGCAGAGTTGGCGGGGCAAGCTCGTTTTCCATTAAGTGCTTTAAGTGAGGCTCGGGTCAATGCAAACTACACGTTCACTCACACACAGTTTTTGAGTGAATTTCGCTCGAGCTTTCCGCAATATGGGGATGTGAATGCCGGCGCACCTTTGCCTTATATCCCGACTCATCGCTTTCAGATTTCTCCAGAGCTTCAAATCTCGCGTTGGTCGATGAATGTTGCAATGAATTATCGCGGCAGAATGTTTGATTCAGCGGAAGCAGCAGAACCCTTGATCCGACCTCTTTTCATTGTCAACGCCTCGACATCCTATGCGCTTTTTGAAGACCTCGACATCTACTTCAAAATAGAGAACATGTTTAATGCACGTGCGATTGTATCGTGGCGGCCTTTTGGGGCTCGACCCAATAAACCACTCACGGCGATGTTGGGATTGCGCGGCACGCTATGAGAACGTGAGTTAAAATTTTAGAAGCGCTTACAAGGCCATAAAAGGCCTCAAAGAGATTTCGTGATCAAAAACCCAAGTAGCGCTTTGGGTCCACGGTGTGTTTGTCTTTTCGGACCTCATAATGAAGATGTGGCCCAGTACTCCGACCGCTGCTGCCGACCAGACCTATCGTCGAACCTCGCGAAACTTTTTGTCCCACTTGAACAAAACTCTGAAGCAGGTGTCCATATCGAGTAAAGGTACCATCCGGATGCTTAAGCTCAATCAGGTTTCCATAACCGCCTGCAGAGCCACGATAGCTTACCACTCCATCAGCAGGTGCAAGAACTTCTGTGCCGCTCGGTGCTGCAATGTCGATTCCATCGTGGCTTGTCCACTTGTTTGTGAAGGGATCTTTTCTACGGCCATAATCACTTGTGATTACGCCTTGTGCCGGCATCAGGCTTGGCGTTGAAGCACGTTTGAGGTTGAGTGCTACAATCGATGCTTTGTGTTGAGTTAAACTATCAATCTCATTTTGAATTTCTTGTTTCATTCGCGCGACATGTTCATATTTTTGGGTGACACAAGCACTGGGTTGCAACCTGCACAGAGCCTTCGTTGACACCAGATCGAGATAACTTGACGAAAAGCCAGACTTGTGTACGGACGAAAAGTTTGAGGGGATGGGACCAAGCGTATGCGTGGTGTTTCCAAGACCAATTGCTGAAATGTTGAGCAGTTCTTGATTGAGCTGACTCAGCGTTGAAGAGGACTTGATATTCTCTTCGATTGAAACGCCCAATTTACGCTCGATTGCCTTGGCGATACGACTGGAGTCCTTGTCCGGATTTGGATTGATCGTTATCTGGGAGCTGGGTGTTGAAACCAAGGTGAGGGTAGTGCTCAAAAGTAAAAGAATCGCCAAACTCACCAAAATTACGATGAACAAACCAGGAATTCGAATCCTTCGATGACGAGCCAACTTGGGGCCAATAAGTTCGATATGAAGGTCCGCAAACAAAACTAGAACACCTTAATGACTATACCTAAAGAAGTGATAACACTGTTAAATACAATACATTTAACCCATGAAGTCAATGCGGCTTCGATGGGATCGTGGCAAAGAAGGTGGTCAAAATGTCACAAAGTGCGAAATCAGAGCAAAGAAGGTGCAGCAAAGTGATCAAACCCGCAAATACGATAATTCATCGGAAGCGAGCCGTTGTCTTAATGTCTGGTGGGCTGGATTCCGCTACGATATTGGCATTAACCCATGCGCAAGGCCTTGAAATCTATGGCTTAAGCTTTGATTATGGTCAGAATCACACGGTGGAACTTGCTCGCGCCAGAAAGCTCGCTCAACGCTATCAGTTGCGCGATCATCGGATCGTGAATATTGATATGCGACAGTTTGGCGGGTCTGCTTTGTTGGGCGATGGAGAGATCGCAAAACCGGGAAGCATTGATGATCTCGGGGATGATATTCCACTAACCTATGTTCCTGCTCGGAATACTGTATTCTTGTCCTTTGCATTGGCGTGGGCAGAAGTTCTCCGTGCACCGAATATTTACATTGGAGTGAACGCGCTCGATTATTCGGGTTATCCAGATTGTCGCCCTACCTTCATTGATGCGATGTCAGGCGTCGCCAATACAGGCACTCGGATGTCGGCTGACGGGCACCAAGTCATA
Organism: Myxococcota bacterium; assembly: GCA_020630615.1. GTDB lineage: Bacteria > Myxococcota > UBA727 > UBA727 > JAHDBA01 > JAHDBA01. The sequence continues at coordinate 26,358 of JAHDBA010000014.1, read as the reverse complement.
ATTCACACTCCACTTTTGCATTTGCGCAAATCAGAAATTATTACTTTGGGCCTTAAGCATGGTGTGGATTACGCCGAAACACTGAGTTGCTACGACCCAAGTACGGAAGGCCTTGCGTGTGGACAATGTGATGCATGTGTCTTACGAGCCCAAGGCTTTGTTGAGGCAGGCGTTGCGGATCCAACACACTATCAACATGACCAAAAACCCAAAACGACTTAGGTTTCATTGGACTTCTCACTCGAACGAATTGGTTTGTGGGTTGAAGTATGCGATGTTGAGTTATGTTTGATCTTCGAAAGAATATTTCAATCCGCTCAAAACTGGAGTCTTTCGTAGAGCGTCTTGAACCCGGGCTGTACGAGCGCTTCGATGCATGCCCCAAGCCTCAGGTGAACGACGTTGGCGTTGACCCCTATGGCTTTGACCCGAACATGTTGCGCGAACTCATTCCGCTAGCACTTTGGGTCTACCGAAAGTATTTTCGTTGTGATGTTTCAGGCTTTGAGCATATCCCCGAGGGGCGAGTGCTTCTTGTGGGTAATCATTCTGGGCAACTTCCTTTTGATGGAATGATGGTGGCAACATCCATGATGGTGGATGCACCGCAGCCACGACTCGTACGCGGAATGGTTGAACGATGGAGTGCGGAGCTCCCATATCTGTCATCGCTTTTCGTGCGTATGGGGCAGGTTGTTGGCACACCAAAGGTGTGTCGAGAACTTTTGCAACGTGAGGAAGCGGTGATGGTCTTCCCGGAAGGTGTACGAGGTGTGAATAAACTCTTTCGCAACCGCTATCAACTTCAAGGTTTTGGGCGCGGCTTTATGCGAGTTGCAATTGAGTCTCAAACACCGGTGGTCCCATTCGCGGTGATTGGTGCAGAAGAGCAAGCGCCCTCGATAGCGAATATAGAAAAACTTGCCAAGCTCTTTAAAGTGCCGGCATTTCCATTGATATTTCCTCAGATCTTGCCTTTTCCCTTACCGGTCAAATATCGAATTCGATTTGGGGATGTCGTGATGCCGCCAAAGTGTGCGCCCGATGACCTCCCCTCAATTCAGCACGCCGTACATTTGGTTGAGCACCGTATTCGAACAATGATTGAAAACGAACTCGTTTCGCGGGAGGGCTGGTTTGCCTAAAACGCCACGATCAAATCCATCGAAAGAGTCTCAAAAAACTAAAAAAGCCACAGGTTCTTCAAAGAAAAAGAGAAGTGCCAAGGATAAAGTTCCAAAAGGGAGTCGCAAAGGATCGCGAACACGAATGAAGCGAGTCCGGGAAAAAATATTAATCCTGGGTGGTGCCTGTCCATTTGGGCGTGAACTTGTGCGACGCTTGCATCGCGATCATGACATCTGTGTTGTGGACACGATCGCTTTTCCAGACCGCCCTCGAGATGTGGAATTGCTGTCCTTGGATCTCAGGCGTAAATCAGCACGTACCAAACTCTTCTCGAGGCACTTTTCAGTATGCATCAACCTTGCTGTCCATCATATTGGAGGGCGGCGGCGCAGTACTCTGCTTGATCCCTTGGTGGTTTCGGAGTTTATTAATTGGATTGTGGAGAGTCAGCCACGGCAAGTCTTGGTCTTGTCTCATGCGCGTCTTTATGGTTCTTCTGCGCAGAGTTCCCGCTATATGGACGAGAGTGAACCCCTTTTGATTCGAAGCGATCATCGACTGCTTCAAAATTGTGTTGGCAGTGACTTGATGTTTCAGTCACTCTTTTGGCGCGCTCCCAATACGCAAACCTTACTTTTCCGAACATCAATGGTTGTTGGCAAAACATTGGACAATTGGTCGATGCTTTATTTGCGGCAGCAGACACCCCGCACGATGATGGGGTACAATCCGCTTTTACAAATGGTGCATATTGATGATTGTATCCACGTGCTTGAAAACGCGATTGAAAAATCGCTACTCCCATCGTCAACCGGTGAGAGCGCGATATTGAACTTAACCGGGCCGGGAGTGATTCCCTTAGGAAGACTCTTAAAAATGCTCCAACGTCGTCCTCGGTCAAGACCTGCTTTTCGCGTGAAATCATGGCTCAAGAGTCTAAGTTCTGGTGATATTCACGAACTTGGCGACGATCTTTTGCGTTTCTTACGCTACTCAACCCTTGTTGATGGGAGCGCATTGCTTCGGAAGTACCCAGAACTTCAATTGAAGCCCATGACTGAGACGATTGAAGAGCTCCTTACCTAAAGTTGAAGGCGACCAAAGCCCCGCCAACAAATTGGGGAGAGTTTCTAACGCTTCTATAGATTTGGCGACCTATCGTTTTGAAGTGCCCCTAATACTTTCAAGGAGTCCTCCAAGCAAGAGCGCGGGATGGCATGTGCACCTTGAAAAGGATGAAACATAACATTGGCGATACCACTTTTCTCTAAGCGCTTGAACATCATCTCAGCCCGTTCAAAAGGAAGGATAGGGTCTTGTCGGCCATGGCTTTGAAATAGAGTGAGTTGGTCGCGCTTGGCCGCAGCTGCTTGCCATTCGTCTCCGCCCAGCCAGGTGCCAGAAAAAAGAATCAAACCTTTGGCTTCGATCGCGCTACGAAATACCACATCGGCTGCAAGCATTGCACCTTGAGAGAACCCCCCAAAGACAAAGCTTTGAAGTGAAGGGAATGAAGCACGAAGCGCTTCAAGACAAGACAAAAGAGCGCGTCGCGATTCTTTAAGCCCCTCAGGAAAGACGTCAAAGAAAGGGGAGACATCTCCACCCCGTGCGCGGGCTTCCAGTCGTGCGACATCAATATCCCACCATGCTCGGCCTTGCATCGGTGCGTTGTAAAGAACTTTTGGAGCAGCAGGAAAAGCAAAAAGTGCATGTTCTCGTAAGGTCGTGTCGCCACTTCGGTAGAAATGCCCTAAATCCACGAGGTCATCACCCGGTGCTCCATAGCCATGGTTGAGAAGAACCAACATATTGGGAGTCTTGTCTGGATGAATGAGTCGAACATTCAAGGGGCCGAAGGTCTGCGGTTGTGTCATGGCCTAAGCCTATGAAAGAAGAATAGTTTTACAAGCGCTTTGAGAATCGCATCAAACTTCGTGCTTGAGATCATACTCTTTCGGAGATCAATTCTAGGAAGCTTTGCTTTAAGTTGAACCAGGGGTTCTCACTTTGAACTTGAGAATCTCCAAAACATTCCGTTGCAGACCATGGCATCTCTACATCAATCGTTTGCTGGGTGTAGCCAAGGGTCCATAAAATCTTTCGTAACATGCGGTCCTCGTCATTAAACTCGGGCTCTTGACGGCGGACTTCGTCTCCATTGCGTTTGAGTTGCACGATTCCAAAGTGGGAGGGCTCCCGATGGGCGAGAGTCATTGATAAAGCATCGATAAAGGGTGCTAATTTGGGGGCCACACTTTCATGATCGCTTTTACGAATTGGACGACCCAAGCAATACTCGATGAGCTGTATCAGCGAATCCAAGACACTGATGTTATGTAAAAAGCGCGAGTAATCTGCGACAGGGAAGAGTTGGATAACCCAATGATGATGTTCCTTAATCCACATGTGTGCGGCGCAAAAGAATCCGTCACAGATTATCGCATCATGGACTGATAAATCCCTGAGTTCCCGCCGATCACTGAAGCGTGAAGGGTGTATAAGGCAACCGACACGTCGCGCCATCGGGTTGCTTGTTGCGTGGACAAGATCATGGTTGTGGTCGAGCTTGGCATCGAGCCATCCCGCAAAGGGGCAAACCCGAATGGATTGACATAGGATCGTATCCTTTTCGTCCCGCATCAGTTCATGTTTAGTCTGAACGAGCTTCTTTACGTTTTCACCCGCTTTTAAAACTGCAAGGGTACGCTTATGCAGACGAAGAGCCTTGGCTTTCGTACTACGATCGATGAAGTTATTGATACCACAACATTGGGCGCAAGAACGCTCACCTTCTTGACAACGAATCGTGCTCGGTCGGGGCCCAAAGCGCTCAATTTTCTCTCGTTCATCGAGAAGACGATGGGTGCGAAGCTGCGCCATCGTTTCAAACACTCACGCTTTGCACTCGCGCTTCGCACTTCCATCGCAGTTGAAAGTCTTGAACCCAATTGTGCTCGAGTGAACGGAGATCACTAAAAAGAAGAGTACACACTGTGTTTCGATGTTGAGGGCTAGGTTTGAGCTTATGTTGAGTCTCTAGAAAATCTACGATCGCATCGGCACTCGAGCACAGTCGCAGCTGCGGATAGAGCTTGTTGAAAGCTTTCTCTAAAAGAGGGTAGTGGGTACAGCCAAGCACAAGCGTGTTCATCGTTGCTGGCGCATTGGCCATGTATCTTTGAATCACTTTCTCTGTAATAGCATCGTCCAGCCACCCTTCCTCGACCAACGGTACGAATAGAGGGCAGGCTTGGAACCAAAGTTCAGGTTTGTCATCGCTTTGGGCAAAGGCTTTACGAAATGCATTGCGATACGCACCGGAACGGATTGTCGCTTCGGTTCCAATGACACCGATGACATCTTGGCTCGATTTGCGTGGTGTTCGTGCAGCAGCGACACCGGCTTCGATGACGCCGATGGTTGGGACCGGCAGTAGAGTAGAAAGCGACTCGCCGAAAGCCGCACTCGCAGAGTTACACGCAAGCACTAAAATATCGATGGGGTCTTTTCTGTGTATGGTTTTGAAGATCTCAAGAACATAACGTTGAATTACGGAGACACTCTTTGTCCCATAGGGAACACGAGCACTGTCCCCAAAATAGGTGAAACGATGTTCTGAAAAATTTTTTAAAAGTGGCTCAAGCACAGTCATCCCACCGAGCCCAGAATCTATGACCGCAATATGCATCATCACCTCTACAATTGACAGGTCTCAAGACAGGCGTCGATTGTGTATCGCGCTGCCTTTGGGATTGGCGCTTGACTGTTTCGAGATAAGGTTCGTACCAGCAATTTGGCACAGGCATCGTCGCACTTTTTCAGTTTCCCGATCACTTGACTACGTTCGGATATTTTCAGGTTTTCCTTCTTCGCATCATGATTTTTTTGAGTGTTTGGCGAGACGTTCGGGTTTGTGGAAGTCCTGCTTTTTGACCGCCGCACAATGACACGTTTCTTTGTTTCTTGGTCCCGTGGCGGCTCTGCCCCACTCTCTCTACTTTTTAAAGTTGAGAGATCTGTGTTTTGCGTTTGTGCTGATGTTGGAGATTGAAGTGCGAGGTCTCGTGCAGAGTTCGGATCCGTATTCGCTTTTGAAATTTCGTTCGTGTTGTGTTGAGGAGGGCCTTTCTCTTCGCGAACAACAGGAGGTGTTGGCAATGCTAAAGAGTCGGCAGCTTGTGTCGATTTGAGATCGTGAGGTGTATCCGGTATCTCACTGGGAGATCGTATTGGATCGTCGCTTAACTCGTTTCGATTTTGACTTTGTGTCGCATTTCGATTGTCGATGTGTGATGTCCAATCATTTTTTGAAGACACGTCTTCGTGTTGCGTTTTGCGTTGCAGGTGCACGACTCTTGATTTTTGCTCCGAGGTCTTTTCTTTTTGCAGCCATGTCAAAAGGCTGACGGATGCCACAACGAAACCCAGTAAAACCAGTGCAACCAAGAGACTTTGTAGCCCGCTAAAGCTCTTCTGTTTTCGGCGCACGCGATCGGTCACATCAATTGCGTCAAATGCATTGTGTTGAGGAAGCTTTGTTGGGTACTGGGAGCTTGCTTTCAAGACGTGTTGTTTGGGTTTTTGCGAAGGAGATGGGTCAAGCGTAAATTCATCGGGAATACCATTTCGTACAGCACCTCGACGATGTTTACGGTTTTTAGCAATAAGTTTGCTCCGCTCACTTGCCTCTTGCTCCGCAAAGTGTGCCTGCATATACGTACGCAACGTCGCGCGTGAGGCGTTTGGGTAGCCTTGAAGCATAAGGTCTTGTAATGCTTCACGAAACTCTCTGGCACTTTGGAAGCGGTCCTCAGGACTTGAGGCCGTCGCACGCAAAACAATTTTTTGAAGTTTGGGATCGAGTTCAAGCAGATCTTTGGGTTGGTAATTACTTGTGTGCAGTGCATCCCAAATTTCATGGGTTTGAAGTTCGTGGTAAAAGCGTTTTTGAAAAAGAAGCTCGTAAAGGAGCACACCAGCTGAAAAAACATCGATCTGAGGTTTATGGGAGGTCGACTCCAACTGCTCAGGGGCCATATAGGCCAGTTTGCCCATAATGACTTCGGTATCGGTGCGCTCAACTTTGAGTTCACTGCTCGCGAGCCCAAAATCGATGACTTTCACATCACCCTGGTAACCCAGCATAATATTCTGAGGTGAGATATCACGATGAACTAAATTCAAAGGGTTACCGGTGAGCGGGTGGTCCAGTTCGTGGGCATACTCTAAAGCGTCCAGAACTCGCAAAATAATATAAAAGCTCAGTTCGCGCGGTAAAACGTGTTCTGTTCGCGCAAGCACAGACTGAACTTGACGAAGGTCAACACCTGCGACGTACTCCATCGTGAGATAATACTCATTCCTTACGGCGCCAAAGTCATAAATATTGCAAATGTGGGGGTGTGCCAGGTGAATCGCAACCCTGGCTTCATCAAGGAAACGATTGATATGTTCACGAGAGGTGTTCAGGTCACCTCGAATCTTTTTCAATACGCAAAGACGTTCAAAGCCAGCAGCAGTTCTTGACTTTGCTAGATAGACATCTCCCATGCCACCGCGCGCGAGGTCATCAAGCAATGCGTAGGGGCCGAAGTCTAAAGGCTCTTCCATAAAAAGAGCGTATTCCTCCAGGCGTGACTTTCAAGCGAGAAATCTCTGCGGATGATTTTAAAAAGTTACATAGCCCTCAAGCTCGTAAGACATCTTCAAGATCATCACGCTAATTTCAGGTCGTCTCAATTAGGCCAAAACCCTCGCCCTCATTGCGATAGAGTACATTGATCGCGTCGGTATCTGCATTTTTGAAAACCAAGAAGGCTGCGTTCATCAAATCGATTTGCATGACCGCTTCTTCGAGGTTGAAAGTTTTGACTGCCAGTTCCTTGGAATCCAGTATTTTAGGTGGCAAAATTTTGCCAGCCTCTTGTGAACTTAAAGGATCAATGAGTTCTGCTGAAGCGGCGATACGATTTAAACGGGCTCGAAGGTCCTTGCCTTCTCTTGATTTGTGAGAACTAAGCTTCCCGCGATATTTTTTGACCTGCTTTTCAATATTTCGCATCGCGCCATCAATGGATGCATACATATCCTCAGAGGTCGAACGCCCCCTTAATGTTAGCCCGTGCGCCTGCAATGTAATATCTGCACGATGCTCAAGCTTTTCTTTGCTCAATACAACGTGTGCATCCGAGGGTGTATGGATGTATTTGTCGATTCGAGTCACCTTTTCTTGCGCAAACTCTTTAAGGGCTTCTGAAGGTTCAATATGACGAAATGTAACCGCAATTTGCATGTTTTGGACTCCTTCTAATTTTAGATAAAACCTTCAGTTTGATTTTACCTCTCATAAGTATAGACCGAAAGTGATGCGAGACGCGAATGACCAGAGAGAAAAAGGAATCAAGAAAGCGAGGGCTCCTGGTCAAAGCCTAATGCTTCCCACTAACACTTTAGTTCCTTTTGTTCTGCTGATCTCTGTGGAGTGGTTTTTTTTACAGGAAATCACGATGCTTTCCCCTCAAAAACTATCAATAAAACTAATACTCTTTGCATGGCTATTTCGTGCAATCAGCAACACACTCTTGGCGGCATTGATCGTGTCGATTTTAAATAAGGTTAATCGGCTCTTCGTTTTCGCGATCATGAAATCGGGTTTGGTTTTTGCCTTGGTCGCATACACCGATACGCTCATGCGTCCTTTGTCGCTTTTGACCTTGCAAAACAACGCTGCAGCGGGTGCAAAGTTCATCGGTGTTGCTTTGGACGCTGTGAGCTTTCAACATTGCGTGATACTTGCGACTCTACTTGTACTTCAAATTGTTGTTTTAGTGGCATCGTTGATCGGCCGAGAAGAACACCGGCGCGTATCTCCTCGCATTGTGCTTTTCGTGGCTGTCTTAACTGTGTCTCTTGAGGTTGGTGTTTCCTTCAAAGAGCCTCTATCGAAAATACTTACAACTCGGACGGTTGGGCGTATTGGTTATGTTCGCGGCTATGTGGGATCATGGTTTGCAGAGTGGTGGTACTTGGATTCGGACAAACTGCTTCTCGATGCGCTCAAACACCGTCAACAAGGACCCAACCCCTACGATACTTGGGTGAATCCTCTTCAGTCTCAAATGCAAGCTCACATCATTGTTTTACAGGTCGAGAGTCTGGCGGCGGATATTCTTCATGAAAGTGTTTCGGGTCAGGAAATTACCCCACGGCTCAATGCACGTGTACGCGATCGCGACTATTTGGTTCAGACGCGCTTAGGCGCTCTTCATGACAATGGATCGTGTGACAGTGATTTTGGTTTTCTGAATGCCAGTGCGCCTTCACGACATATCAACACCTATAAACTCGAATCCTATCCTTTTGAGAAAAGTCTGGTGTCTCGTTTAAACGAAAGAGATTATAGCACGCGTCTCTATCACGGCTATGGCGGGAACTTCTATGCACGTCGATCTGCACTTGAAAGAATGGGATTTGACGAGCTCCTTTTTGCGGAAGATCTCCTCCAACGTAATATTCGTGCTCAATACCCCATTGATGGTGTCTGGTCGGACCAGCAGGTTTTGACTCAACTTAGCCATTCACTCAATCAACTCAATGAAAGAGCAAGTTTCAGTTATGTCATTACGATGAGCAGCCATGCTCCCTACACATGGGTCTCGAACTCGCATAAAGTGCAATTTTCGAAAATCAATGATGAGAGTCACAAGGCATATCTCAACGCGATCGCAGATACCGATTTGGCAATGGACAATTTCTTTCAATCTTTGAACATTCCAGTGACGGTGATTCTCTTTGGCGATCATACGCCTCCAGGTATTGAGCTCGAGACGCTTTTGGGGCGAGAAAAGCTGCAGGCAGACACGGTGACGCATGAAGAAGTTCCTTTGCTTATTTTCAATATCAATGCGCCCAATATTCCGATTGAAACTGGTATGAATCACGACCCGGTTCAACACAGCGAGATGCCACAAGCAAGTCGGGGAAATCTTCCAAGTGTGGTAGACGTTGCGCGATTGATCGCTAAGGTAAAACTTTCGTCTTAAGCGTTTGGAGCGGGTCTTGATTTTGTCGAAGATGACAACCCAAGGTTTTGTTGGGTTTGGCCTCGGTCTTTCGATTGCCGCCTCCGCCTTTCCACAACTCCGTATACCCATGTTCGGTTTTCAGCTGCACCTTTGTGTTGCACTTGCATTTTTGTCGTTGCCTATACTTCTTGTCAAACCCTTAGAAAGGTTCCCGAAACGGTTAACGCTTTCTGCAGCGATATTTTTGGTAATTGTGATTGCCGCATGTGCAGCCAGCCCCAAGGCGATGGCACGAACGGTTCTAAAAAGTGTCTGCTTTTTTCTAATGGTTCTCGCGGGTTACCATTGTGTTCGAAAACGGGAAGATTTGTTGATGACCATTTTGGGGGTAGGGTTTTCCAGTATCATCATTTGTGCTCGCGGCTTTGCCTACGAGAGTGTTGCAACCCATGGTGTGAACCCCTTTGAAGGTGTTGCGAATAAGAATGCCTTCTCGCTTTATGTATTGCCAGCCTTGTTGTTAATGACAGCTCAAATATTAAATGAACGAAAACATAAATTCCTGCGCGTGTTACTCATCGTACTCTCTCTCTTTACCGTCTATACGATCTTTTCATCTGCGAATCGATCGGGTTGGCTTGGTGTTGGCGTAATTTTACTCTTCGGACTCTTGTCAACAGGTCTATCGTTTCGCAGAGTTGTGATGATTGGAGTTTTAGCTTTGGGAAGTGCCTCGATTATTTATGGAAGCTCACGACCTCGCAATGTTATCGAAACAAGAATGAACGATGCGTATGACCGAGATGAGTCCGATCAGCTGCGGCGTAAGTTAATTTTAGCCTCTTTACAAGTGTTGATTCGCAATCCAATTTTGGGGGCCTCGCCGGACCGTCTTCACCGTGAGTTGCCGAAGTACTTGAATGTTCGAGGGCACGGGCTCAAGGTCAACACGCATAATCTCTTTGCTTTTCTTTTTGGTGCCTTCGGTTTGACCGGCGGCATCGCCTATTTGGTCCTAGGGTACAACTATCTTGGCCGTTTACGGACGCGGCGTCATCGTCTTGCAGGCATTGGGGATTCCTGGGTGCTTGGTTTTTCGCTACTGATTCTTTACGTGATTCGATCGATGTTCACGCATGAGATTATGTACAACCCAAGCTTTGGTTTTTGTTTTGGCCTGGTCTTGGCGTTGACGACCCGACAATGGATCACACAGTATCACCGCTCCACGCCCAAGGCATGGGTCTTTGTTCCACGGCGAGTCTCTTAGGTTTCAAAGCATGAACAAAGAAAAAGTAAAGTTGTAAAGGAAGGCAACATTGGATTCTTTAAACGATGTTTATGAAAGCGCAACACTCAAAGAACTCGCAGACGGGGTTCAGAATAGCAGTTGGAAGTGCATCGACTTGATTGACGCCTTTATTGTTCGGCACGAGAAAACGCATAAAAATATAAATGCATTGATTCAGTATGATTTTGAGCGTGCTCGCCAAGTCGCACATGCAATGGATGAAGAACATGCCAATGGGGGTGTTGACTTTGAGCGGAAGCCTTTCTTCGGGGTGCCCTGTTCCATTAAAGACAACCTGTCGGTTTCGGGTTTAACGAACTCTGCGGGATTGGTGAAACGTAAGAACTCTCGTAACAACACGGACGCTGAAGTTGTTCATCGCATGCGTGATGCCGGTTTCATTGTTATGGGTACCACAAATGTACCGGAGGCTTTACTTTGGTACGACACCGACAATAAGCTTTATGGTCGAACCTACAATCCCTTTGACAAGGAGCGGACACCTGGTGGTTCATCGGGTGGAGAAGCAGCGCTCGTGGGTTCCGGGGTTTCGCCGGTTGGTATTGGTGGTGATATTGGAGGGTCAATTCGTAATCCTGCCAATTTCTGTGGTGTGGTTGGACATAAACCCTCGGGTGGTTTGATCTCTGAGAGGGGGGCGTGGGGGGCGAAACCCGAAGCGAGTTTATTAAAGCAATTTAAAGTTGTGGGTCCTCTTGCACGTTATGTTGAAGACATTGAGGCATTGATGCCTCTCTTGGTTGGTGATGATGGTTGGGATCTCAATACTCAAGGCGCAGAATGGCAAGGTGTCGATGAAGCGCTTCAGCCCTCCGATCTTGAAGTGTATTGGTATGACGATCTTGGAACACTCTCACCCGATCGTGAAGTGCGTCTTGTGATCCAAGAGACATTGGATGCACTCAAAAAATTGGGTGCGAAAATAACCTATTGGCGACCTCCAAACTTTGAGCATAGTTTTAAGATCTATGTCGCTGCACTCAAAAATGCAGGTTCATTTCGTTACGATCAAAGACTTGGAGATGGCGAACCCATCAACCTTAAACGTGCATGGCTTGATTTTTGTCTGGGACGTTCACCGCATATTTTCCCAAGCCTAGCCTTGGCCACCTATGAATCGATGCTCGACCGCAAGACCGTAGACCGCTCGGAATACGTGGCCATGCGTGAAGAGCTTGTGGAATTGATGCGTGAGCGATTAACCAAGCGGGCGGTGATCATTGCACCCAGTTGGCCTCGTATTCCTCCAAAGATTGGTTTTCCAACAATGCTTGAGTTCTTTGGATTCACCTACTGCGGGATTTACAATGTTTTGGAAATGCCAGCCACGGTTGTTCCATGGAAGCGTAGCTCGACAGGTTTACCCATTGGCATTCAGATCGCTGGTGCGCCGGGGGATGATGCGCTTACACTTCGGGTGGCATCCTGGGTTGAAAAGGCGAGCCAAGGGCATCGTTAATTTTAAGATGTATCAGCTCTAAAAAACGTTTTTACGTTTGGACGAGCTTTCAAAGCCCATGCCTTCGCGATATTTCGCGACAGTGCGACGAGCAACCTTAAAGTTCTTCTCTGCGAGTAGCGTCACGAGCTTGGAGTCCGAATAGGGTTTCTTTGGGTTTTCGTTCGCGATCAAACTACGTAAAGCATCTTTCACCGCCTCACTCGCGATTTCACTGCCGTCTTGTGTCTGAATGGACGAGTTGAAGAAATACTTCAACTCAAAGATGCCTCGAGGGCAATGCAGATACTTTCGAGTGGTCACACGAGAAATCGTGGACTCATGCATTTCAATTTCATCGGCAACCTGGCGAAGCGTTAGGGGGACAAGCTCCCCTTCATTTTCAAACCAATCCTTCTGAACTTTTAAGAGAGCCTCAGTGACAAGATACACCGTGCGTTGACGTTGATGAACACTACGAATTAGCCAGCTCGCAGATTTCACACGGTCTTTAAGGTACGCCCTTGAGTCTTTGCTGACATTCTTATCTTGCATTTGCTTCATATAAAATGGAGAAATCTTAAGACTGGGGAGCCCGTCATCATTGACACGTATTTCGAGCTCTCCATTCACTTCGATGACATAAACATCCGGGGTGATTTGATGTTGTGTTTCCGAAATTCCTTGCGGCAAAAAGTTGCGCGCTGGTCGAGGTTCAAGTAACTCGAGCTTTTTAAGAAGTTCGCCGAGTTCGCTAATTTTCAAACCAAGTGCTTTTGCGACCTCTTTGTATTTCTTGTGGTGAAGTGCTTCGAAGTGTTCTTCTAATATTTTACGGAGCGTCTCGCTTTCTGGAATGGCCAGACCTTGCAGTTGAAAGAGCAAACAATCTTGCAAGTCAATACTTGCACAGCCGATTGGATCAAAAGCTTGGATACGTTGTCGCACGGCATTAACTATATCGTAAGACCATTCGTATTTTCTGTGAAGCTCTTCGATGAACTCTGTGAAACCATTTTGATAATCATTCAAATCAAGAAAAGCATCGTCACCAAGTTGGCCAATGAGTCGTTCGCCCACTTCAACTTCTTGAGCATTCGATTCACTCATATGAAGTTGCCAAATGAGATGTTCTTCAAGCGATTCTGCGCGGGTTAGTGTTTGATCGTAGCCCGGGAGGTCGTTGCTGAGGCTCCCCACACTCGAACTCATGGTCGGGGGCCGGTAGGCAAAACTGTCGAGGTAGGACTCCCAATCGATTTCTTTACTTTGTGCGTTGTCATTGCGAGTCAATTCAACATCCTTCGTCACAGCACCCATAATTGCGTCGTTACTTGCCTCCCCTGAACCTGTTTGCGGAGAGTCCAAGCTGATTTCTCGGCCTCCATCGTATTCACGATCGCCGGCAAAACCCTCAAGTTGCTCAAACTCTTCAAGCACAGGGTTTTCAACCATCTCTTTCTGGATGGCATCGTTGAGCTCCATGTGATTTAAGGTCAACAACTTGATTGCCTGCTGCAGCTGTGGCGTCATCACCAAGTTTTGACTTAATTTGGTTGAAAGCTTAATGTCCATGCCCATATCTCCAGAATGGCACAGCTCATGCTAAAGAATCGAGCTCAACGAAAAGCTATCTCACTTTAGAACACTCCAGGTTGTGATAGGATTTGACGCTCCACACCGAGTCAAAGCTCGGAAAACTGAATTCGAGCGCTGAAAAGTGACAATAAGTTGCTTCAAGGCTGGCACTCTGCTTCACTAAGGTGTTGCTTCAACGTTTTTGAGGTTGTTGATGTTGAAATGGAATAGAAAAAAAATGTGTACGCAGATTCAAGGTCGAACACGACAAATGCTAGCGACCTTCGGGATAATGTCGCTTGCACTGTCTGCAAATGCTGTTGGTGTGGAACACTTTCAAACTGCGCCGGGCCCCAATAACTTCTGGGTCACCCCATCGTCTACTGTTTTGCCGCATCTTAAGCCGTCGGCATGGTTAATGGGTTCGTATGGTCACGATTCATTGGTATGTCGAAGCCGTGATGGGCTTGGACAGATTCAGCACAAGATCATTGAACACCAAGCAACGGCCAATCTTGGTTTGAGTTTGGGTCTTTTTGATTGGGTTGAGCTGGGTTTAGATATGCCTTTTACCTATGCAAAAGGGCCAGCTTTCCCCAATTCGCTCTTGCGCTGTGGGAGTTTTCCTGCAGAAGTTGAAGCGCAGGGTGTAGATGATTTTATTTGGGATGATGTACGAGCGATGTTGAAGCTTCGAATTAGTCCCAATCTGGAAGAGGGTTTTTTGGGGCATATCCGTGTGTGGGCGGAGTTCCCAAGTGCTCAGCTCATGGGGGAGGTCGGAGAGACCTTTGGTGGTGATGCGATGCCGAATATCGCGCCTGCAATCAACCTTGGTTATGGGTCCAAATGGTTTCGGATCGCCGGGGATGTCGGGTATTTGATTCGCCAACCCAACAATTTGGGTGATCTACGAATTGGCCATGAGTTAACTTACGCGCTGGCAACTGAATTCGCTTTCAAGCCACGCGTGGCGTATGCGACCATCGATGCCTATGGAAAGTGGGCAATCGAAAACGATACTCAAGATTTTTTCTCCAGTCAAACCCAGGTTCCAGCTGAAGTTGACCTTGGACTTAAGTTTTTCGCAGGGCCGGTTGGGTTCTTTATTGGTGGGGGTACCGGGCTTTTTCCTGATTATGGTACCCCGGACTTTCGTGTCTTTGCGGGTCTTGGCTATTATCGACACCCAGAAGAAGAGGTACTCGAAGAGGAGCCCGAAGAAGAGATTGTTGATGACGAACCGAGTGATCGTGATGGTGATGGTATCTTTGATGTTGATGATGAGTGCCCGGATGCGCCCGAAGATCGTGATGGCTTTGAAGATGATGATGGGTGCCCTGACGTTGATAATGATGGTGATGGGATTCTTGATATCGACGATGGCTGCCCGGATGAAGCGGAAGATCGCGATCGTTGGGAGGATGCGGATGGGTGTCCTGATGTTGATAACGATAATGACAAGATTCTGGATGTTGATGATGCATGTCCAAATGACCCAGAGAACTACAACGACAACGAAGATGAGGATGGTTGTCCGGACGGCGATAAAGTACTCGTACGCTTGAAGCGTGGACAAATTGAAATTTTGGAACGTGTGCATTTCGCCTATGACTCCGACCGAATTTTACCGAGGAGCTACCCGCTGCTCGACAATGTTGCACGTGTAATTAAAGAGCATTCAGAGATTGATGCGGTACGTGTAGAAGGGCATACGGACGCTGACGGTTCGGAACAATACAATCTGAATCTTTCAGATCGACGTTCACGTTCAGTGCGAACCTATCTGATTGAGGCAGGAGTAGAACGTGATCGCTTAGAAGCGAAAGGTTTCGGTGAGTCTCAACCAATTGCCGACAATCGTAGCGAAGAGGGCAAGGCACGCAACCGTCGTGTTGAATTCCGAATCTTGGGGAACTCTACAGGTGTACAAGACACCACAAGCGTAGATGCGCAGCCAGAGACTGAAACTGAATCAAAGAAATTGGATTATGAAGAGCTTCCGGAGGGTTCCGATGAAAATAACTAGAAGGCAGAGTACGCTCGGTGTTTTAATACCCATGCTTTTGAGTTTGGGGGGCGTGCCTCTTCGCGCGCAAATTTCGGATTCAACGCCGAATTCGAACGATGGGATCCCTTTGCAAAACGTGACGCCTGCACCACCGGCCGGTGTTGCAAATGTTATTCCGGGGTCACTGATCGGACCGTACCGCCATGCGCTTATTGGAACTTCAATGGTGGATTCATCCGGAACGATATTGAGCGAAGGTGGTGTCACATTACAGAACCTACCAAGCGATATCGACCTTTACGATGCGCGTTTGATGTGGATGGGCTCGGGCAATGCCCCAGACACTCAAGTTGATTTTAAGTTACCAACCAATGCTCTCACGACATTGAATGCAAACTCTTTGGACTGCATCACGACTGGCGATGCAGCAGGGAAGGCAGCGGACTTTGCGTATTGGTCTTGTGAAGCGAATGTCACTTCACTCTTGCGCAATCAACTAAACAACAATCTTGCGGGCCGATATACACTCTCAAATCTGAGCGTTGACACCTCTGCGACATATTTGGATGATTCTGGGCTTGCTCGTAATCATGAGTTTGCTGGCGCGTGGACCTTGCTTTTGATTTACGTGAACAACAACGATTTACGGCCAAGGCAGATTCAAGTTTATCGCGGTATGCGTTACGCATCGAGCAACTCGACCATGCAGTCCATAGCGACATTGGAACCTTTTCGTTTTACCAGTGCGGGAGGAAAACTCTCATTTGTTGCTTTAGAAGGCGATGAAGAATACCCGGGTAGCACGTGTACTTTGCACCCTTGTAGCAGTCATGACTATTTGGGTCTTTGTCAAGGTGCGTGCGAGAGTGGAGCATCAATAAATTATGTTGAAAACTCTGCAAATCCACGTGGTCGAGCGTTCGATGAAACAATTTCAAGTTTTGACAATGTCATCGCGTCCCCCTCTCTGACGAATGGGGTCGATATTGATACTTTTGATTTAGGGATTATCGGTTTACCGTTGTCGAGCACCCTCAATAATATGCGCGTTGGTGTGCGCAGTGGTGCAGATTTTGTTGCACACGCATTGATGGTGATTGAAGTCTCGGACTTTGATGATGATAACGATGGTATCCCCACAATTTTGGAGGATCCGAATCTCAATGGGTACGACCCCAACGATCCGAACGATATTGGTGATTACCTCAACCCAGACACCGATGGCGATGGCATCCCGGATGGAATTGAATACTATGGTGGCAACCCGGGTGCAGCACGTAACAATCCTACCGATCCAAAAGACCCGGATACCGATGGTGATGGGATTTGCGACGGACCAACTCGACCTTCAGGATCGTCCTGTGAACTTGGTCCCAATGGTGGTGAAGACTCCAATGCAAACGGTATTCGTGAAGACAATGAAACAAACCCGAATGACATTGATACTGATGATGACGGGCTCTCGGACGGTGACGAGCTTCTTGATGGGAACTATTCACCTGAAAATACCCACCCAGGTGATATCGGGTCGATGACAGATCCGCTTAACCCTGATTCCGATGGCGATGGTCGCTGCGATGGATTCTACGACTCTGCCAACGTGGACGGTGATGGTGGTGTTGCAGTCGTGTGTGATGAAGCTCTCAATTACATTCCTGAAGATTTGAATGGCAATGGTGTTGTGGACAATGGTGAAAGTGACCCAACCATCAATGAAGGTGTTGGACCGAGCCAACCTTGCCCTGGTGATTCCGATTGTGATGGGATCCCCGATTCGGTTGAAGACCCGAATGGAAACGGCATTGTTGACCCCGGTGAGACCGACCCGAATAACCCAGACTCCGACGGTGATGGACTTTGCGACGGTCTAAACCCAAATATCCCTATAGGGGTGAACTTGCCCTGCATTGGCGGTGAAGATCAAAACAACAATGGTCAACACGATGAGGGTGAAACAAGTGCGACAGACCCAGACACAGATGGTGATGGATTGTGCGATGGGCCGAGTAGCAATCTCCCCGAATGTGAAGGTGGAGAAGACCGTGATGGAAACGGCTTCTCAGAGGGTGAAAGTGACCCTCTAAATCCAGACACGGATGGTGATGGTCGTGATGATGGTATTGAGGTGTTGGGTGGTGCCCCTGGAGGCTCAGGAGGGATCACAACCGACCCAACCAACCCCGATACCGATGGAGATGGACTCTGTGATGGTGTACCGACCTCGTATGTCGGACTTTCATGTGTGGGTGGTGAAGACCTCAATAATGATGGTCAGCTCGGAGATGCGAACCCAAGCTCGTTTGATGAACTACCCGAAAACGGAGTACTGCAGGAGAGCGACCCTTCAAACCCCGACACCGATGGTGATGGTTTGTGTGACGGTTATGGTCGATTGGTTGCAGGTGTTTGTCGAGATCAAGCGGATTATGGTGAAAACAACGATGGCTCAACAGCATGGTCACCCGGTGAAACCAATCCTCGTGATCCCGATACCGATGATGATGGTTTAGAAGATGGTATTGAGGTTCAGGCGGAATACCCGACAGGTGGATCTTCAAGTGCACCATACGATACGCGTACGAACCCATTGAACGCAGATACTGATGGCGATGGATTCACGGACGGAGAAGAAGATGCAAATGGAAATGGCTTCTTTGAGCCCGATGGAGACTCTGCAGAGCTTGACCCCACGGATCGAGATGTACTGGAACTTGCGGGCTCGTCAATTTGGCTCGCGGATTGCAGTCATGTTGAAGTGACGCCCTTGGGCTTCATGGCCTTAATCGCTTTGGCTTACCGGCGAAGGAAGTATCGAACTTCTTAAATCAATACGTATTTTAGGGAGTCTTTCGAGACTCCCTTTTCGATTTGTGAATGAGTGAGCAACGATGACTTTGGAAGCCAGTACCTCGAACGAGCGACACACATGGAGAATGAGAGTTCTTTTTGCAACATGGTGGTCTTATGCGGGTCTCTATTTTTGCAGGAAAGCCTTCTACGCATTGAAAGCCGACTTAGGTGTAGAGCTTGGTTGGTCTGAATCCAACTTAGGCCTTTTGGGTGCATCATATTTGATCGCGTATGCTTGTGGACAATTCTTGGCATCTTGGTGTGTGACCCAAGTGCGGGCGCGCACTTTATTGATGATTGGGATCGGCGTCTCACTCTCGACCAATATTGTTTTCGCAAGTGTGGAGTCCTTTCCGATATTTCTGGGTGCTATGATTTTGAATGGTTTAGCCCAGGCGACGGGTTGGCCTTCATTAATGGGTATTCTCTCTCAATGGACAGCTAAAAACGAGCGCGGCACAATCTTGGGAATTTGGTCCACCTGCTACCAGTTGGGCGGTGTAATGGCGACCGCGTGGGCGGGCTACTGGCTTCATAACGCGGGTTGGCGAGCAGCATTTTTGGCTGCGTCACTTGTGCTGGTCGTCGTTCTACTCATCGACCTTTTATTGCTCAAAGAGTCGCCAGAGCAGCTTGGTTTCTCCAGCTATGATCTTCAATCGACCCACCAAACATTAAATGTTCCAACCTTGGAGAAGAGTTATGCTCGGGTGAGGGTACCGGAAAAACTTTCAACCAAGGTCTGGACCTCGGTGTTCCTTTTGGGACTCTTCTATTTTGGTATCAAGTTTTTACGCTACGCACTTTGGAGCTGGACGCCCTTTATTCTGAAGACGAGCTATGGTTTAGAGGGGGACGATGCGAGCTATCTGTCGACCCTCTTTGACCTCTGTGGTTTCACAGGAGTTCTCTTTGCCGGCTTTGTATCGGATCGTTTTCTAAAGAGTGATCGTTTGGGTCTATCATGGGCCATGGTGGTGGGGCTTTTGGGAAGTGCTCTTTGTGCCTACGCCCTGGCCGGCGCTTCGGTGACAACTTTTGCAATACTCTTGGGGTGCCTTGGCTTCTTCCTTTTTGGCCCCGATTCACTCATGACGGGTGCCGCAATTTTAGACTTGGGTGGTGCACAGCATGCCGCCAGGATTGCAGGCTTGGTCAATGGCATGGGTTCACTCGGGGCTGTATTGCAGGAGTTTTTAATCCCTTGGATGAAGGCTCTCTGGGGTGAGGAGTCGGTATTCCTTTTGCTCTTGCTTGCCGCTGCGCTCGCATTTTGCATGTTGAGTCTATGGCTCGTCTTGCGTCGAAAAGGTTATACCGATTAAACTCACGACATGACGCTTGGGGATAAAACGATCAAAGAAAAGACGCATCGGATTGTCTATGCGAATGTGATTTGTGTTCAGAATGAACTTGGAGAAATCTTACTTGGGCAGCGACACGATCGCTGGGGCTCCTTCAACAACTACTGGACTTTACCTGGTGGGAGTGCAGACCCCGATGACATGCATCTACCCTCAGTCGATGGCTTAAGTGTAGTGTTCGAAGACAACGATCGTCATATGCGTTGTGCAGCGATACGCGAGTATGGTGAAGAGACTGGCTTATGGTTTCTATCCCAAGACAGTGAAGAAGAGCCATGCGTTGACAAACTCGCTGAGCGCTCGGAGTCTGCTCGTCAATATCTTGGGGAGACCCATAATGCGGAAGTAACGCACCGCAAGCTTTTACAACTATGTTCTGAAATGAAAGTGTCACTGAGTACACATCGTTTACAACGATCGAGTTTGAAAGATCTCCCTTTGGGCAAAAACGCGCGCCTGCATTTGAGTGTGTATTCGATGCGCATTGACACCCAAGGGAAGAGTCAGCTTCTACTCAAGACATGTAAGCCAACATGCGGAGAGATGCGTTCATTAAAGTGGTGGGATCCGAATGAACTCATGAAAGCACGGCGTGATGGCAAAGTGCTCATGGTTCCTTCCCTCGTTGAACACTTGCTCGAAGAAGGTTTAGTCTTTAATATTGATCCCCATGAAAAAGAACTTGTCATCGTATCGGAATCCGAATCGTTTGCATCTTCTGCTGGCCCCAACTGGATATCGAGAGCTTATCCAACGCCTACGTTGCCGCCTGCTACGACGACGAACTCTATCTTCATTGGTCAACAGGAATTTTATGTGGTCGACCCGGCTTCGTATAACCTTGAGGCACAACGTGACCTAATTAATCTTATTCAAAAGAGGGTTGAGTTGGGGCATAAGTTTTCTGGAGTAATCTTGACTCACCTCCACCAGGATCATATCGGTTCGGTTGAGACTGTAGTAAAAGCCTACGGTGTCCCTGTGATTGCGCATGAAAGTAATCTCGATCGTAAGCAACTCCCTTTTCGATTGGATCGAGGGCTTCGAGACATCGAGAAAATCATACTTGATGACGAGGAGTGGCTAGCGCTACACACACCGGGACATGAACCCGGCCATCTTTGTCTCTGGAATGCGAAGCGTTCAATCTTGGTTGCAGGCGACATGGTTGCCACGAACTCATCCATTGTGATTGCACATCCAGACGGTCATGCGTCAACCTACGTCAAATCAATGAAAAGACTGATTGAACTACAACCCTATACAGTCATTCCGGCTCATGGACGTGCAATGGCTGGTGGTACCCAACGACTTGTCGAGCAGCTTGAACATCGTGAAAAACGTATAGCTCAGATCAAAGAGGCGGCGCAAAACGAAGGTCGCAACGACTTGACGGTCCTTGCTAAAAATATTTACCAAGACGTCTGGGAGACTGCGCACAAAGACCTATTTGTCGCATCTGTGAAGGCGCACCTTTAAGCACACCGATGCATAGATTTCATCGGTCTATTCTGAGTCAACGGGGCAAGAAATTAGACATTTCATTTGAATCCAACTTAGCCTCGCAAAGTCGAGGTTTATGATGAAAGTTAATAGCGGATGTAAGTCGGTAAAAACCACATTTCTATTTTTATTTTCAACAGTGTTGATATCGTGCGGAAACAATTCGGGTGAAGCGAAGTTCACCCTGCAAAATGCGGCCCGTGATTATTTTGCGGTCGATAGCGATGGTGACGGAGTCGATTCATCGGTTGATGCTGATGACAATGATCCTTGCATTCCAAACCCACTTGCGATTGCCTCTGGTGATTGTGACGGGGACGGGACAGTTAATGGTTCTGAACCTGGAGCCATTGCGGCACAAGATGAATGTGTACCTGTCGCAGGTCCAACGTGCGTGGAAGTCTGTACAAATGGTATTGATGATGATGGTGACGGGCTGATCGATGTATGGGATCCCGATGATTGCCCTTGTACACCCGGTGGCCCCGTCAATGCGTGTCCAGCAACCTGTACTTTTATTCCAACGGCTCAGGCCTACGATCCGGTACCCACGTGGACAGGACAAAAAGTAGATCCCCGTGAGACCCCACTTGTCGGTGATGTCGATGGTGATGGAAAACCTGAAGTCATCGCAGATGATTACAAAAACCCAGGAACAATATATGTTTTAGATGGTGTCACCGGGACGACTGAGCATGTCATCAGCACGGGCCTTGATCTTACACAGAACAATAGTTCGAATGCGATCGCAGATATTGACCGTGATGGTTTCGGAGAGATTGCTATTGTTGATGACCAGAAACGCCTGTCACTTTTTTCCTTTGATGGCACAACATGGACAAAAGTTTATACGACAGCTGCGATTGTGGACCATGACCAACATGTGCCCGGTTTTGCCGATTTTAACGCCGATGGTGTTGCAGAAATCTATATGGGCAACCAGATATTTGACGCGGCGACAGGAACAGAGTTGGTTGACTCCACAACAACTACACATGCCTCCGGTATGTCTGTCGCAATCGATATGCTCGCTTATGACGCAACCACTTGCCCTGACTGCGATGGTCTAGAGCTCGTTCTTGGAAACTATGTTTTTTCAATCGACTTAACATCAAATACAATCACTGAGCGGGTGAGATTAAGTGCAGTAGATGCCAATCGGCCCGGACCGACTTCGGTAGCCGATGTCGACAATGATGGCGACTACGACGTTGTCTATACGCGAAGCCTTACAAGTGGGAATTCGAATCTTATCGTTTGGGATGGGCAGACAGATAATCTTTTGATGCCCATATTCCAAACCCCAGCCGGAACGGGTGGCCGAAAGTCAGGTGGAGCTGGGCGACCAAACATCGCTGATTTTGATGGCGATGGAATCGTTGAGTTTGGATATCAAGGTCGAGAGATTCTTGTCATCGTCGATGATGTTAACCAGCCAAGCGCGCCAACAGTTTTGTGGCAAAGTTTGAATACTGACGCTTCAGCGCTTACGGGCACCGTAGTTTTCGACTTTGAAGGCGATGGTGCATATGAGGTTGTTTACCGCGATCAAAAAGAACTCTTCGTTTATGAGGGTTCCACCGGGAATATACTCTTCCGTGACAACTGTACGTCGGGAACTCGTTACGAGTATCCGGTGATTGCTGATGTCACCGGTGATGGAGCTACTGAGATCCTAGCAACTTGTGGCGCAGGTATACAGATCTTTCGATCCGCGAACGCACCTTGGGTGCCATCCCGCTCAGTATGGAACCAGCATGGTTACAATATCACTAACATTAATGACGACCTTACCGTACCAACTGTGCCAGCGAACAATATGAGCGCACTTGGTGGCTCTATCAACAATTACCTCAATCAACTCATCCCCACTCAAGCCGATGGACAAGTGGTTGTTCCAGCGACTGATCCCAATGTGACTGGTGTCGTCATCAACGATACTGCGGGGTGTGGCTCAGACTATACAGTTGATATCACCATTCAGAATGCGGGTGATTCCGATGTTCCCTTTTCAACGCCGATTTCCTTGTATAACGGTGACCCAAGCAGTGCAGGGGCCTCATACATTACAACAGTCTTAACACCCTCAGCGATCCCTATTGGAGCGACAGAGACATTTACTTTCTCAATTCCATACTCCGCGCCCATGACTGTCTTTGTGATTGTGAATGATGATGGGGATGAAACGATACCGTTTAATCCAGCGGCAGTCTTTCCAACAACAGGGACAGGCGAATGCGATTTTACCAACAACGTTGGTAGTGATACCGTTGATTGCACATTTTGTGGAGACGGCGATGTCGATCCTGGTGAAGAATGTGACGATGGCAATGTGGTAGATAGTGATGCGTGTACGAACGCTTGTACTGTTGCCACTTGTGGAGATGGTGTCCTCGCTCTCGGTGAAGACTGCGATGACGGTAACTCGGTCGATACCGATGCCTGCACCAATGCGTGCACCAATGCCGCTTGTGGTGATGGCATCGTAGGGCCAGGTGAGGAGTGCGACGATTCCAATACAATCAACTCAGATGAATGTACTAACGCATGTACCAATGCCTCGTGTGGTGATGGTTTTGTTCAGGGACTTGAAGAATGTGATGATGGCAACGCATTGGATAATGATGGCTGTACCAATTCATGCAAAAATGCAGTTTGTGGTGATGGCATTATTGGTCCGAGTGAAGAATGCGATGACGGCAACGTAGACGACAACGATACATGTACAAACGCGTGTACCGTGGCTATCTGTGGGGACGGAATTGTCGGACCCGGTGAGTTTTGTGACGATGCTGGTGCGAGTAACGCATGTGACGACGATTGCACCGCTGCAGAATGTGGTGATGGATTGCTTAATACGATTGCGAATGAAGCATGTGATGATGGTAATGCGATTGATAGTGATGGTTGTACCAATATTTGTACAATCGCAGCGTGTGGAGATGGTGTCGTTGGCCCTGGCGAAGACTGTGACGATGCAGGCGAAAGCAACACATGTAATATAAACTGTACCAATGCGATTTGCGGTGACGGTATAATCAATGCTACTCGAGGCGAAGATTGTGACGATGCAGGCGAAAGTGTAACATGTACAACAAATTGTACGACATCCTCATGTGGTGATGGAATCATCAATGCTAGTGCTGGCGAATCATGTGATGACAGCGGCGAATCGGCTGCTTGTAATATTGATTGCACCAACAATCAATGTGGTGATTCGATACTCAATACGACCGCTGGCGAAGAATGTGATGACGGAAACCCTATAGACACCGATACCTGTACCAATGGATGTCTCGATGCACGGTGTGGGGATTCGATCGTTGGACCTGGCGAGGAATGCGATGATGGAAATCTTGAAAATGGTGACCTTTGCACGAACGCGTGTACAGTTGCAGTATGCGGCGACGGCATTGTTGGACCTGGCGAAGATTGCGATGATGCCAATGCTGTCAATACCGACACATGTACCAATGTATGCGCCGATGCAGCTTGTGGTGATGGCTTCTTGCAGCCCGGTGAAGCGTGTGATGATGGCAATGCAATAGATACTGATTTGTGTACCAATGCGTGTCAGATCGCCATTTGTGGCGATGGCATCATCGGGCCCGGAGAGGAATGTGACGATGGCAATGGAGTCGACACCGATTCATGTCGCAACAACTGTGAGAATGCACGATGTGGTGACGGCGTGGTTGGGCCAGGCGAAGAGTGTGATGATGGCAATTTGGAGAACGGCGATTCATGTACGAACCTATGCACCAATGCGAGATGTGGTGATGGGGTAACCGGCCCCGGCGAAGGATGTGATGACGGCAACACAGTTAACACGGACACATGCAAAAATGACTGCACGCCTGCGGTCTGTGGGGATCTTGTCGTAGGACCTTTTGAAGAATGCGATGACGGCAATACGGTCAACACCGATGCATGCACAAACGCATGTCTTGACGCCAAGTGTGGTGACGGAATTATTGGCCCGGGTGAGTTCTGTGACGACGGTAACCTTGACCCAAGTGATGCATGCACAGATACATGTACGATAGCAGTGTGTGGTGATGGTATTACTGGGCTCTTAGAAGAGTGCGACGATGGAAACGTCAATGATAACGACTCATGCACAAATGCATGTACGATTGCCGTCTGTGGGGACTCGATTGTAGGGCCAGGTGAAACCTGTGATGAGGGTGGAATGACCGCAACGTGTGATAGTGACTGTACTCTACCCGAGTGCGGCGACACCCTGGTGAATACTGCATTTGGCGAAGCCTGCGACGACGGAAACACTATCAACACCGACTCATGTACCAACGTTTGTTTGATTGCGAGATGCGATGATGGAATCATTGGACCTGGAGAAGAATGCGACGACGGTGGCGAAAGTGCTGCATGTAATCTCGATTGTACCCTTGCATCTTGCGGTGACGGCTTTCTAAATACGACTGCTGGAGAGCAGTGTGATGAGACTGGTGAAACAGCGAGTTGTAATGCGGATTGTACAATCGCTAGTTGCGGAGACGGTGTTAAGAATGTTTCTGCCGGCGAAGCATGTGACGATGCGGGTGAGAGTGTATCGTGCAACATCAACTGTACCAAACGGGTTTGTGGAGATGGCATTATCAACGTCACTGCTGGCGAAGAATGTGATGATACGAATGAAGATGATTCGGATTTCTGCACGAACGCGTGTCTCAATGCTCGTTGTGGCGACTCGATTGTCGGTCCTGGTGAAGACTGTGACGACGGTGGGCAATCGGGTGCATGTGAAGCAAACTGTACCTCACCACAATGCGGTGACGGCATATTAAACAACGCTGCCGGTGAAGAATGTGACGATGGAAACACGACCGCTACAGACTTCTGTACAGACGTCTGCATGGTTGCGATATGTGGTGACGGCATCATAAGTCCAGATGACGAATGTGATGACGGGAACACTGACGACACTGATTTCTGTACAAATTCATGTACAAATGCGGTGTGCGGTGACGGAATCGTCGGCCCTGCTGATGAATGCGACGACGGCAACACGAACGATAACGATTCTTGCACGAACGCTTGTACGGTCGCTGAATGCGGTGATGGTGTGGTGCAAACAGGCGTTGAGCTTTGCGACTCGAGTGCGGATTGCGCTGCAGATTGTAAGT
>JAHDBA010000039.1 GCA_020630615.1 Myxococcota bacterium | reverse complement strand
GATGATGATGATGATGATGATGATGATGATGATGATGATGATGATGTTGATGATGTTGATGATGTTGATGTTGTTGATGTTGTTGATGTTGTTGATGTTGTTGATGTTGTCCGAAGTCGGTCGACTTCATAACCGTTTCCGATAATGTTGAAATCTGCATTGGCCGTGAGTGTTTGTGTGGTCAGACTACTTGCATGGCTCTCGCTTAGCTTTGACTTGTGCTCCGGTAAAATGTAACGGAGTGTTTTAGATATGGGCATCTTCTTCCACCGTTGGATGGCAGTTGTACACCTAGCGCTTGAGTTGGTAGTGTTTACAGATTATGAGTGTTGCCGGTTGGCTGCCAGAATTTAAGACAGTCGGGCTGTAATAAGTGCACCGGCATGATAAAGAACTAAAATGAAACAGGCAACTGCACACGATGATCGTATTGGGAAGATGAAGTTTGTAGACATCTACCCGCTCTATTTGGACAAAGTTTTGAAGAAAGGGCGAACCCACGAAGAGCTTGTTGCGGTATTGGAATGGCTTACTGGCCGGAATGTTGCTTTCTTGCAAAAATGCTTGGATGACCAGGTTACCTTTTCAGAGATTTATCAGTTGTCTGACGCGTCTACCATGTGCGAGGGAATCACTGGCGTTGTCTGCGGGGTCCGGGTTGAAGAGATTAGCAATGGGGTCACAAGAATGGTCCGCTCGATGGATAAACTGGTGGATGAACTAGCGAAAGGTAAAAACCTGTCGGATATTGTCCTGAGGAGTTAACTGTTGTTAGATGACAGTGCGTAAGCTGAGCTAAACCTATGGGTACGGTATACGGGCGAGGGAATGCAGAAGTTTGGGGAAAGGCATACTAGTCTCGAAGACGTCACCTCGTAGTACGCGAAGTGACCTATCAGTCTTTGTTTGTTATGAGTTGAAACAAAAGGCGCCAAGCGACCTAAAGATAAACTAAAACAGACCGTCGAGAAGTTTCTTAGCCGTGTCTTTCGCTTTCTTTTTCGCTTTTGTTTTTGCTTTCTTGACTTCAGATTTGGCTCGAGTGACCGCTTGGTCTGTCGCTTTTTTAGTTTCTGACTTCACTCTGGACTTTGCGCTAGAAATCTTTTTCTTACCTTTCTCTATCATAGCTGCACCTTTTTCGCCGACAGCTTTCGAGGCTGCACCTACCGCGACGGCTTGCACAAGCTGCTTCGTGTCGAGGCCAATGATACGAGGTCTCAGCCATGTTCCGCCTAGCCTAAAGTTAAGAGGTATTTCACGTGAGGCAGAATGTTGCCCAAAGTTTGTGGCTAGAAAATTTCTACTTAGAGTTAGTTGGACGTTGGAATCAAGACTGCCATCAAGTTTACCGCCACCTTTAAAAACGATAGGCCCCACGGGAGACGATACGGACATTGGCTTTGTTAGCTCATACCGGCCACGATCAACTTTGAGAGTTGCTTTGACGTTTACTAGGCTTGTACCTTTTGTCTTGAGTCTACCACCGGGAAGCTTCAGCCCACCAGATTTTAGGATACCAGAAGCACCCTTGAGCGGCCCTTCAAACCCCCCGAGAAGGTCGAGAGTCTTGAGTTTCAACTCGTTGGAGTTCAGGCTCACAGTGCCAGAGAGATTTTGAAGAAGGGTCTCCTTCGTAAGGCCTTGCCCACGAATCTTAAGATTGTCTGCACTAAAGCCCGAGACAACCGGCCCGATGGATGTAAGGTCAGACAACACCTGTTCGATACGAATGTTGGACGCATCGCCTTTGAGGTCAAAAGCAGTTTTAGCCGAGGCGAGGTCAAAGTTTGATCCGCTCCAATCCAAAGTTCCTCCATACGCTCGGGCCTTTAAGGTGTCGAAGTGCAGTTGGCCTTTCTTCATCGTCAAAGCCATTGAAGCATCCGTCATACGCACATCTTTCAACACGAAAGATGCAGCGCTAAGGGTTCCAGTTCCGGATACCTTCTTGAGAAGAGCACGAGTATCTTTTGATAAGCCGTCGCTGTTGGAGTTTGCATCACCGGTATCGTTCTTCGCCGTGGACGCAGTGCTCACGTCAAAATCAAGTGGGGCAAGGTGCTTGGATGCTAGTACAAAATTAAAGTGAGGTGCGTCGACATTTTTGAGTGTCATGGACCCTTTTACGTTGGAGTCGCGCATGGTCAGATCGCTGATTCTGACCTCAAGAGAGTCGCTACTCGAATCGGACAGCACACCATGAATCGAGCCTGCAAAGTGGTCTTTGGTGCTCAACTGGGCATATCCAGCATCGAGAAAAGCCAGTTGGTTGAGGTTTATTTTCAATGGCTCAAGATCGATTTGCATGCGTGCTTTGTTTCCATTCTGAACGAGAATGTCGCCGCGTGTTTCGCCGAAGGGGCTCACCCATTTCAAACCTCGAATACCAATCATCAATGCGTTTAAAGGCCCGCTTATCGAGGTCGGGCAGGTTAAGGTCCCTGCGGATGGAAAGTCTGAGAAACCGGGCAGTAGATGTTTGAGGTCTGCGAGGTTAATAGTGCATTGGCTGGTCTTCATATCGAGCGCAGGGTTTTCCGAGGCGTAGTTTGAAACCGTGCCCTTTACACCCACATTGGAGCTCGCAAGCTTTAATGCAGCGTGACTCAGATTGAGGTTGTCGTCAGCGACCTTGCCCGAGATGTGCAAATCGAGTGGGGTGCCTGCTTTCTTATTTAAACCATCCTGCTGTGCGTCATCTCGAAAAGCCATTTGATCAAAATCAATATCAAATGCAAAAGGAGTATGATCTGCCTTTGGAGTTAGAGTCAGATCCATGGTGGCATCGCCTGAAACATGCAAGGTCGAAAGATCCACCTTCGTACCCATGAGTTTCATGTGGGCATCGACACTTTGATGTTTGTTGACCTCGTCAAATGTTAAGGTGAAGGATGTTGTGCCGCTCGGGAGCTCTTGAGCCTCGCGCGCGACTTTGGGTGAGAGTGAAGACAGGGATGCCATAGTGAAGGGAGAGCTTTTTAAACTGCCTTTGATGCTACCTTGGCTAGGGACTTCAAGTGCCCCATGAACATTAAGTTTATCGAGAACGAGTGCAATGCTTTTGAGACTGAGACCGTTGTCGTTAGCGCTCCCTTGTGTCGCAAAGCGAAAGGGAAGTCCCGAAGCCTTTGAGAAGAGGTCACTGTAGGCGATAAAACTCTGAGTCGCATCTATATTCAGCTCATAACTTTGATCAACATGCACACTCGCATGAAAGGGGCCGGTCATTGTGAGCTCAGGAGGAAGCCCAGCAAGTTGACTTGGAAGGTAGGAAAGGACGGTGTTTAAGTCATCAATGTCAACGTCAAAGTGTGAGTCGTACCAGTATCCTCTTTGCTTTGTGTCCCCAAAAAGGGCACCTTGTGCCTTAAGGCTTGGGGCGGTGACATCCACTTTGCGTAAAGCAATGCGCTGCGCCTTCATTGACCTATCACCAAGAATATTGGCATTGATTGAAAAGCCCTTACCCTGTGTATCCGCGGTGCCGAGTTTCAAAGACTTGCCCGCTGCTTTGAGCTTAAAATTAAGTATGTCTTTTGATGAGCGATAGTCCGACTGGAGATCGAAGGACAAAGTACCGCTTCGAGCGAGAATAGATTCGGGATCGAGCAGGCGGGCCCATGGGGATACATCGAGCGTTTCAAGCTTTGTTGTCAGTTCAAAGTCTTCGATGCTCTCTGCAAAGGAGTCGGTGTCCACTTTGGGCACCTTGAGCTGGAGTTCAAACGGTGAAGTGTTGAGCTGGGATCCACCTTTCGCATCGACACCAAGAAGGGTGGAGAGTGCCAAGTCAAGGTTTCCCTTACGTTTTAAACCTTGTAGAGCGAGTGAGAGATGTGTCGCACTTAAGTTGGTGTCATTCGCTTCATCGAACACCTGAAGCGAACCTTCTTGCACGATAAACTTGCTCACCGAAAGTGTTTCGAGGACGGCAAATGGCCCGGTATCTCCATCGGACTCTTCAGGAATCTCGCCCTTTGTTGAGTTCTTGGCAAGAGTGTCGAGAATATCTTGAAAGTCCCACTGGCCATTGTGGTAAAGTGTCGTTCTGAATTTGGGTTTCGTCAATTCAACGCTAGTAACTTCGATGGAGGTACCCAATGTCAGTATTGCCTTCAGCAAGCTGATACGGACTTCGAGTTTCTCAAATTGTGCACTTGTTCCAATGTTGTTCGGACCAGTTAGCGTGAAATCACGAAGTACAACTCCAATTGGCGGCCAGTACGATGCGTCGACTTCGGACCAATCAATCGTGCGACCGATCTGCTCTTGCGCCATCGCTTGAATCTTTGTCTTGTTGTTGTTCACAACTTTATCGGGACAAAAAACAGTTGTGATCAGTAAGAGGAATGCAACCAGGAGGATCGATAGGATAGCTAAAATTCTTTTGAACCATTTTTTCAACTTTGTTCTCCTCGATCTCGGGACGCTTGTGACATCTAAGCATACTTGCTTATATTTTTCATGACGTTGGCAGGAACTTTAAGTGTGGGAGGCGTTCGCACATTTTAAGGCATCAAAAAAACATGCGTCTTGTATTTGAGATGTTCTATCGAAGCTTCTTACAATAGCATTATGCCTAAGATTAATGGCGGTGGAGTCCGCTCGAACCCCTTTGGCCCTGACTGGGGCGGACCCGTTGCGGAGCAGCAAGAGGTTCAACAGACCACCGGAGAAGAGGTTGAAAGCAATCTCTTTGGGAAACCCAAACCCCCGATTGTGGAGCCGAAGGATGCAGAAATGGCGGCACTGCTCGGTCGCTTAACGAGCTTCAAGGATCGAATCGCACGGCTTGCGGGAGACACGCCGAGTGAGTATCGACTTACGCTTGCACAGGGAACGATTGCAATGATCGATCAGAGTGGACTCATTTATGTTGGAGATGCATTCCTTGAAAACTATGGACATTCATGGGACGTGTTGGTTGGTGTACTCGCGCATGAAATTGGTCATCGACCCAAACGTTGGAGGGAATACCATAAGGAGATTCCGCAAGATAAGGAAGCAGCAGAGAAGCTCTGTCGTCTGGAAGAAACACGGGCAGATTATTTCTCGGGTCGTGCGTTGGCTGAGTTTGGTTTTGACTGTGAACCCTTGGTGCGATTTCTTCTTCACATCTCGGATACACCGCACCCTGAGTATTTTCCTGCTGATATGCGCGCAGAGGTAATTCGTGAGGGCTTTGAAGACGGCTCTCGTCAGTCGCGAAATATGGCTAAGTTTTTTCCCGAGTTCTCTCGGATGCAGTCAGCGGGTGGTGACTTGGGGGAAGGCTGACGAATACCGGAGCCCTTATTTCTTATAAGCAGAATCGCATCTTGAGCATCACCGTCGACAAATCCAACTTCGGCTTTAAGATTTGCCAGCGCAGATGCACCGTGGTCGATCGTCTTCACGCCTTGCTCGTTCGTGACTACTGTTTGTGGATCAAAGTTCTTGATGGATTGAATGTGCATGGGTTGTCCAATTGTTTGTGTTGAAGCCATATGGATGATGGCATTAATTTGGCGTAAAGTATTCTAGCTTGGACCAACTTTTGAAAGCCAAAGCGTCAATACAGATTGTATTCCGCTATGAGTAATCTCTCGCGAGTGAAGAACATCTAAGAAGCCCCGGGGCCCTAGAATAACTTTCGACGTGAATACCTTCTCAAAACACAGGAGGGTACGATGTTAAAGCAAAAGAGTCACGGTAGAAATAAGTTGGACCTACAACCAGGCGCTAAGGCAAGCGTCAATGAAGAACCCAAGGGAGTGAGTATAGAGAGCTGTCCGCGTCGAGGTGACCTTGATTGGCGCCAAATCGAGAAGCTCGTTCGAATATGTGCGATCCTTTTGCGTCGCGAGTACTCCAGGATTTCATGGGAGTCATGGGAAGATATTCAGCAAGATTTACTTCTGCGAGCAGTCAAGAGCGACCTCTTTGGTTATGACCCAACACGAAGTGGGTTGCAGAGTTTCATCTATCGTAGGTTAAATTGGGCAGCCTTGGATCACGTGCGACGCATGTCACGCGAAGAAAAGCGAAACACGCGATTGACGGAAGCGAAGAAACACGAAGCGAGGGAAGCTCCCATGTCGTGCGCTCAGACACCGCTGCTAATACGCGACTTTTTGCGTGCCCTTAACAACGCATGGCGAGTCGATTTGAGCGATCGCATGAAGGACGTTATTTGTCATACCCTAGTTGAGGATCAAAAATTACAGGATTGGGCGCAGGAGGCTCGTATGCATTCAAGTCACGCAAGTCGTATGCGTAAGGAGGGGCTGTCTCGAATCTTAAACCGTCTCGAGAGCGCGTGTACATTCTGAAGTTCTTTTGAAAGTGATGGATATTTCTGAAGAGTTGGATAGGCTCCCCCTGTTGGGAGCATCCTATGAAAATGGAATTGTCACGTCACTACACATTGCAATCCGCAAGGGCCTTAAAAGGCATCGATGAAGAACATCAATGCGCACGACTTCACGGCCATACTTTTCAAGTGCGCGTGAGTGTTTTGGGTGAAGTAAAAATGCCAGAAGGTTGGGTGGTGGACTTTGCGGAGATGGACCAAATCTGGGAGGAGACAATCAAGGTGAAACTCGACCATGTGCTCTTAAATGACGTTCCAGGCCTCGAGAACCCAACGACGGAGTTGCTGACAAAGTGGATCTTTGAACACTATCAAGTCCCAGGAACAACCACGGTCGCCGTTGACGTCAACGAGACCGGATATTCTCGTGTGCGCTATACGGGCTAGTGTTCGACCTGCCCAAGGTTTGCATGGATTAGCGAACCATTGAAAACCGGCTGCGTCGCGACAGAATATATTGCCTCCGCAATTTCGCCCGGTGTGATCAAACGACCCATAAGTTGGTTGCTCTTGATCGACTCCAGCACTTCGCTGCTCGGAATATTGTGCCGTAACATCTCGGTGTCGGTAAAGCCCGGGCAAACCATCGCCGTGTGAATGCCTGAGTTACCAAGGTCTTGCGTTGTACTTTTCATGAGGCCGGCCATCCCATGCTTTGATGCAACATAGGGGGCAATACCTGAAACAGCCTTTTCGCTGAGGGTCGAGCCAATATAAATGATGGATGAGGAGCGAGTCATGAGGGGGCGAACGAGGGCATTGAGGCGCAAGGGGGCTACAACGTTCAGCTCATACGAACGACGCATCGCATTCGAGCAATCTTCAAGGGTACTCCCGCCGTCGAAAATTGCTGCATTGTGAACCAATACGATGGGGCGTCTTTCATCTGAAAGCCGTGCCTTGAGTGATGACTCGACCGCGCTCCAGTCCTCTGCCATGAGGTCGGCTTTGATATTCTCTACACCGTTAAGAGCACATTTGCTGCGCGAGAGATTAATGACCCTCATACCCTTCGAGAGAAAGAGGGCAGCACTGGCTTTACCAATTCCCTTGCTCGCTCCTGTGATGAGGACAGTATGAGTTTCTGAGTTGTTCGTCATAGTCTTCTACCCTTTTGCATTCCATGTCCATGAGCCCCTTTGACCTGGACCGGAAGAACAGAATACCTCCAACCGATCGACGCCTTGCTCTCTTAAAACATCTTCCGATGCGATAAAAGATTCTCCAAAATATCGAGCCAGTTCTTCGACAGTAATGTTGGACACGGGAAGCACCTGAACGTCACGCTTGAGAAACTTGAGCACCTCACCATCGAAGTGCGCATGAATTTCGTTTGGATGGTGTTCGAGGATTAAGAAGGGGTTGTCTCGAGGCAGCAAGAAGGTCTCGTTCAGGGCTTTGCAATGTTCTTGGATGCGTTCTTTATAAAAACGGTAGTCCCCAAACATGCCGAGTTCATTGACCATACCCTCAAGTGCTAAGGCGATTGTGAAATTGTGCCCATGCAAATTCTCGCGCTCTGTTGCAGAGAAGATCGTGAAATGCCCCGCCGAAAACTTCTGGGCTTCTTTGAATAATTCAAGACGTGTACGTTGCATAAAAGCCCCCGTGAGTCTCTTGCCTAGAGAAGTTCCTTAGAGATGATTCTTTCGAGCGTTCTCGATGGCGTCACCCAACATTTCGGTGCGCTTTTTCTCGTCATGCCACGCTTCTTGCACATCTGAGCTTAATGAACGAAGGGGGTCGTAATACGCGAAGAATGCATCAGCCTTGACCGACGGCGCCGTGTAGACACTCACCCCTGTTTCACGGTCGTAATATTCGTAACTGTGTGCATCTCGTTTGCCACCGCCACCGGGTGCATCGACCACGAACATCGGCGTGTTGAATCCAGCAGTTGCACCCCGTAAATGCTTCTCGAGCCTTGCCGCACTCGCTACTGTTGTGCGCAGGTCTTCTGTACCTTGTACCAGGTCATGAACATAAACGTAGTAGGGTTGCACGTTGATATACGAGATGGATTTGGACAGTGCGAACATCGTTTCGTTCGTATCGTTCACACCGTGTTGAAGCACGGTCTGATTGCGCACTTTAATGCCGCGTTCAAAGAGGAGGTTACACGCATCTTGAGAAAAGCCCGTGACTTCTGCCGCAGTGTTAAAATGAGTATGGATACATACTTCTTTGTGCTCTTTACGCCCTCGGTCTGAAATCTCTGTGAGCGCGTCAACCCACTCATGATCACTAAGAATTTTCATGGGCTGAATTGCGAGACCTTTTGTCGCAAAACGGAAGCGTCGAACATGCGGGATGTCTAAAAGCTTGTGACCGATCTCTAGAATCTGCTTCGCTTTGAGGCGGTAGGCATCACCCCCCGAAATCACGATGTCTTCAAGTTCTGGTCGGGACTCAATATATTTAAAAATAAGCGACCATCGCTCCATCGAGGCTTTGAGAGAGATCTTCTCAACTTCCTCAGTGTTAAGCCCAACAGCATAGGAGCGTGTACAAAAGCGACAGTACACTGGGCAAGTGTCCAGTGCGAGAAAGAGAGCCTTGTCTGGATAACGATGCGTCAGACCGGGTACGGGCGAGTCGCTTTGCTCATGCAATGAGTCGAGAGTAAGCATCGGGTGGTCGGACTCGAGTTGGGAACCCACCGGCAAGAACTGTCTGCGGATTGGGTCCTCATAAGGGTTTTCCCAATCGATAAGGCCGAGTAAATAAGGCGATATGCGGACTGCCATCGGAGCTTTCGCAAAACCCGTGCGGACATCTTCAATGAATTCACTCGACGCTAGATCTTGAATAGCTTTCATCAACTTGTCGGGCGTTGTGATTGCATTTTTCTCTTGCCACTTGAACTCTTTAAAGGTGTCTTCATCGACGTCTGCCCATGCCGGGATACGCTGCCAAAAAGGATCGCGTCTCGGGCTGCGCCAAAAGATGTCATTCGGATTGACGTGCGGTTTTAAATGATTGATTTCGCTTTCGCTACCAATGACATTGAGTGATGCGTTATCGGACATAGTTTGCTCCTATACATGGTTTCGAAGTCTTGCTTCCGCACCGGCTGACGCCGGGGCCCATACTTTCAAGGTTCTTAGCTTTTAAGTTTCTTACTTTTTCGAGAGAGAATTCTGCGCCTCTTCTTAAAGCAAGACATCCGGTGCATGAAAAACATTAGCGTTAAACCACATAAGAGTATTGTAGTCCAAAGGACTCTCCTTGTCACGCCACTACGATAACGATACAGGCACTGTATGTGGACTCGAGTTTTTGCGCTTTTATCTTTCGTCTTCATCTACGCTCTCGTTCGTTGGGGGCTCAAGAAGACTTTCCCGCGTGTCTGGGAGCGCTATTTGAAGCAGGTTGTATGGGTTTTCTCTGTGTGTCTCTGCGTGACGCTATGCCTCATGACAACTTTTGGAGTCAGTGGAGTCCTCGCGGACAAATCCAGTTCATGGCGTCCTTGGGCAATACGAACAGGTTTTCTCAATCTGAACCTCATTCTGGTCGTGTGTGCAGTCGGAGCATCGATGTTGATCGCTTTCCCTTTAGGCTGGCTTGCGAGGCGCGAGGCACGAGCCCGCTCTGACGGGCAAAAAATTGAAGTGGAGCGAGAGCCAGGTCGGCGTCGGTTTATCGCTGCGTTGAGTGCCTTGCCGCCTCTTGGTGCTCTCTTCGGAATCCCGATAGGGTACATCTTTGGAGCACAAAAGATACGTGTTCAGAAAATCAAGCTTGAGACCGAGCACCCCCCCTTGGTAGGTCTTAAGATTTTACACATTACAGACGTACACCTCGGCCCCTTCGTGAAGGCGAGAGATATTACAGACTTGATAGAGCGTGTTCGACATGAACAACCGGACTTGGTTTTCTTAACCGGTGATCTAGCGGACGATTACACCGAGCTTGAGAAAACCATGATGGCGATACAAAGTCTTGGGCCGAGATATGGAACATGGGCATGCACTGGAAATCACGAGGTCTACAACGGCCTTGAAGAAGCAGTCTCAATTATGGAAAATGCCGGTATCAAAGTGCTCCGGAATCGCGCCAAAAACGTATTCTTTGATGATCGTGAGTTCTTGTGGCAGTGAGGACCCGGGAATGAAGAGTAGTGGTCGCAGTGAATATTATGAAGAATCGTTTAACTATGCTTTAGCGAGTTTTGATGCGAGCAAACCCTTACTTGTTTTGTGTCATAGGCCCGAAGGTTTTGAGGAAGCACGGCGGCATGGGCCGACGTTTCAGTTTTCCGGACATACCCATGGAGTACAGGTTGGTCTTTTTGGACGCTCTGCTTTTCAGTGGTTGGTTCCCAAGAGATTTCGACTGGCCGGCTACTATGCAGAAGATTCAAAGCACCCACGCAATCACGAAGATCAACTTTATGTATCGGTCGGAACGGGGCACTGGTTTCCATTTCGTTTGGGATTACCAGCAGAGGCAGTGCTGTACACGATTGAGAACAAGCGCACTTAGAAACTTTTCTACGGTAGGGGCCTGTACCCTAATCCTCGTCACGGACCTTCTTTTGCTTTTGCTCTTCCTTTTGGTGGAAATGCTCTTCAATTTTGCGATGCACCAGGGTCGAAACATAAGGAAGTGCGGATTCATTCGCGAGAACATCATCGGAGAGTCTCAGCGCGTTGGCATCAATTTCTTCTTCGGTATCGTAGAGGATGAAAGGAACATACTCTTCACCGTTTGGGCCGTAGGCTTGGGTGTAGTGTGTTTCTCCGAACATCTCAAAGACTGGAAGATGGTCACCAAAGATAATAAGGGTCGT
This sequence comes from Myxococcota bacterium, assembly GCA_020630615.1. Classification (GTDB taxonomy): domain Bacteria; phylum Myxococcota; class UBA727; order UBA727; family JAHDBA01; genus JAHDBA01. Next base: position 4,358 of record JAHDBA010000039.1, on the reverse strand, counting down.
CGGTTCAGTGAGCGCTCCAACGAGTTTGGCGAGTTCGTCATCCACATATCGAATCGTATTGAGGTAGGCTTCATCCAGCCTTTGAGCGTTCTCGAAGAGAGTACGAGCACGCGTTGTCCCTGCATGAAAAGGTCCATGTGAGGTCATTGAAATGTAGTATGTGAGCCCGCAATCGTTCTTATTGACGAGGGGTGCCAAGAGCGCCATGCTGTCACGGTCATCCACGACACGCGTCGTCATTCCTTCGTCCAAGGTTTTCGCGTCCATATCGGGGCTAAAGATGAGTTGGTCAAATCCCATTTTTTTGAGCGCCGGTTCACGCTGGTAAAAAGATCCTTCGTTTCCGTGCACAAAAGTGTTCGTACAATTTTCAGGAAATTTCTTAGGGAGCGCTCTATCAAAACTCATGTTCGGTATTGTGTAGGTCTGAAGAAGTCTTGAGGGGTGAGCAGCGTTGATGACCGAATAGTCTGCATCGCATGACCCATGATCATGAATCGCACGAGTTCGTAGCACAAGAGAGCGCTCTAATATCGAATCGATAAAAGGCGTTGCTTTTTTCCCGTTGATGTTCTGATTCAGAACCCCAAACTCGAGGCTTTCGATTTGAAGTACCAGAACGCGATCGCGTACGGGGACCCTAAGTGGGAGCGAGCACTCAAGCTCATCGCAGAACGCATTTGCGCTATGAAGTGCGGATATCGCGGGTGACGGAGTAGGCTCGAGTACGAGTTGAAGAACCCAAGCTGGTACGATACCCACTGTCTTTGCAAGCGCGTCAGTGGAATGTCCCACGGAGCGACGAAGCGAAAATTGGGTGTCTGCCATAATCATGACACACGCCGTGAAAACGGTACTCCACACGAACCGGGAAAAAGGCGAAGTCAACTTTCGATTTCGAAGCTTTATAATAAGAAGAGGAATGCAGGCGATGAGCACAGCAAGGATTAAGAGATGGTTCGATATGGCGAATCCATATTGTGCAGCAGAAGCTCCTTCTCCTCCTTGGTTCATGAGAGTCTGAATGTGTGGCAGTGTGTTGAATACCGCATTGTAGGAAGACATCGCGTAAGCTTTTGCGATAAGGATCACGATAAGACCAAGTCGCAGGAGAAGCCTGTGCAAAAGTGAAACAAATATCGCCGATAAGCCGCAAGTCGTAAGAAGATGGGAAATGCTTTCGAGACTAAAGAGTTCAGGAAGAGCTGCTCGTGGAAAGACCACAATCTCGATTGCCAGAAGAATCGCTGCGACCCAAGCACTTTGAAAGAGCCATTGGCCGAAGGGTTCCCGCGTTTTAGTCGTCGCCATGAGGCTCCTTTAGGACAAGCTAAACCTCGTCCGCGCGTTCATTATATCGTGTTTTGGGCCGCATCACCAAAGAGTTTACCCTTTGAGAAAAGCTATGGTAGCTTTTGGTGTGTTGGAAAAAGGATGATTCCCACCATGCATGTGAAGGATAGAGCCTGGCTGTTCGATTTTGATGGGACATTGGTGGATACGATGCCAATGCATTGCGCTGCCTATATCAAAGTCTTTGAAGCGCATGGACTCACATTGTCGGAGTCTCACTTCTATGCGTCAATCGGTGGGCCTGCGCATCAAACCATTCCACTGTTTTTGAAGGGTCAAAAATGTGAGTTGTCGACTTCAGAACTTCACCGGTTCAAGAAGGAAGAAATTAATCGCGTGTTTGAACGCTGTGAGATTCCGATCTTGCCGGCGATGCGAATCTTGCGGCATGCGGTGGGTCAAGACACCAGGGTTGGGATTGTTACCTCGGGGGCCAGAGCCGGTGTCGAGATTTTGTTAGTACGGCTCGGGCTCTTAAAAACCTTGGATATCCTCGTTTGCGGAGAAGATGTACAACACGGAAAGCCATGGCCGGAACCCTATTGTTTGGCAATGAACAAGCTTGGAGTAGCCCCCCAAGAAACCCTTGTCTTTGAAGATAGCGATGCAGGCGAGAAAAGCGCGCTTGCAGCCGGCGCTTTATGCATTCGAGTTGATAGAATGACGCTCCCTGAGGTTACGAGTCATGGTGCATGAACGTGTCTACCCAGACTTAAAGAAGGGGGACCGCATTCGCCCTCTTAAAGGTTTATCTGGGGTTGACGTTTTTCTGATTCAGAAAAAAAGCGGTACATCTTTTGTTCGCAAACAAAGCCCAACGCTCGAGGGCAATATCCGCTTGAACAAACAGTTGGATAAACAAAAATGGTTTATGCAAAGAGGCGAAGATTCAAAAGTTCTGACACCTGAAATCCTGGGCGAGGGTGAAATCGGTGGACGCCTTTATTTTGATATGGAACGCATCGTCGGTTTGGATGGCGTGAGTTTTCTACAGCGGGCGTCCTATCAAGAGGTTGAAGCATTTGGGCGCTTCATATCGGAGTATTTACGATGGGCATCCGAAGAGGAGTCCCTCTTTCCGCCGCGTACTTCGTTTTCTGAGTCCCTTCACACAAAAATAGATGCGGTTGAGGAGAAGTGCCCTTGGACGCTTTCGTACTGTGATGCTCTTCGTGCCAAAATCGCTTTGATCGAAGGTCATGATTTGGACGCAGCATGGTGTCATGGTGATCTGACCTTTGAGAATATGATGATTGATAGCTCAGGCCGAGTGGTCTTCTTGGACTTCTTGGACAACTACCATGAACACCCCATGCCAGATGTTTCAAAACTCTTCCAAGACCTACGGGGGTTGTGGTATTCGCGGCATGGGAAGGTCGTATCGGCAAGTGTCCGAGGGTTTTTGGTTCAGCGTTTTATGAAGGTCGCTGCGGAACTGGTGGGTCCAAGCGTTGACGCTGCACTTCTGACGGAGCTTTTATTGGCGCTCACGTTTCTGCGAATTGCTCCTTATGCAACCTCGGTAAGAGATATCGATATTGTAAGGACTCGGCTTGAGTCATTTACCTGACTTTTGACGAGATCAGTACAACGGGAGGTGTCCAGCGGTGACGTTACAATGGCGCAGTTGCGAGAGCATGCGCACACTTTCTGTGACAGAATTATAGACAAACAAGATAAGAAAGATAGTTCAACTCTGGGGAGTCTAATGGTGACCTATGAAGAAGACGTTATTGAGCCTCGAGCCAATGGAATTGCTTCAATGCTTCTTAATGCTCAAGCGAAGAGCCCCTTTGCTTCACGATCTGGGCATTCGCATACGATGCCATTGGACTTAGAAAGAGGGATTTCCACAGCAGAGTTAGTTTCTTTTGTGGCAAGCTCGCCAAACTCTACTATTGTTGGAGCAAGAAATTCCAAAGTCGAAGAGCTCTCAACATATTTCAATGGTGCGAACCAAGCGGGTCCGACTAACTACAGAAAAAGAGCTATACTTAGCAATATCGACCTGAGTACAAGAGATGGCGAAAAGGTGAAGATTCATGGCTTAGGTGCGACTACGGGCTTTGTGTTGGCAGTCGAGTCCACAAAAGGGCATATTGAAGAGTGGGTTCTTGTTCCTTTAATGGGTGAGCTTCACGCTGCTCGGGTTAGCTGACTCGCGTAAGCATCTATCAGCGCGTTTAGATTGTTAAGTCAATGTGTTGGTGTATCACTCAAGTGAGCTTTACGAGCTGCCCACATGCGCCGTCGATATCTTGGCCGCGAGAATATCGACACGTGAACTTAATACCTTCTTCATAAAGCCAGTTGCAGAAGCGATCGATACTCTCGCTCCTTGGGCGCTCGTGGCTCGAGAGTTGATGCTCGTTCAACGGGATCAGGTTCACCATGTGTGAGATGGGGCGTGCAAACTCTGCAAGTCTTCGCGCGTCATCTTCGCTGTCATTTTCGCCCGCAAGTAAAACATATTCTAGCGTGATACGTTCACGATTTCGCAAAGGCCAATCGAGCAATACCTTTTGAAGTGCCTCTAAGTTATATTTGAGCGTCACCGGCATCGTCTTAGCGCGTTGTGAGTTGGATGACGCGTTTAAACTTAAGGCAAGCAAGGGGCGGGGGCTCAGGGTCATCAACCTGCGTATCCCTGGAACAATTCCAGATGTCGAAACGGTGATGCGTCGCTCACCCACACCAAGACCATCTTGATGACACAAAATCTTAATTGCGCGCTCAACCTCATCAAGGTTCGCAAGAGGCTCGCCCATACCCATGAAAACAATATTGACGAGCTTTCCGCTTTCAGGGCCGAACTTGGCCATAAGTAATAGAACTTGCTCCACAATCTCATGGGCTGCGAGGTTTCGAACAAGCCCCATATGGCCCGTTGCGCAAAAGGTACATCCCATCGCGCAGCCCACTTGGCTTGAAATACAAAAGGTCACGCGTGCATTCTTCACTGCGCGAGGCATATGCATCAAGTACCATCTTGAGTGCGAAAAAGC